>CAIYHQ010000039.1 GCA_903926075.1 uncultured Methanomicrobiales archaeon
ATGAAGTCCACAGTGCGCATTAAAGTGATTAATGGAAAGGAGTACTGGTATGAGGACACCCCTTACTATGATAAGGAGAAGAAACAGATCCGACATAAGTCCAAATATCTCGGAAAAAATATTGAGGGTCAACCAATCCGGGTAAGGGATGAGCATATGATCCCGATTGAGATGACGGCTTCATCCGCTCCGAAATCCGCATATACTCATGGAAATTTACTTCCTTTACAAAAAATCACACAGGATCTTTCAATTCAGACAATACTTGAAAATTTTTTGAATGAAGTTGAAACAGACACAATAATCACCCTTGCCTATAATCGCGTTGTACGTCCAATGGCGATGTGTAATGTTCAAACCTGGTATGAGAGTTCATCACTCTGGTTGAATAACAGCGATCTTCCACTTACGAGCCAGCGTATTAGTGAAATTCTTGGCGCTATTGGAAGGAGTAACATTCCTGAACAGTTTATGAATCAATTCACAAAATTTCTCGAACCCGAAGCTACATTGCTATATGATATCACGAGTCTGTCAAGTTCATCACAACTCATAGAATTGCTCGAATATGGATATAATCGCGATAATGATGGCCTTCCACAAATTAATCTGTCGCTAGTTGTTGATAAAAAAAGAGGTATACCCATTCGATATGAAATATATCCAGGAAGTATTGCGGACATCACGACGTTGCACAACACGATACGAAGATTACATACGGTGGGTTTAGAACACTTTAAACTGATCCTCGACAGGGGTTTTTTCTCACAGACAATCCTCGCTGAGTTGATAGATACTCAAATCCCGTTCATAATCCCTGCAACAATTCAACTCACTTCTGTAAAAGAATTGATGAGTAAAGCGCAAGTTGCAGTGAAAAGAGCAGAATTTCTTCAGAAATTTGAAAAGGGGACAATATTTGCAATGCCTGTCACTTTAGAACATCATTATGACCTTGAGAAGGAACCCAGAACATTGTCCGTAAAAGGATATTGCTATTATGATCCTCGACGGGAGATGGAAGAAAAAAATTTATTTTATCTTCATCTTCACGATGTTGTAGAAAAACTTGAGAATTGTCTACCAAAAAACTGGAGAAGACCAGAAACAGTTGTTCATGAAATAGCGAAAGGATACTCTAAATTTTTAACTTGGAAATTTATTGATGGGCGTTTCGAAGTTGCAATAAAACAAAAAGCAGTCACTCAACGAGTAAATAGAATGGGGAAGTTTATTCTGTTCTATTCGGGGGAAATGGACTGGCTAGCATGTCTCACCCATTATAGACAGCGTGATGCAGTTGAAAAGTGCTTCCTGGCTATGAAAAAGGATATGGAAACCCTCCCCTTAAATGCGAGACGAGAAGATACGGTCAGAGGTTACTTGTTTGTCACATTCCTAGGTTTAATCTTGAGAATGAGACTTCAGATGATAATGAAGGATACGGGTCTTGCAAAACAATATTCAGTCGAAAAACTCCTTCTTGAACTTGAAAAAATTAAGATTTTTGAGCTATCTCAAGGTGAGACCATGCTTTCTGAAGTCAATAAGAAAAACCGACAAATATTAGAGACTTTCGGTTTATGCGCCTAACAATCGGGAGTTCAGG
>CAIYHQ010000040.1 GCA_903926075.1 uncultured Methanomicrobiales archaeon
TGTCGTCTCCTTCATTGAGTGAAATTCATTAAAATAATGATCTTCATATCCATCATTACTAATATTAATCTCTCGCATCGAATGCGAGTTCATGAACAGATATTTGCAATTTTCATCAACCATAAAAATTGGGTCATCTGTCGACTCAACGAGCGTCTGATAATTTTCATGGCTGAAACGCAGGGCGATTGTCGCTCTCTGGCGCTCAGTTACTTCACGGAAGCTCCATATCCTCCCGACTGTCATTAATCCAATTTTCTGGGCCTGGGTGAAGATTTCTAAACTTCGCATCCCTTCAAGTTCACAATATACAAACAACTCGGAATCTGAATTAATATTCATTTCATCGATTTTTTCAAAAAACAAATCAGGGTTTAAAATTTTTTTCTTCATCAACTTGAAGAAATCGATATAATGCAGTTTATTAACTGATTCCTCTGAAATACTCCAGATTTTAGAAAACTTAGAATTATAACTTAATATTTTTCCTGAACGGTCACAAACGAGTATTCCATCAGATGTTGACTCAAGTGTTGCCGCAAGGAGGGATGAAGTGCTTTGTAGATTTTCTTCAAGTTTTTTTCTGTCCGTTACTTCAGTGGATATTACTATAACTGCAAGTACCTGGGGAGTATCGTGATATTTTACAGGAATAAATTTTCGATAGAAATATTTTTCTGAAATTTCATATTCATCAACGCATGACTCACCACTTGAAAATACTTTTTTAATATTATGAGTGAAATTTACCGCTGCAATTTCTGTATGATATGATCCATATAATTTACTCTCATAATCATCTTTCTCAATCCCAAGGCGTCTGCGGTGAAGTGAATTCATGTATAAATAACGGCATTCACGGTCAACCATGTAAATAGAATCATCAGTTGCCTCGATAATTGTCTGAAGATTAGCTTCAGAAAATGAAAGTTCGGAGGATAACTGGTGGCATCTTACAATTTTTGCAAAAATACTTGACAACTCAGCATATTGGAGTGCAATATCAGCACCTTTCTCAAAAACAAAGTCACATCCATTGTTAATTACTTTTAAAGTATCCTCTGGTGAAACCTTTCCTGAAAAGATGATAAGGGGTTTTTTACTGTTGATGGCTTTTAATTTTACCAGAAATTCATAACCCTCCATATCTGGCATCTGGTAAGGAGCTAGAATTGTGTCGATTGTCTTTGTTTTTAAGAGTAACAATGCATCATTTGCTGAGGGAGCATGAATTGTATTGAGATTTGCCCCGCATTCCATGTAGAGCTCAATAATGTCCTGAAAGTATTTGTCCTTCCCTATTACGAGAAGTGTGGTAGCAGCCATCAGTTATCACACCAGACTTTCATGACCATACCTATACTTCCCTTGTGGGACTTTGATATAGATAATAATACCTCTTTTCGATAAAAAGTTAAGATCAATTGTTATATTAGTGATTGCAAGAATTTCTCTGACCAGGTGAAGACCTATCCTGTCTGCTAGCCCGGACGAATCAATAAAGAGATCTTTTCCTTCTCCTGGTTCCAAATCTTTACAGTCAGTTGTAATTGTGAGAAGAAGACCGTCTGATTCTTCTTTCGATACAAAATAAATTGTTTTTAGATCTTTTCCGCTGATATACAAATTGTAAATAAGCCTTAAAAGTGTTTTTCCCAAAAGTTTGTCAGCAAAAATTGATAAATGAATAAATGAACTTTTTATCTCCAAGAAATCAATTTCATTTATAGCTGTAATACCATCTAAAACTTTATTAAGGTCCTGCCATTCGGGCTCATTTATTCCAATCTCCTGATAATCATGTGTAAATGCAATAAGACTTTGTATATATTCAACGATAGCCTTCTCATTTACAAGGAGTTCCTGGGCGTATTTGTCATTGGCACATTCTGTTGAAAGCTCCAGATATCCCCGGAGGCTCATTATCTGGTTAGTGACATCATAACCCGTTACCTGAATAAGTCTCGTCAGCTGATCAATTATCCGTTTAAGATGTTCTTCGGAATGTATTCTTCTTGTTATATCTCTTATTATCACGAGTAAAAATTCTTCATTTTGAATCTTTATAAAAGAAGCCCGCACCTCAACAGGTATGTTATAACCGAGAATGTGCCTTGCATATAAATGAGGAATATCTGATTTTCCTAGTAGAATTAAATCATTTATCATTTTTTCGACGACATTGTGTTGAGACTCGTGAAAAATATCGAAAAACGTAATATTGTTTATATCAGATTTTTTGATTCCCAATAATTCTTGTGTATCTGCATTTATCTCGAGTATTTTATATTTTTTATTGGAAATTAACATTATAGCGTCATTGGCATTTTCCAGGAGTGAACGATATTTTTCAAGCGAGACAAAAAGGGCTTTTTCATCTGAAAGAATTCGTTCAAACATTGAATTATATGAAATCGCAAGAGAATCAAGTTCATCATCACCCTGAATATTAAGAGGTTCAAATGAATCTGTGAGTGTACCTATTGCATCAATACTATCCTGCATTTTTTTAATCCGTTTGAGAATAAAACGATTAAGGATATAGAAAAAGACAATTATAGATAAAAGAGAAAGAGTTACGAGGGTAATGAGGAAAAATAATATTGAACTGAGCCCCTCATTCATAATTGGTCGCGTAGTCTGGACCGTAATTATCCCTAACTGATTTCCGTCTACAGAGTAAACTGCTTGAATTCCGGAAATTGTAGATTCATTTACAGGACCTTCTCGATAATTCGACTTTTCATTCCCTCCTCGCAGATTAAGGGACTCCGTGTTTTGGTATGAGAGAGGGAGATTAGTCACTTCCTTGATTTCCTCAATAAAATCAGAATCGAAATTTTTTGCGAAAACTATAATTCCTGCCTCCGGTCCGGTTTCATCACTTTTCAGAATTGGTCGTGCGACCAGAATTACAGGCCCATAAGAACCTTTCATAAACCCTTCAACACTTGAATTTTCAGACATGTTGAAAAACAGTTTCGGATTTTCTGAAATTTGTGTAAGAATATGAGGGTCAGTTGCGATTTCAATTTCTCTGTTCAGGTCAACGGATTTACTTCCGGCTATCCCTCTGCTATTATTGAAAATAATAATTGAATTAACATTTAAATTTACCAATGAAGAACTGTTTAAATTTGAATCCAGGTATGCTTCGTTATTTCCTAAAGCAAAATAATAGGTGTCGTCCCAGGATGACCAGTCATGCGTTGTCTTGTTAAGATTGGCAATATCATTATCTATTGCATTCATAACCCGTTCTGTATCAGTATTAATCTCTGCTTTCTCAAGCCTCGAATAACTATTAATAAGAACAAAATAGGAAAGTAAACCTGTGATTAACAGGGCAACAATAAATATTACTGCAATTACTGTAATTACAAGTTTATCGAGTTTCATATGGTCAGTTTATCCTTGAAGGTTCCATTATTCTCTTGGATTTTTCCAGAATTATATTGGATTTTGAAACGTAAATGTATCTAATTTGAGCATCTCATAAGGAACAACTCCCACCTTTACGGCCCTGTTTTGAAGAGTATCGTATGATGTGATAAATACACCATTGCTGCTTTTATCTCGAATTAATGTGTTATTATTTACCTTATAAAGTCTCTGGACCTGGTATTGTCTCCCTACATCCTCATTCGTAACAAGGACATAGGAATACGGCGAAAGCGTCGCCGTTGTAAACTTCAATACATCACCAGTCTTGAAAGCATTCCAGTCTACACGTAAAAAAGGTTTTAAGATTGAAAACGTAAGAATATTCGATTTTGCATCCCTGCCGTTTGTGATAAAAACCTTCGAAGTCCCAGAATCTGTTACAAATGAAGATGGGACAACTGCTGTTAACTGCCTTGAAGAGATGTACGTGGTAAGGAGTGGAAGTTCATCCCAGATTACTTGTGCTTCGTTAAAAAAGTATGAACCTGTTAAAGTGAGTGTAAACCCGGCACTCCCGGCCGGGATTGATGAGGGACTTAACGAGTAGAGTATTGGTGCGGTCAGAGTAGGTTCGGTTGTGATTAAAGCGGTTGGAGTAGTAAATATCCGTGCTATATTCATGGACTGGAAAACATTTTCTACCGCAGGAAGATTTGCATCATAAAGTTCAACACGGTTTTTATAGTTCATTGAAAATGAAAGATTATCCGCAACTATTATTGTCTCCATCTTTTTGCGCAATACTCCGTCATCGACCCAGGTGAATTCAATTTGTTTTGCAGGAAAACCCGAAATGGTTGTATCAGATGTTTTAATATCTGTAACATTAAAATTCACGTGATAATCTGCAATCAGGTTCTCATAATACTGATCAAGTGTACGGTTTTCATTAAGATACCGTTCATCTATCCTGACTGTCCCTGGCGGCAACCCGGGTGGTGAAAGCAGGATTGAGAACATCGGTGGCCCAGGTGAGACAAATGTTGACCAGTCATCCATATAAGTCAGGGCAAAGTTTTTATCAGGACTATGATATATAAAAGGCTCTGGAATTATTACAGTTACATTCTCTTTTGGTTTCTGTTGAAACGAAGGTGCAAGAAAAATAAGAGCAATTACAATAGCAACTATTGGAATTAAAAAAAGAATTAACTTTTTCTTATCAGGTAATCTTACCTTTTTCATATTGCCCTGTTTATTTTTTTATTATTGCGCTATTTATCTATAGTTGATTGGAAAATATTGAAACTGTGATTCAATCATTCGGAGGGAAACAGTGACAGAAGATTTAGGACACTTTGAGAATGGAAGATGGGTCATTGATGTAAAACCGACCATCCAGGCAGAAGAACCAAAAAAAGATGATCAAATAAAATCGGTTGAAGAGATGATTGAAAATCTGAAATCAAATATTTCAACCTCGTTTGATGGCATCATCTCGCTTACCCATCATATTGTAACAACTGAAAGCGGTCATAAATATGTTGAAAATAAGGTAAATGAGACAATCTCGTCTCTTGATAAAGAAGTGAACGAACTTATGAAAAAGACACGGGAGACTTTGAAAAAATACATAGATCTTTGAAAATTCACTTCTTTTTTACGGGCCTGAAGGGATTTGAACCCTTGACCTACGGATTAAGAGTCCGTCGCTCTGCCGAACTAAGCTACAAGCCCACTGATGTGCCTTTAATATGTGCATATCTCCTGAAATAAAACTTTCGACATTCTTTATTTACTGACAGGGCATATATTCAGTAATACATGAATGAATCCGCAACCCATGTCCAGAAAGGCGAGATTAAATATCTTATCCTTGGATGTGGAAACCTGGGATACCATATAATTCAGGAATTATTTCCAGAAATATCAAAAATTCTTGTTATTGACAATAATGAGGACCGGGTAAAGGAACTTCGTGACCAGAAAGTAAATGCAATGGTCCGTGAACTCGATGATCCTGGTCTTTTTACTAATCTGCCCTCGTTTTCAATAGCTTTTATTCTGACAGGAAATAATGATCTTAACAGGGCAACGGTTTCAAAAGTACGCGCACAATCTCCCAAATCATTGATTGTTGTAAGGACGAAAGACCCTATAAACTCTTCAGAACTCGAAAAAGATGGCACAGCTGATTTAATTTTATACCCACAGAAAGTTGCTGCACAGACCGCAGTACACCAGATTAATAAAATTTATGCAACGCGACAGTCCCAGAAACTCTTTGACATGATAAGTAAGTGGCATGGAACTTTTGGCATAATCGCGCATAATAACCCAGATCCTGACGCAATCTCCAGTGCTCTTGCACTTTCTTCAATTGCACATGAGGCAAACCCGGAAAAACTAAAATGCCGCCTCTTTTATAGCGGTAATATCGGACACCAGGAGAACAGGACGCTCGTCAATCTCCTTGAGGTTAAACTTGAAAAACTGACTCCTGAAAATATTCATGAATGTGATTATATCGCCCTCGTAGACTCACCTGCACCAGGACTGAATAATCCTCTTTCCCCTAACACTCACGTCCATATCATAATCGATCACCATGAAAATCCAACCGGGACTGAATTCAGGGCTGAATTTACAGACATAAGACCCGGGCTTGGAGCCACAGCCAGCATATTCACCCAGTATATGAAGGAACTTGATATCAGCGTTGAGAAAAAAGTTGCAACCGGACTTCTGTATGGTATTCGTTCTGACACAAAAGATTTCAAACGTAATGTGACACCTGACGACCTTTATAATGCTGCATTTTTACTGCCCCTTACTGACCTTGAGTTACTTGACGAGATAATGTCCCCTTCAGTTTCGCAGGAGACACTCGATGTTCTTGGAGAAGCAATCCGCCAGAAAAAGATAAGGAGTGGGTACCTCTTTTCAAATGTAGGGTATATCAGGGACCGTGATTCTCTGCCGCAGGCAGCAGATATTCTAATTAATCTTGAAGGGGTCAATACAGCCATAGTATACGGAATAACGGACCAGTCAATCATAATGTCTGTCAGGAACCGTGATGTGAGGCTTCATATCGGCAATGTTTTCCAGGAGGCATTCGGTGATATTGGAGACGCAGGAGGTCATCCAAATATGGCTGCCGCAACAATTCCATTATCATATTTCAAACTGGTTCGGGGAAAAGAAGAACTTCTCGGACTTATCATTGAGCCGCTTCTTCGCCGGTTCACAGATATTATCGGCCTTGAAGAAGGAGAAACTGATGAAATATGAAGAATGGGAGCCGTTATACTCAGATATATTAAAAAAAATTTCTTTTTCCCGTGAGTCTGACGAAAAATCTGCTGATATTCTCTCTCATCTCCTGAAAAATGATGCGTTTCCGGTTTTAAGAGATATTACTTCAGGTAAAGATGTTACAGTCTGCGGCAATGCGCCGGTACTTGCGAGGGAGCTTGACTCTGTAAAAGGCGTAATCTACGCAGCCGACAAAGCAGCCCTTGTTTTATGGAGTCATGGCATCAGGCCAGATGTAATTGTTACAGACCTTGATGGAGCCGATGAAGAGTTTTTAACAATGAATGAGGCGGGCACAGTTATTGTAATTCACGCTCATGGTGATAATATTCCTTTGATCACTTACTGGGTTCCCCGTTTTCGCGGCCCTCTCGTGGGGACCACGCAGAGCAGACCTTTTGGTAGCATATACAATTTCGGAGGGTTTTCTGACGGGGACCGTGCGGTATTCTGTGCATATGAATCAGGAGCAAAATCAGTCAGGTTAATTGGTTTCGATTGTGATGACCCTGATGTAGACGAAATCAAGCATAAAAAGCTCCTGGTTGCGAGGGAGCTCCTGCTGCACCTGGGCCATGTTATCTGACGCCTGCATCATCGATGGGTATGTGGATGAACCTGCATGCCTTGGAGTACCTCCTTATATCTCGCCATATGTGAGAACCGTTGCAGGTGTCCTCCTTGAGAAGGGATTTACCCCTGATTATTTTACAATCGATCAGGTCCGCCTTGACCCGTATAAAATTTTTAAAAGTGAATATTCACTTCTTGTTGTAATTGCAGGAACTACAGTTCCAGGTAAATATATCGGGGGAACACCCGCAAATCTGAATGAACTCAGACAGATAGGTGACGGATTTTATGCAGAAAGAAAGGTACTCTGTGGCCCTGTAACACTTGGCCATCTCACTCGGGGCGGAGAGAAAGCGACAAAATTAAAAATCTCTGGGTTTGATGCAATACTTCCCTCGCCACCGGATATACCGTTATCTCAATATCTGGAAGGTCAACCAATCACACATACCCACTCATATGAATCAAGCGACAGGTGGAGCGTCCTTGGTGCCGAAATAATCAGAAAACATCCTTCTTTTCCTGATATAATGTGTGAACTTGAAACTGCACGTGGATGCCATAGATATTATTCGGGATGCTGCAGTTTCTGCACTGAAATATTCTATGGACCTCCCCATTTCAGGAGACCAGATGCTGTTTTTAACGAAGTAAAAGCCTTGTACGAAAACGGAGGGAGGCACTTCCGGCTCGGACGCCAGCCTGACCTCCTCACCTATGGAAGCCTGGATATTGAGTTTCCAGAACCCAGGCCTGATATGTTATACAAACTTTTTAGGGCTGTACGATATGCTGCTCCATCTCTCCTGACATTACATATCGATAATATCAATCCTGGAACAATTGCGCGACACCCTGAAAAGAGTGAAGAAGCACTCAATATTATTATTAAATACCATACTACCGGTGATGTGGCAGCTTTCGGACTTGAAAGTGCAGACCCGGTTGTAATTGAGAAGAATAACCTTGTAGTCACTCCAGAGGAAGTGCTCTCTGCTATTGAACTTGTAAACAGGACAGGAGGAGTATTAAGAAACGGGATACCTGAACTCCTTCCGGGTATAAATTTTATCTGTGGTTTATATGGGGAGACAAGCGAAACCTACAGGAAAAACCGAGATTTTCTAAACGAAATTAAAAAAAGAGGACTTATTCTTCGTCGAATTAATATCCGTCAGCTGGTACCTTTCGAAGGGACAAGAGCTTATGAAAAAAATAACCTTCATAAATTCAAAAATGAATTTTTCCAGTTTAAGGAGTTCGTTAACAGGCAAATCGATCATTATATGGTTGAAAAAGTGTTTCCACTTGGCACATGCCTAAAGTCTGTAATTATTGAAAAAAATAATGGGATTTCATTTGGGAGACAGTTGGGTTCTTATCCAATCCTCGTCGGCATACCTGTTTCTTTTGGATTAAAAGAAAAGATCGATGTTGTGGTAGTTAGCTGGGGGGCCCGTTCAATCACTGCACTTCCAATTCCAATAAATATCAATTTACTTCCTTCATCCGCTCTACGTTGGTTACCAGGGATTAGTGATCCGAAACTTGCAGCAATAGAAAGAAGCCGCCCGTTTCAATCATTGGAAGATTTACAGAAAGTGACAGGTATGACACCACTTGATAAGCATTATTCTTTTAAACTTCACGAATCTCAATAATTTTGAGGATATCAGTCTTTGTAACAATACCAATGAGTGAATCCTCTTCCATTATAGGTATTCTTCCTATCTGCCTCTCAACCATCAGACGGTAAGCTTTCATTATCTCTGTATCCTTACTCAATGTCACGATGTCTCTCGTCATGATATCCTTGACCTGCATCGCTTCCCTGTCGATATGATCTACTTTTTGTATATCAGAAAGAGTTACCATACCCACAATTGATCCAGTTTCTTTCACAGGGAAACCAAGGTGTTTAGTTATGAGCATCAGGTTGAGGAGTTCAGGTATACTTAGACCTGGTGAGACCGTCATCACCTCTGCAGACATTACATCTCCGATTCGTACACCTTGCAAGAGAGATGCTATTTTGTCTCTTGAATACTCTTCATTTGCCCCCATATAAATAAAAAATGCAATAATAAGGAGTATCGGGTTAAATGTGAAAATGCTTATAAGACCAAATATTATGGCAAAAACCCTGCCAATATCTGAAGCAATCTTTGTTGCCTTATATAGTGGCATCCTTCTTGCGAGATATGCCCGAAGGACTCTTCCCCCATCCATTGGAAATGCAGGTATCAGGTTGAAACCACAGAGCATCAGATTGAGTAACCCGAGATAACCAAAAAGGAAGACGAAGAACCCTTCCGCCGGGGGAGAGAGAATAAACTGTTTAGCAAGAAATGCACAAAAAAAACAGAAAATTCCAAAGAGGAGACTTACAAAAGGGCCGATAAAAGCCATGGGGAGTTCTACCTCAGGCAAAACATTTTCTTCGTCAATAGTAGCAACTCCACCGAACAGGAGAAGGGTAATACTTTTAATTTTTACTCCATTTCGGAGAGCTATAATACTATGGGCCAGTTCGTGAACAAAAACACCCAGGAAGAGACCCATTGATATCAGGAACCCGAGCAGATAGGGATAAAAACTGGTTGTCAAAAGTGAGGAATCAAAAGGTGAAAGATATGGAAAATTGAGAAGATTCAA
>CAIYHQ010000041.1 GCA_903926075.1 uncultured Methanomicrobiales archaeon
AGTCTCCTCATCTCCCATCCGGTCCTCTCAGTTTCTGGTTCACTTTCTTTTATAGGATTTATAAACAAAGCGACGGAAAGGTTTCCTTCGTCCAGAAGAAGCTCCTGAACCGGGACTGTTCTTGACAGGTCCGGAATTGACGTCCGGTTATGGTAGATATTCGCTATCTTTTCTGCCTGTTCGCCAGTAATTGTGACGACTCCGGAATCATCCCACTGTTTTTCACATTCTTTTCTCGCGTCGATAAATAGAATATTTTCATTTCCCTGGCCTTTTTGGTTCTTTTTCAGGATGAGAAGTGCAGAATTGTCCTTAGCAGTCGTTAGCTCTGCGGGAAGGAGTATTATACAGTCAATACAACCTTCCGGGATCAATCGCATTCGTATGTCTTTGTCAGGGCCACGCCTGGTCAGGGCATCTCCGGGTAGTAATAGGGCAGCCCTTCCGCAATTATTAAGCGATGCAAGGGCATGCTGGACAAAACCCCATTCAGCCGAGCGTTTTCCTGGAAACCCGTACCTGAACCTCCACCATATATCTCCCTTTTTCAGGGCTTCCTCGTCATAACCTCTGAGATTGGTGGGTGGGTAGGTAAGTGCAATTGAGAATGTTTTAGGTTTTTCATCTTTCGCAAAACCTGGATGAAGAAGTGAATCTCCTTCAACCAGCCGAATTTGGGTATTATTCAAAAGATTTGCAAGCATTGCGACAATATGCGGACTGACCCTCCAGGCTTTAAAGTCAAGCAGTGAAATAAAGACTTCACCAAAAAACCGGTTGTCTTGTGATTTTATATCTGCAGTCCCCTGATTTCCAAAATAATCTGCTGCAAAAAGGAACTGCCCGTATCCGCAGGCCGGGTCATAGATGCTTTCAGATTTCAATGGCCTGATAATTTTTATTATGAGTTCAATTATGGAAGGGTGAGTAAAGATATAAGGAGGAGAAATTTTTGGGATAAGGCTTGCAATAATTTCGGAAAAGATGGGATAACTGAATGCTGCTTTCGGTCCTGAAAAAAAATGCTCCAAAATATGGAGAAGGTATCGGCTTCCGTATGTTCCTCTTCTCTGTATTGTCTCAGACAGGCTTTCACAGAAACCGGCAAGTTTCCATGACGGTTTGGTATTCAATTGAACTGAAATCTTACTTTCAAGAACAACGGCAAAATTATGAACCCTGGAGTTTTCCTCGTAAAAAAAGAGGTCCTGAAAGGTTAGGTCTGAAATAAGTGGTTCTGTTTCAACTTGTTTTTTTATCCAGATAAACTCGATCATCCGGTCAAAATCATATATATTTTCAACAGTGTCATGAAACAGCCTGGCCACACTGACTGTGGTATTTTTAACTGTGGGGGTGTAATCCAATTCATCAATTTGCAATAAGTGAGGAATTGGAGATGAAATATAAAAAGATGAGTTTTGTGCGTCAGGTTCATAAGATTTGGGACAACACTCAATTTCAAAACAATTATCCTGGCTCGCTCGTTTTTTCATCTCCATCCTGTAACTCGAAGAGACTATTCCCGGTGGTCGTTCTTTAACAAATTGCTTCTGTATACTGGCTGGAGAGTTCTCTATTTGGATTTCATTTTTCTGGGGTTTAAGTTTATATATACTTCTTCTCGTGTTTTCCGGGTCGGATCTACTTGAGATGAGCCCCTCTTTTGATAACCGCGAAATGATATTTCTGATGGTCTCGCGTGGGCGGTCTGATAAAATTTTTTCAGCATCCTCAATGCGCCATTCCTGGTTATGAAAGTGGTTCCAGAGAATCTTATATGTTTTGCCAATCCAGTTTAGTTGAGCCATATGACAAGGAAATTTCCTGATAGAGGGTATGCACCGGAACTAAATATAATTATGTATACAAAATAAAGTATAACTTGAAAAATAAAGTTATATATAATTGAAAGATCAATAATATTAGTGCAGGATACAAAAGGGAAAAAGGTCACATAATTTTTTTTGAATTGTAAAATTTCCCTTTTTTATCATTGTATGAGGTTACATAATGGATACTACCGTAGCGAATGCTCTATCTGCAATAAATTTTGGTGAAGAGCTTTCCGGTGCGAAACAGAACAGGGTCCTAAACACATCGGTCCTGGTCCCGTCGAAATCAAAAATTCATGCACCAGTATCA
>CAIYHQ010000042.1 GCA_903926075.1 uncultured Methanomicrobiales archaeon
ACATGAAGATGTAGGTCGCTGAATCATCTGGGTGTCAGCGATAAAAAATTCCTATTGGGGTGCTCATGTCTGTATCCTATTGTACTTGCCCTTGTTTTTTTTATATTTCGGAGATACTGCTAACTCCATTAGAGTTATATACGGGGTGCACTTGTGAGATATCATATTCTGATCTTTCTTTTTTTCCTTTGTTTTCTAATTATCCCTCCCTTATCAGCCGAAAGTTCTACTGTTATGGTTACTTCATATTCTATCAGTCCTGAGGTTGTATTCCCAGGTGATACTGCCACGATAACAGTAACTCTTACCAATACAGCTAATCAGGCATCGAAGACCGAATCTTCAAGTATCGGGACTGGAACCGCGATTTCAAGTGCCGAGTCAGTAACCTTACCATTGAGTGCATTCATTGAATCCGCAATATTGCAGACAAAGGATTTTCAGGTTATTAATGGCTGGTACCAGGATGTCGGTAATATTGGTCCTGGCCAGTCACTTAATCTGACTTTTTTCGTTAAGGCACCAGATGCAAAAGGGGTCTATTTTCCTGAAGTCTGGATTAGGGTCCGCGACTCAGGAAGTATCAAGTATCCTCTTTCTGTCAATGTCAACTCCGCATATGCACTGGTAAAAGGACCATCGCTTCGAATTATACGCGATGTTCCGATGCAGGTAATACCAGGCAGTCCATTTAATGTTAGCATTGCCATAGAGAATGACGGACTCTCTGCTGCCCACGATATAAATGTTGCAGTTGAAACCCCCTTACAGTCTATATCTTCACTTACCCCTCAGCAGTACTATTTCAGAACATTATCTCCAGGAGAGATAAAAAACCTGGACCTATCATTTATAACCGATAAAAATATTCCCCTTGGTATAAAGCAGTTCCCAGTCATCGTAACATTCCTAACCGATGATGGAAAAAAACATGAAACAACAACACAGGCCGGCGTTCAGATTCAAGGGAAGGGAGAACTTGGAGTTTCAAAGTATCAGGTAACTCCTGATCAGATCCACACTGGTGACTCACTCACGATAATATTAAGGATAGAAAATACAGGAACTGATGATGCAAAGTCTGTTCGTGCATCTCTGGATATTCCGTTTGAGGGGATGAAAGATGCATTCATTGGAACTATTGAGCCAAAAAATGACGCCCCTGCAGTATTTGATTTAAAAGCATCCAAATCAGGAGAGGTTTCATACAACCTGACATTACAGTACCGCGACGATTTTGGAGAGAAACAGGTTATTACTCCACTGAAAATTTACGTAAAACCGCAGGAAGGGCCGCAAATTGTATTTGTTGTTCTAGTTGTAATTCTTGCCTGTGCAGGTCTCTATTTATATTATAGGAGCCGTCACAAAAAGCCATGAAATTCCAAAAGATTTCCGTCGCTCTTTTTCTTGCCGGAAAATCAATACAGAGAGGGAACAGGTTTACATTTATTCTCACAGTCACAATAATGGCACTTGTTTTTGTCAATCTCGTATTTTTACCATCAATAATATCAGGAGTAGTAGTCAACTTCAACACCCAGTCTATTGATTACTCTTTTGGTAACCTGATAATAGAACCCAGGGAGAAGCAGGTTGTAATCACCAACGTCTATTCTCTTAAGCGGAAACTGGACCAGATTCCTGAGGTTATTGGTTCTTCACCAAGGACCCAGATCGGAGCAACATATAGGTATAAGGATAATACACAATCCGGGCCACTCATCGCTCTTTCTCCAAAATCAGACATGGAAGTTACGAAAATTGGAACAAAGGTGAAGGAAGGATATTTTCTCGAAGATACTGATACTGACAGCATTGTTCTTGGCACTACACTCACAGGAAACCAGGACTCTCGGTTAGACAAAAGTGATTCTTTGGGTGGGCCACAGGTTGGTGAGAGGATATCTGTAACATTCAGCAATGGTGTGACAAGGGATTTGGTGGTAAAAGGAATTCTGGATTCCGGGGTTTACAACGTTGATCTCGCAGGATATGTCACTACCCGGGAAATGGAACAGGTTCTTGGTGTAAAAGACGAGGCAAGTTCAATCCTTGTAAAAATGCGTGAAAACGGGAAAGAAGAATATTATAAAAACCTCCTGATGCAGTATGGAGTCCAGGAAAAAGTAAGGACGTATAAAGAGAAGGCAGGTGGCTTTGTAAATGATGCAGTAACCGCCTTTGAGATAATAAATACCATTTCTACCGGAGTCAGCCTTGTTATTGCTACAGTTGTCACTTTCATTGTAATATTTATAAATACAGTAAATAAAAGAAGGCAGATTGGAATTCTTAAGGCAATAGGGATTAATAAGCGGGTCATTGTATACTCATACGTCCTCCAGGTACTGGTAATTGCTACCTGTGGAACGATCCTCGGCCTTGCCCTAGCCGGGCTTCTAGTAATGTATCTGAATATCAACCCCCTCATTTTTCCAGGAGGTGCGGTATATCCAGTTGTTGAACCTGGGCCCTTCATAAGAAGTACGATAAGCTTGTATCTTGTATCAATTATATCAGGTTTCATTCCATCATATAATACTGCGAATGAGCCAATTCTTGAGGCAATTAGAGGTCCGGCATGATTAATGCCACAGATATTTCGAGAGTTTATAGAATGGGACTTGTCGAAGTGCATGCACTTTCTGGTGTTTCATTTGATATAGGTAAAGGAGAATTTGTCGGTATTGTAGGTGCCAGCGGGAGTGGAAAATCTACTCTTCTCCACATCCTTGGACTCCTTGACCTCCCTACATCAGGGTTCCTCTCTATCAATGGGATTGATGTTTCTGCCATGAATGATGATGAGAGAACAGAGTTTCGACTCAATAATCTTGGATATGTTTTTCAGGATTATGCTCTTGTTCAGGAATTAACAGTCCTGGAAAATGTTAGTCTTCCTGCTATGATGAGAGGAACTCCCAGGGATGAGTATCTTCACAAGTCTGAAGAATTATTAAATCAGGTAGGTCTCATTCACCGGATGCACCATAGGCAGTATGAATTATCAGGTGGAGAGCAGCAACGTGTTGCAATCGCCCGTTCTTTAATAAATAGTCCAACCCTCCTTTTTGCAGACGAACCTTGCGCAAATCTCGACACAAAATCTTCAAGGAATATTCTCGAACTCTTTCAAAAGCTCAATGCGGAACTTAGTCAGACCATTATCATGGTGACTCATGAAGAGTGGCATGAAGCTTATATGTGCCGTGTGCTTGTCCTTACAGATGGAAAAGTGGCAGATCAGAGGGCTTGTAAAAGATAGAAGCCGGTTGAGAGTAGAAAGTTGAGAAAAATATTCATACAACCTGGCTATAGAATTAATTAATAAAACTATTCCGGTTAAATAAAAATCACCCTGTTTTGCTCACTACTCTTTTTCTCTCAATAAATACGGAGTATTTATTATAAAACCATTTTTTGGCAAGCTCAACAAGGATAAGATACCCGGTGACAAGACCTGCAAGTACTAAAAAGAACGAAACTGGAGGTGGTACAAACCCAAATATTCTCCCTATTACTGTAAAAGGTAATATGCACGCAATAGCCACGATAGATAATGTACTCACGAGAAGTGGTAAACTGGGTCTGCTTCTATAGAATGGAACAATTCTTGTTCGTATAACAAAAATGATCAACGTCTGGGTACAGATCGATTCAATGAACCATGAAGTCTGAAAGAGTGATGCATCAGAATTAAAGACAAATAACAGAATAAAAAACGTGATGAAATCAAAGACAGAACTAATTGGGCCAAATACAAAAATAAACTTTTTTATAAATTCTATATCCCATTTTTTTGGCGTATTTATATAGGATTCATCAACATTATCGGTTGGAATTGAAGACTCTGAAATATCATACAGGAGATTATTTAAGAGAATCTGAATTGGGAGCATGGGAAGAAATTTAAGGAAAAATGATGCCCCTGCGACACTAAACATGTTCCCAAAGTTCGAACTCGTACCCATTAGAATATATTTCATGGTATTACCGAATGTCTTGCGACCTTCAAGTACTCCGTCATGCAGTATTCTAAGATCATTTTTAAGGAGAATTATGTCTGCTGATTCTTTTGCGATATCCACTGCATTTTCAACAGAGATTCCGACGTCTGCCTCCCTTATTGAGGGGGCATCATTGATACCATCTCCCATAAAACCGACGACGTGTCCATTCCTTTTTAAGGAATTCATGACACGGTTTTTTTGGACGGGTGTCATCCTGGAGAAGATAGTAACATCTCCAACAACACGTGAAAGTGTTTCCTGGTCCATGTTTTCTATCTGCCTGCCCGAGAGAACACCCTTTACAGGCAGACCGATAAGAGAACAGGTCCTTTGAGTTACAAGTTCGTCGTCTCCGGTGAGAATTTTCAATTCAATTCCGGATGCTGCTAATAATCCTACTGATTCCTTTGCACTTTCCTTGGGAGGATCAATAAAGGTTACAAGCCCGATTATCACCATATCCTGCTCATCAATTGCGGTATAGCGATCCTTGTCTCCAGCTAGAATACGGTAACATACTGCAAGTGTCCGAAATCCTTCCCTGCTCTGACTCTGGTATAATTCAAGGATCATTTGGCGGTCATTATCAGTCAAAACTGAGATAACACCCTTTTTTTCGAAATATGAACAAATAGCCAGAGTCTCTTCAGGTGCACCTTTTGTTATCAGTATTTGACCCGGTTCCCCGGATACAACAACAGATGTCCTCCGCCGGATGAAGTCGAATGGAATTTCGTCTATTTTCTTATATTTCTCAATATCCTCAAACTGATATTCTATTATTGCCTCGTCCAGGGGATTTTTCAGACCTGTGTGGAAATAACTATTGATGTATGAGAACAGGAGAACCTTTTCATTATCATTTCCATCAGTATCCAGATGTTTCATGAGAGCAATTTTATTATCCGTCAGAGTGCCGGTCTTGTCAGTACAAAGTACATCCATGCTCCCAAAATTCTGAATTGATTCTGGATGTTTAACTATGGCTCCTTTAGCCGACATGGCAATAGCTCCTTTTGTCATATTCAAAGAGAGAATCATCGGGAGTAGTTCGGGAGTCATTCCAACGGCGAGAGCCACAGAAAAGAGGAGCGATTGAAGTATGTCCTGCTTAAATAGTGCATTAACGAAAAATACTATTATAACGAGGCTAAAGACAAACTTTGACATAAGATAACTGAACTGCTTAAGACCATGTTCAAACTCAGTCTCCGGAGGTCTTTCTACCAGTGTTTTGGCTATTTTTCCGTATTCAGTAGAGAGACCTGTTTTTGTAACTATAGCTTTAGCCGTTCCACTGATAACAGAAGTTCCAAGGAAGACGTAATTCTCTGCTTCGGTCAAAGATTTAGAAGAATCCGGGATAGTTTCACTCTTGAGGACCGGGTATGGCTCACCTGTAAGTGATGATTCATTGACAAAAAAATCCCTTGCCAAAATTAACCTTGCATCAGCAGGGATCATATCACCTGCGGTTAATGAAATCCGGTCTCCCGGGACTATATCAACTATCGGAATTTCCTGTTCAATTCCATCCCTATAGACTGTTGCCCGCGTAATTATTTTTTTGGCGAGCATCTCTGCAGCGCTTTCAGCTTTATATCTCTGAAAAAAATCGAGTGTAACACTGATTAAAATAATACTGATAATTATTGCCGCATTGGTTACCTCGTTAACAACAATTGAAATGGTAGCTGCAAAAAGAAGGATTATAACGAGTGGATTAGTAAATTGTTTTAAAAATTGAAGGACAATTGACTGTTTTTTCTTGCTTGTGATGTCATTTCGTCCATACTGAAGCCTGTGTTCATCAGCTTCTTTTGTAGTCAGTCCTTTTTCAGATGTTTTGAGAACGGAGTATAACTCGTCAATAGGGAGAACATGCAGTTTATCACCAGATATTGAAATTATCTCTGTTTCATTCTCCATAAAAAAAACCATATGCCTTTATACAAAATCATATAAGAGAGTTCTTAAATTTTTTTCATTATAGATTATTTAGATAACATTACACAGTTGTGAGTGATTTTGTACTAAAAAGCCTTTGCATAATTATCACTCAAAACTAACACCCACCTCAGTTCCCGGTACAACGGACTGAAGCACCCCTGTTTCTTGCACATGTATGAATCAGGGTGCCACCGCCAAAAGGTTCCATATGTTCAGTTGCAGAATTTTCTACGTCATTCATGCCTGAGTCGCTTATGGCAAAAAGGGTGGGGCCAAAGGAACTCATTCCTGCACAGGCTGCTCCTGCTTCACGCATTGACATAAGGAGAGCCGGGATATACTTGTGCTGGATATTAATTTCAACTTTTTTAAATCCAAGGTTTTGGAGTTTATTAACAGAACGAGCGAAAAGGTCAAGATCATGCTCCACAATCCCAGGTATCATATTCATAAGCGTCTCGTGGCAGATCTCACGCACATCTTCCTGTGAAACAGGACAAAAACGGGAAAAGATGTCCTGTTCCATTACACCGCTTGAACCGGGAGAAAGGTTCGGGATTGCGAGTAATATCTTCCAGTCTGCCGGAAAATCATGATGTACTATCACTCGGGCAGGATGGACTCCCTGGGATGCCCCTGACGGGGAAAAAACATTTTTCTCCATTCCTAGACCAAAACTGTGCCCCCCATCAATGATAAAACCCCCTAATTCAAATGCACCTGTCCCTATCCCTGATGTCCCACCCCTTCCTGCAAGCATGGCCAGTTCCCGGGATGTATGTGACCTATTATACAAATCACATATTGCACGTGCTGTTGCGAGTGAAACCTGGGTCCCGCTGCCGAGGCCGGTATGTTGCCTGAAGAGATTCCGTAAAGTTATCTCAACACCGCCCTTGATTTTGAGTTGACCAAGGATCCTTTTAGCTACTAAACAAGCGGTTTTGCGGCACCATTCGTCCCCTCCTTTTACTGATATATCACCTGATATTCGAGCTTCAAGGAGAAGACTAGGTTCTTCAAGTGCAATTCCAATCCCTCCGTCCACCCTTCCAATCGCTCCATTCATATCTATCAGGCCTAAGTGGAGCCTGGATGGAGTCTCAATAATTACCCGCTTTTCATCCAGGAATTTGTGATATGGAAACTGCTCCTCTATTAAAATAAGAGGCTTTCCTCCATGAATTATCTGATATTCTCTTGAAAGAAGTGGTTCATTAGGAAATGTATTGAATATCTCTGCCATTTCTCCGGATGCAGGTATATATCCAGCTGCAAGAATTTCACGTCTTGCTTCTATCCGGTGCTTTGTGATTATCTTTCCGATTGGGATATCTGCCCTTAAAAGATCATTACGAAACTCATCTGGGAGACGTTCAACAGGAGTATAGGAAACTGCATGTATCAATACCTCTCCAGTGTCATTATTTTTTATTTCAACAACTCTGTGATTCACAGGCATTCCCGCGGTTATACCCAGTTTTTTTGCAGTATCCGGATCAACAGGGATTATTTCCTGTAATCTTGTTTTTATAGCTATCGGTTTTCCAATAACTGCCTCGAGTAACTGGGTCACAGAGCCATCAGTCCCAAGAAGTATTTTTTGTACCGGTGACAGATGGCCGATATCGTCTTCAATCTGCGAAAGCCTAAGAGGAATATTCATTAAAGATGATATTCGCTTTTCGTGATATAGGTCTTATGCATCTGATGCCTTTTTTCGTGGTGAAAAAAGGAAATTTTAAGGTGTTGCCTGTTAATAAATTCTTCACCAATGACGACTTTTAGAGAAATTAATTTGCCTGGATAAGAAACAGGTTGGAATTAATTGTATCATAAAAGCCGTTCATTGCTCAAAAGACTAAAAGGAGAGATTAAACTGACACTTGTAAATGAATACCTCGATTTCCTTAAGGAATACAAGATTATTGAACTTGCAATTGCGTTTATCATGGGCACCGCTGCGACGGTTCTCATCAAATCACTTGTCGATAATATTATTATGCCTATTATCACTGTTTTTATTCCGAATGGAGAATGGAAAACTGCAAAGTTGATTATTGGCAATGTTGTTATAAGCTGGGGACAATTCTTATCAGACTTAATTTATTTTTTGATAGTGGGTTTAATAATCTTTATATTCGTAAAAAAACTTATGAAATTGGAAGTTGCAAAAAAATAAGAACTAACCTTTTTTTCTGAAAGTAATTTTACTCTGTCCGTAATAATTTATCAGAAACACTCCAACAGTGGAAAAAATCTTTGCTATAAGGTAATTTTGTGAAAATATCTCTACAATGACCCAGATTACGGCGATATTCATAAAGAGTGAACCTAGTGAAATACCTGCAAATGTTGTGAACTGTGTAAAAATATTTGGATTTACATCATGAAATGTAAAATATTTATTAAGACAATAACTGAATAAGACTCCACAACAGTACGATATGGCCGCGGAATAGATGTACCATACATTCAGATAAGAGACAAAAAAATAAAGGAGGCCTATATCAACGAGTGTAGACATAATTCCAATGAACCCAAACCTTATCAGTTTTCCAAGGCCAAGGTTCATTATCAGTCTCTGTAACCCTGTAAAAATGGAATGAGAGACTGGAGCCGTTTCACTCATGTCTGGTTCCTCACACAACTGCAGTCATAAAGATTATTATCGCCACCCATACCACCCGGGCCCTGCATCATGCCAGGTGGATTATTATTCAGGATGGACGTTCTGTTATAGTCTCCCTGGCCATTGGTGTTCGCGAGGATATTTGCCATTGAAGTCGCGTTATCTCTCCATTCTGTTGAAGGAACCTTCGTGCATTGATTTGCTACCCATGAGAAAATTTCAGTATTGCCTGAGAACATTCCTCCTCCAGGGGACGCCCCTCCGCTCTCATTTTGAGAGGGCACCAGGAAGTATTTCACTTTGCCATCTTTTATTAGTTGAGCCAGATTATCTGTTGATAAAACTCTGTCTGTACCTGAAAATCCACCAAGAGCCATGACAGGGTATCCGGTTTCAATAATCAGGCTTGAACTTTCACCCATTGCACTTGTAACTGCAAGTATCCATTTTTCACCGGCCCTATGTGATATCAGGAAATTTTTTAATTTTGAGGAACTTGATAGGTTCATTCTTCCAGGACCCAGTCCACCTGGTATCGCAGCGGTACCAGCATATCCCTGTGAATAATCTAAACCATAATTCAAAGGACCGGTACCAAAACTATTACCAGGAGGGGTTCCGCCAAAGTTACCTCCTCTTTGAGATCCACCAGGGCCGGCACCCGGTATTGTTCCGCCATCGCCATAAAGAAGGGGCGTGAAGGCCCAGACCAGTGGTGAAACAAAGAGTATTGCAATACCTATTATTGCCACAATCCTTGAATATTTCCAGCATTTTCTTTTATTACTTATCTTTAAACCTGCTAATATGACAGTAGAGAGAACAGTAACTACGAGAACTATTGGAGTCAAAATGCCTGACCACTCAGCAGTATATAACAACATTTGAACTTCAACAAGCCCGGTTACAAGGATAGCAAGAACGATTAGCCAGCCCTTTATATCATCTGTCCTCTGGTAGGCTTGGTACATCACAAATGCTCCAATTCCTACCAGGGCTGCAATAGGAGGTGCAATGGTAGCGAGATAGTATGGATGCCAAAAACCGGTAGTAAAACTGAAATAAATCAGTCCCGGGAGAAGCCAGAGGAACATCCCTATGAGAACTAACGCCTTTTCATCAATAATACCTTTTTCGTGCGTTTTACAAAACATTGATTTCAATGGCCTTCTTAACCAGGCAAGAAGTCCTATGAGTGCAAAAGGTAAGAGCCAGCTTAATTGTCCACCCAGCCCTCCTCCAAAGAGCCGGAAGAGTCCGGGAGTCCCGGTATCGTTCATTCCTCCGCCAGGTGGTCCACCAGTCCCATTGATAGCAGTTCTGTTATCAAATGGAAATCTATTGTCTCTTCCAGATATATTTTCAGGTATTCCTCCCATTCCTGGATGGAAACCGGGACCCACCTGGGATCCATTCCGGCCCCCCATATCCATTCCGTTTTCGAGGCGATGAATGCCATTGTAGTTGATAATAAGCCCGATAACAGAATTGTCCCCACTTCCTCCAATATAAGGGCGTTCATTTGCGGGTACCGCGTCCACGGCGATTGCCCAGGAAAAACTGACAATCAGCAATAATCCTATTGCAAGAATGAGATGGATTGCTCTATTTTTCAAGGTTATATCTTTCGCTCCATAGAGGTAGAGTATGAGGAGGGCAGGTACTATGATGAACGCCTGTATCATTTTGATATTAAACCCAATACCGACAAGCACCATTGAGAGAAGAAGATAAGGCAGTGACCGCTCACGGGTTGCTTTCAAGACTGCAAACAATGCAAGAAGAAGAATAAAGATCATTATTCCATCCTGCGTTCCGTTCCTCGATATTGCTACAAATATCGGGGTGATTGAGAGGGCAAATGCGGATATAAGCCCTGCTGGTTTCCCAAAAGGCCTTGAAACAATAAGGTAAACAAGGAAAACAGACCCAACACCAGCCAGTGCCTGCGGAAGGACAAGACTCCACCCTGAATAACCAAAGATCAATGCACTTACTGTCTGGACCCAAATACCGACAGGAGGCTTGTCAATTGTTATGAATCCCCCTGGATCAAATGAGTTAAAAAACATGATACCGGGATTTACAAGTATACTTTTCACAGCCGCTGCATAGTACTCATTTGAGAACCCCTGGTTCCATACATTCCAAAAATTCAGGAACGCAGAGAATATAAGTATTGCAGCGAGCAGGATCCAATGAATATATTGTGAAAACTCTTCTATTTTTTTCATTTTTTTTCTTCCTCTGCTCTTTTACTATTCAATTTTTTAACATCAGTATAATCTTTTGAAAATTAATCAACTTTTGTTATGAGTATAGCACATAATGTAATATAAACTTTACTTTAGCATTGGCCTGTCATACTAAATGTTACAATAGTTAGATTTATCAAATTCAACTGATAACAGTCGGAACTGATAATTAGAGCAATACAGAAAAGAATTGAAAAAAAGGTTTAAGAATTCAATTTAGATTGTGTTTTCTTTACCTGGAATGAAACAATAATTGCAGCGAGTCCGGCAATTATTGCAATTATCCCGGCAACCAATGGTAGTGCATATGCTGCTCCATAAGGATAGACAAGCAATATAATACCAAATATTATACTTAAAATACCAAGAATTCCGGCACCGGCATCTTTGGACCTGAAAGCTTCATAGATTTTGGTTCCTCCGATAATTAAAGCCCAGAAACCGATTATAAAGACCAGCAGCGTCAGAACGATAATTGAACCATAAATCGGATAGGACATAATTGCAATTCCCGCAATAATGCTGATTATAGCAAGGAAGAGCTTCCATCCCATGTTAGACCGATCACCAAAAAGACTTATAAGGGTAAATATACCTCCGACAAACCAGTAAGCTCCCATAAACAGGATAAGATAGAACACGGTTGTAAGTGGATTTGCAACCAATAAAATACCAATAATTAAAGCTAGAATTCCCCATACAAGGACAAGCCACCAGGGCATGCTGCCAACGACAGCTGCTATTTCCGGTTTATTAGATATGTCTTCACTCATATAATCAACGTATTCTCTCACACACTATATATAGGTACCTTCATTTTTGGTATGGATAATGGAAAATTTAAATAAGTATTTTTTTTTCACAATATTCTCTGTTAGAAAAGAGATTCCGAAATCATTATTTCATCTGCTATTAAAGTAATATTATATAATAATAGAAGATCTTTGGAATAGTTCATTCCAGATCGTAAATTTTGAGGTTAAAATATGAGTCCTAATTCTACAAAGGTAGTAAGTGTTTTATTTGTACTGATGTTCATATTCCTACCCATGGGATGGATTATTATGTATAATTCCATTCCGAGCCAATACTATCCTGTTAATTCAGGCCAGGTTCAGGCGGCTCTCAAAGCGGCAGGGTTGAATATTTGTAGCCAGACTGATTCCCAATGGAACCTTACTGGTGCTCAGGGAGGCCAGATTTTCGTTATTTCCAGTGACTGTTCAGCTAAACAACAGACTGATGCGATATATGTACATACTCAGAATTTTGATTCAGCTGATAACCGTGACTCTGCAGTCAAGGCAATTCAGAGGGGAATTGTAATAAATGGCCTCAATGCTGCAGTATACACGTATGGTTCATATGTCATTGTAGTTCAGGGCCAAAAAGGTGGAACGCCTATTACACAGACAGTAGCTCAGGTTAAAGCACAAATAGGGAAATAAAAATAATATAATAATTTTAAATAAATGTGATGTCTTAACTATAGGACATGAAAAGAATTTTTATTATTTTTACTCTTGCCGCAATTATACTATGTTTTGGGTATTGTACTGCAAACTCTGCACCTGTTACAGTAAAAGCGACGACTCCGGCCCAGACTGTTATTCCTAAACTCATAGGAAACTGGACTGGTTCTCCGAAAGGTTACATTGAAGGGACAGGGTACAAAGACTTTCGTCCTCTAAATATCACCATGTCAGTCTCCGATCAAAAAGATCAGTGTTTTAGCGGTCACCTTACATTCCCGCAGGTAAACGGATCAATGGTTAGTGAAGACTTTGCCGGTGTAATCTGGAGTGGAGGAAAGAGCTTCAGAATAGTTGAATATCTGAGTGGCCATGTTGATGGAATGATCATTTCACCAAATGAACTTGAAATGGTGTTTATGGACGACAAGGACCCTTCATACATAATGATTGTCTCACTTAAGCGCTCAATGTAAATAAAAAAAATACAATTTTTCTGTTTTTTCAGACCTTCATTCCATATTGATCAGTGAATCCTCTGAAAAAGGTGTATGCTCGTAAGAGAAAACTGCAGATACGAAAAGTATTACCGCAATAATGCAACCTAGAAGAAAATCTGCATGAAACGCGGCGTTTCCATTCGGATCAGTTACTCCAGCATTACCAGATGCAAACCCTGTCGCGATTATAAATACAGTGGAGAACAGGGCAACTCCCATTGTTGACCCAAAATTTCGTACTGTCATTGTAAGAGCTGAAATGACTCCCTCATCCCCGGACTTTGCGTGGCCCATAAGGAGCCGGAAGTTCGGTGCAATAAAAAGGGCGGTTGATACACCAAAAAGGACGAGTATGACTGCAGACTTATTTGGAGGTTTCATTTCAACGAAAATCTCAAAGATTTATTGGAATTTTTTCCAGACTATTGAAAAGAGAGTTGAGGCATGGATGAAAAGTTACCTATAATTAATAATAATTATTTTCAAACCTGAATAATCAATCATTTATTTCCCGTAACCTATATCTCTTAAACAAGTGAAAAAGGGAGGATAGAATTGATAGCAATTCATGGATCTGCAACAGAGGAGGGCAAATTCTTTGTATGGGCAGAAAAACCACTCGTTGATCTCCAACTGCCAAAAAAAAGGGGCAGGAAACCAAATATATCCGCGACTCTCCCTCACCCGGGTGCACTAATCAGGGAAGAATGGAGTTTGACGGGTGATCACCTCCTCATAGGTGATGAAGCAAAACTCGTAAAGAAAAATATCACACTCCTTCTCCCTACCTGGAAAGGAGCGCCCCTATCCTCTCCTGATTGTTCAGGAACCTTGCTTACGCCTGATATCAAAGAATTAACCATTGTTCCCTGGGACGTCCCGGCATATATTCTCTCCACAGACAAGGTAGTTCAGCTGCTATTGAACCCGCCCCTTCTTCCCCCAGATTATTGTTATAGCACGTCCTTCCTTGCCTGGCGTACAGTCGTCCTGTTTACTTACGAACTCATCGTGAATGGAATGTTCTCGCCAGGTATTTCTGAGGTCGAGCGAGGTTATTATCATACAGTCTGGAAACCCTGGTTCCCTCCACTCGAAAAAGACAGGTTTAAAGAACTAATCAGGGAAATGCCACCCATCTCACGGGCCCATCTTAATCAAAAGGGAGAGGGGGAAAAGACCCATGTTATTGCATTTCTAGAAACTACCCTCAACGAATCAGTAATGAATTCCCTCAAAACATCACGGCCAAAAGTGAGGGGGAGACCTGCAAAGAAAAGGGCCGAATCATCCGAAACCATACTCTATCATTCCCTCATGGGAGAACAAGGTACTTTTCCTGGTTCAGCATCCTTTATCCGTTCGGCAAACGACTGGTTATCAGGAAATATAGAGGAAGATGAACAACCGTGGAGAACATTTTTCTCATTACGCGAACCTGAAAACGTTGATGAACAGTGGATACTTACATTCTCGGTTCAGTCCCGAAACGATCCCTCGCTTTTTATTCCGGCATCCGATGTATGGAATGATAAGTCTGAAGTACTTTCATTTTGTGCGAATGGAACCCATCTACATGATCAATTTTTAGCAGACCTCGGAAAAGCAATGAAGATCTACCCTCCCATAAAAAAAGCTCTTCGGGAAGCATGTCCTCTCGGCCTTCAGATAAGCACCGAGGATGCATTTTTATTTTTAAAGGAGACAGCACCTCTTCTGCTTGAAAGTGATTACGGCGTTCTCCTCCCGGCCTGGTGGAAGAGCGGAGCCTGCAAACCATCGGTCAGCCTGAAAATTAAATCATCCGGACAGAATAAAAGAACCGAGGGTAAGTTTTCCCTTGATACCCTCGTATCATTTAACTGGAAGGTAGCAATAGGTGGAGAAGAGGTTCCTTACGATGAATTTCTTGCTCTTGTTGACCTAAAAGTCCCATTGATGAAAGTGAGGGGAAAGTGGGTAATTCTTGACCCTGCAGAAATTAATAAAATCGTTCTCGCGGTTACAAAAAAATTAGGGGATTATTCAGTACCACTTGGAACAGTTATCCAGGCATCACTTACCGGAGAAATTTCCGAGGGAGATAGAGTAAGTGAAGTAACTGCAGAGGGTCCCTACAAGGAGTTATTTTCCCGGTTTAATTCATCATTGGGCGAAATTCGTGCCCTTAATATACCCAGGTCATTTACAGGTATTCTTCGGCCGTACCAGGAGATTGGAGTTTCATGGCTTTTATTTTTACAAAAGATGGGAATGGGTGCATGCCTTGCTGATGACATGGGTCTTGGAAAAACAGTCCAGATTATCGTATACATTCTGTATTTAAAAGAGAATGCTGCCTTAAGTAACCCTTCACTTGTTGTATGCCCCATGTCACTCATCGGAAACTGGACGCGTGAAATAGCAAAGTTCGGACCTTCCCTTAAAGTATCAGTTCACCATGGAGGAATACGTAATAGTGGAACCACCTTCAGGAAAGTTGCCCAATCATCTGATATCGTCATTACTACCTATCAGACAGTACTAAGGGATGAAAAAGACTTGTCATCTCTGAACTGGTCGCATGTAATCCTTGACGAAGCCCAGAATATAAAGAATCATGAGACAAAGCAGTCAAAATCGGTTATGAAAATACCTGCGGATTCAAAAATTGCAATGACCGGAACTCCGATTGAGAACCGTCTCGGCGAACTCTGGTCAATAATGCAGTTTTTGAATCCAGGTTATCTTGGAAATGCTGCAAAATTTCAGAAAACCTTTGCAAACCCGATTGAACGGTATCACGATTCCCTGAAGGCAAACCAACTGCAGAAAATTATTGAACCTTTTGTTCTGCGACGAAAAAAGAGCGATCCAAAAGTTATCTCTGACCTTCCCGAAAAAATGACGATGAAATTGTATTGTTCACTTTCTAAAGAACAAGCAACACTCTATGAGGCGGCGGTCCAGGATCTTCTTTCACAGATAGCAGAGAGGAAGGGAATTTCAAGAAAGGGGGCAGTACTTGCAGCGATTATGCGGTTGAAACAAATATGCAATCATCCGTCTCTCTTCCTTTCAGATACAAGCGACATGGAAGGGAGATCCGGAAAAGTTGACAGGCTCACGGAGATGCTTGATGAAATCTGTTCTTCAGGCGAGAAATCTCTGGTATTTACACAGTTCAGCTCATTTGGAAAGATGCTTGAGGGACACCTGAAAAAGAGGCTGAATCTCGATGTTCTCTTCCTTCATGGAGGCACACCAAGGGGAGAGAGGGACCAGATGGTTGAGTTGTTTTCACACCCCAGAGGACCCAGGATATTTATCCTGTCATTAAAGGCCGGTGGAACAGGACTTAACCTTGCGGCCGCAAACCATGTTTTCCATATTGATCGCTGGTGGAATCCGGCAGTAGAAGACCAGGCAACAGACAGGGCATACCGGATAGGACAAAAAAAGAACGTGCAGGTCCACCAGATGATAGCTGCAGGCACCCTCGAAGAACGAATTGACCTGATTCTCGAAGAAAAACGGCTTCTTGCTGAACAGATCATCGGCACCGGTGAAGACTGGATTACGAACCTATCAGAAAAAGAAATAAGAGAACTCTTCGAACTTAGAACAGAAGTGATAGAGGGAAACGATTAATGACCTATTATGATTATTATCCAAAACCGAAGCCCGCAAGGCCTGTAAAGGACGGTATTAAAGCAAAAAGCAGAACCGGAAGGATAGGGGAGAAATGGTGGTCACAAAAGTTCCTTCTTGTTATTGAACAGAGTGGGATAGGAGCAAGACTCGGGAGGGGGAAAACTTATGCAAGAAAAGGCCAGGTGATAAACATAGAATTTAACGATGAGGGTATCCTCTCATTAGTCCAGGGTTCCTCCAGAAAACCTTATAGTATCGTTATCTCTTTTCAAAAATTTACCAAAAGTGAATGGAATAAAATCATCGAAACTCTCGCTAAAGAGGCACTTTTTACTGCGTCGTTACTCGCCGGAGAGATGCCGTTTGAGATATACGAAGTCCTTCAATCGGCTGGAATTTCACTTTTCCCTACAAAGAAAACTGAATTAAAAACAACATGTTCCTGCCCGGACTGGTCAAACCCGTGCAAGCACATTGCGGCGGTCTTTTACATTCTCGCAGAGCGGTTTGACGAGGACCCCTTCATGATCTTCAAATTAAGAGGAATGGAGAAACCTCTTCTTTTATCTGAATTGCGTGTCCAAAGGAAAGTTGCCCCTGTTTCAGGTGAGATGAATGAAAATGCACAGCAATTAACTGAAAGTCTGTCTCTATCAAAGTTCTCGATTGAAGTCCCGCCACTTTCCGATAGCATGAAAAACTTCTTTGAATGTGGAGAAACTATCGAGAATTTTTCACTGTCGTTTTCACAGAATGGAGGAGCAGACGGGCTGAAAAGACTGGGAGCCTCGCCATTTGTCATAAATCAAAAAGACCTTGCCCTCGAATTATTACCTGTATATGATATTGCCAGGAATTATGTTATGTCATTGATGGAAGAAGGAACAGAGCAAAGTAAAAAAACATAAAATATTAATTGAATTCCTCTTTTAAAAATAGAAAATTGGGTAAATTTATTCGGTGAGCATTTTCACCATATTACCGGTCTCTGTGATGGCTGTATATATAATGTATCATTTGATGATATTTCAGGAAATGCAGCATAAAATTCAGGTGTAAAAAACGGAGCTCCATTGATTCTGAACTTGTTCCATGGATGGACATCTGAATATGTGAGGGTCCGTAAAAATTCATCGCGAATTGAACCCCTCCATACTCTCGCAAATGATAGGAAGAACTTCTGCTCAGGTGTGAAATTATCTGTCATCAGTACTTTTTCTGTTGAATTCATAGACCTTTTCCAGGCATAATAAGAGATTGTCAGACCTCCGAAATCTGCGATATTTTCACCAAGTGTCAGGCTTCCATTTACATATAACCCGGGAAGGACCTCAAACGAGTTGAAACGGTCTTCAATAAGTTTTGTCCTGTTATTGTAAGATTTTATATCATTCTCCGTCCACCACTCTGAAAGGGTGCCATTCTTGTCAAACTGGCGTCCCTGGTCATCAAAACCATGAGTTATCTCATGGCCGATAATGGAACCTATTCCACCATAGTTGACTGAACTGTCAACAACCGGAGAGAAAAAAGGAGGCTGTAAAATTCCAGCTGGAAATACTATCTCATTCTTTAATGGATCATAGTATGCATTCACTGTCTGCGGGTTCATATCCCACGTGGTCCGGTCAACCGGTTTTCCTATAGACGAAAGACCATATGGTCCATAGATAAAGAGGTATTGCGATGCATTCATTACATTTTCGGCATATGAACTCGTAAGTGTAAGATTTGAATAATCCATCCACTTATCCGGGTATGCAATCTTCTCCTGCATCGTGTCAAGCTTTTCAAGAGCTGACTGTTTCGTTGAGTTCTCCATCCATGTCAGGTTTTTTATCCTCTCCCGTAGTGTTGCCTTTATATTTGCAAGCATACTCTTAACTTGCGGTTTTGTTGAAGGATCAACATAGGCATCAACATACTCTTTTCCTATTTCCATCCCAAGAAGATAATTTTCAGCAGCTATTACTCGTTTCCATCTTGGTTTCATCTCCTTCTGACCGTTCAACTGTTTTGAATAAAAATTGAAAGATTCATTTACGAATGGCTCTGAAAGATAGGGTGAATAAGAGTCTACAAGCTTGTATTTTAAAAAGATTTTCCAGTCCTCAAGGGGAAGAGTAGTATAGAGTTCGCTCAATTTTGCAATGAATCCAGGCTGGTTTATATCAATTACCGGAGAAAATCCAGACCCTGGGATACTTTGAAGTTGACTCCACCCGATGCCTGGATATTTCTCCTCTAGGTCTGTAAAATTTAAGATATTGGTGGTATTTTTTGGGTCCCTGTTTTCCACATTTGTTAAGTGAGAACCTGCAATTTGCTTTTCAATTCCATAAATTTTCCGGGCCGTTTCATTTGCCTGATCCGGGGTATAATTAAGAAGAATAAAGAGGTTTTTTATGTATGTGATATACTCCTGTTGCATTTTTACACTCTCATTATCATCCCTGAAATAGTAATCGCGGTCAGGCAGCCCGATACCTCCCTGCGACATATAAGGTATGACCCTCGTTGTGTTTGTAGGGTCCTGACCAGACATATAGATATATAATGGATTAACCCCTGTTTCGGTCAATGCAATCGTTGCATTTATGAGATCGTCTCGCGTTTCGATTGAATCTATTAATTTCATTGAGGAATTTAGTGGGGAAAAACATTTATTATTAATAGACTGAGTGTCCATCCCTGACCTGAAGAATACCCGGATTAAGTCGGTTTTATTTCCCTGAGTTGAATTTTTTGAAGGCACCGAAGACTCAAGGAGTGAACGTACCTGTTCCATCGACAGGTCGTTAAGTGCATCAAATGCTGTATAATCTACTTTTTCTCCAGGAATTGGATGAGATTCCATCCAGGCATCATTGACATATGAGAAAAAGTCATTACCTGGCCTGACTGATTTATTCACATTAAATGGTTCGACAGATGAATTCTTTCCAATTACATCACCAAGAACCGGGATAACAGTTATGAGGAGTACTGTTAAAAGTGAAATTAAAATAAGCAGATTATTCTTCACGATGCACCTTCAGATGTTTAGATTAGGTATCTAAACATATATACAGTGTGTATAAGGTCTGGCCGTTTGATAATCATTATCATTTTTCAAAATCAGCTGAAAAACCGGAAATGACAGAGATTTACTACAATTAATTGATAATTTTCATGACCCGGGTAAAGACATCCAAAAAAAATTTTAATTCTGGAAAAGAAGAACGAGATCGTCGTAGTCAATACGGCCGTTATGGTTGTAATCAAACAGGTGGATTGGTTCGTTTGAGGGTATCCAGTCCATGTTCTGATAGTATTTTACCACATCACTGAAGTCATAAACACCGTTGCCATTGACGTCCTCGAATAATTGATCACCGTTAGGGTCAGTAGGAACTCCGAAGGAGTTCTTAAATGCTTTGAGGAGTTCAGCATTTGAAAGGTGAACGAAATATGAGTTATCTGCAAGACCTGGATATAGTGCAGACATCATCTTTCCGGAGAGAGAGATTGATCCAATATTTCCGGGAATATCAGCACCATTATTGGTATAAACACCATCAGGTAAGAGGAAGTTCTGAATTTTAAATGGCCCGGTTCCGCTCCCCTTAGTGCCAAATTCACCCTCCTTAGCTACGTTAAACCAGATAATCCCCTTGATATTCGGGTACTGCTGGAGGTTAACCGGGTTATAGAGATATGACACCTGGTCGTTCTTCAGTGAAAGTTGGCTGGACTCCCCATTATGTGCATCTGCACTTGTCTCAAGGAAGATTAAAGGATGGTTTTTGGCATAAAAATTATAAAAATCTTTCAGGTCGTCAAGTGTTTTTGCGCCAGATGATTCTGTCCGGTACCATGTCATTCCCACCCAGTCAACGTAGTCGTTCGGGAGGTCATTCATATTATCATCTTTTCCAGGCCAGTACCTGATCCGGCTATCGACATTGCCACATTCGTTTCCACCCCAGACTATCTGGACATTTGGACCACCATAAGCGTGAATTGTTGTATAAGCATCCCTGAATGCTCTTCTGAACGCCTGTTTATTTGCAGAATCAATGTAGTCGTTTTTTTCAGGGTTCACTTCATTATGGGCATTAAATTCATGGGCAAACCAGATTAAAACAGTTGCTCCGCCATTTGCGTCACTAATCTGTTTGGATTTTCCGGCAAGGTCCTGAAGGACTTCAATTCCTGTTTTTCCATTGCTGTTTGTAGCTGAAAGATCTATTACGCCATTATTTAACAAAGAATATGGATCTATAACAACAACTGGTATTCCACCCTGTTTAATCACTTTTTCGATCCAGTAAGAAGGCCCTGGGCATTCTTTATACTTTACTTTGCCATTGTCATTATCAGGATATACATCCATCCGGTAATACCTGGAGAACAATGTCTGTGAATTGCCGGACCCTGGACTTATGGCATTCATTCCATTACGGAATGTAGTAATTCCGGTATCAATACGATTATAAATATCTTCTTCTGATCCATCAGTTGTCTCACCATATTGTGAAGGGTTGTCCATTATCTGGGTTTCATACGGGTTATCCCCGTCCCGGGAAGACTTATAATAATTTGACCCGTTTGATCCCTGGTTACCCCCGAGATATGCCCCGATATAACAGTTGTTATCAGCGAGTAAGCCTTCACTGACAGTTTTTATATGAATTCCTGATACTGAGATTGAAATTGTGCATAAAAAGCTGATGAAAATGATGACAAATATTTTCAGGTAAATGCATTTCCGGTCTCTATTGTATGTCATAGAGATACGATTTAGTTTATTGCAATATAAAAAACTTCGGAAAAATTTTATTTTTTATCGGAGTCAGGACTTTTATTCCAATATTTACTGAGTTTCCCTCCAATTGAAACAAGTCCTCCAGGTAGAAATATTATCGTGAGAATTAAGAGAATGCCGATAATTACAAATCTCATATATGTAAGACCAAATGAGTTCAATCCCTCCCACAATAAAGATATTACTATAGTCCCTATGACTGGGCCTGCCAGAGTACCAAGCCCTCCGGTTATAGTGTAAATTATGGGCCAGAATGAAATATCAACTCCGAAAATTTCAGGAGTGATATAGCCAAAATGAAAGATCTCAAGGGCTCCCGCTACTCCTGCAAAGAACGCACTGACACCGAAGGAAAAAAGTTTGAATGGAATTGGATTTATTCCTGAAGCTTTTGCTTCAAGCTCATTTTCCCGTATTGCTGCGAGGGTAAGCCCGATTTTAGATTTGAGAAGATAGCGGAACAAGAGAAGTGTAATTACAGAAATCGCAAATATAAGGTAATATTCTATAAGAAGCGAATTCGGAAAATCTGAAGGCACAAGTTTTGTAACTCCGAATCCATCCCACCCATTTGTTATTGGAGCTAGCTGACTTACAATTAACGTCTGGATTATTATCGCAAATCCGAATGTTACCATTGCAAGAAACCATTCACGCAGCCGCACGCAGGTAAGACCAATAAGGACTCCGATGACTCCCGTAAAAAGTCCACCTATGGGGAGAGTAAGGAGTGGAGGAATTCCAGCTTTCATAACGAGGAGAGAACAAAAATATCCGCCCAGACCAAAAAATGCTGCATGACCAAGTGAACCCTGGCCGGAAAATGTGAGAAAGTTCCATGCCGATGAATAAATTATAAAGATAAGGATGAGAATAAGCACAGTCAGGTAATAGAGCTGTGCTCCGAAGAGGATGGGGAAAATGAGTGCAAAAAAGAGCACTAGCCCGATTAATATCTTTTTTATTGGAAGGTCCCTCGCATTTATCATTCGTCTTTTCCTCCAAAGAGGCCGGTTGGTTTCACTATGAGTACAATAATCAAAATAATAAACGAGACGGCATCTTTCCATGCACCACCAAGGGTGAATGATGTAAAATTCTCTGCAAGTCCGATAATCAGTCCCCCGACTATTGCACCGGCAATACTCCCAAGACCACCGATTATAATTATTGCAAATCCCTTAATTGCGGGTATTGAGCCCATGTAAGGATTGAAAACCTGTCCACTTACTGCCCAGAGCGTTCCTGCAGCTCCCGCAAGTCCGGCACCTATACCAAAAGTGAGCATATCCATCTGCTCAACATTAATGCCCATCAGCATTGCACCTTTCCGGTTCTGGCTTGTCGCCCTGATAGCTCGTCCAAGCGAGGTCCTGTGGAGAAACAGGTAAAGACCAATAAGTATGCAGATAGTTATTCCTATTATAATAAAATAATCAAGCGGGACCTGAACTGAACCCCAACTGATGGTTATATCTTTGTATGGACTCTGAATTGTCTTCCATTCATCCGTCCAGAGCATTGCTACGACGTTTTGAAAGACATAAATAATTCCGAGACTTACGAATATCTCGTTTAATTTCCCGGTCCCAAGGATTGGCCGGAAGCACAGCCTTTCTGTGATTATTCCTACAACAACAAGGATGGGGAGAGAAGCACAAAGGAGCACATATGGGTTAAAGCCACTCAGGACAAAGAAACTAAAAGTGATATATGTCCCAAGCATCAGAAATTCGCCATGGGCGAAGTTCACAATTTTCATTACGCCAAAGATAAGGTTGAGTCCGGTGGCAAGGAGGATGTAAATACATCCTGCATAGAGCCCCCAGAAGACGACCTGGCTAATTATTGTAATAATCCCTTCCATCTTCGTCCACAACGATTTTTTTAAGCCTGGGAAAAAAATATTTTAGGTTGTTCCCGGAGCATACCAGTCCGGCAATACAAAGGAAGTTTCCTGTAAAGACACAGGCCAGACAATGTGTGGCCTTATCTCGTTAGTTTTATTATCCATTCTCATCTGTGAGACAAAAAGATCAAATTTGCTCTCATGAGTATCTGGTGAGAAGATGATCTTTCCATCTTTCATTGTCTCCAGCAGCTGGTCCACTGACCCGCTGGAAAGTGCATCTTTAACTTTTACTTTATCAGTTGAGCCTGCATTTTCAATTGCATTCTTTGCAATATATACACTTTCATAGGTTGCAGCCCCCATCATACCTGCAAATCCCTGGTACTTTGTGTCAAAGTCAGAAAGGAACTTTGTAGTTCTTTCTTTAGTGGAAGTATTTGGAATAGCATACGGGCTGAACCTGCTCTCCATAACTGAATAATCTGCGACCTGGCCAACTCCCTTGTAGTAGTCAGGGTCATCATTGTTCTCGATTGAGAGAATCAGGGTTTTTAAGCCGACATCACGAATCGCCTGCTGGGTAAGTGGAATTAATTCATTCAGGAAAGTAACTGCGTAAATAACGTCTGGATTTTGTGATTTTACTGATGTGAGTGTAGTCCTGAAATCAGATTCTCCCATCTTGAAACTGGCATTTGCAACAACAACAATTGGAAGGTTCAGTTTTTTCGTAAGATTATTCACTGCATCAAGCTGCCCCTTTCCAAAAGGACTGTCCTGATAAACAACTGCCACCCTGAGTGGTCTTGAGTCCGGGAACCCGAATTTTGAATTTATTGCCGGACGGACAGTATCATTGAGGAATAAAAGAGATGCCTCGGCAGAATTATCCGTATTTGGACGATGGTAGAAGAGGTATGTATTATCAATGTCTTTGCGTTTTGAGACCTGGGTGCTCGAGGCACCGGCAATTATGTACGGTATTTTATTATCTGCGACAATAGCCTGATGGGCAGATACCACTGCACTTGAAAAGCCTCCAACCAGGAGATCAACCTTGTCCTGGGTTATTAGTTTAGATACTGCTTTCTGGCCTCCTTCACGGGTCGACTCATCATCTCCAAGTACAAGCTGGATTAGGGCCTTCTTCCCAATATCCTTAAGATAAACTCCACCCTGAGAATTTATCTCGTCAGCTGCAAGCTGGGCTGACTGCCAGATATCTTTCCCTGTTGTACTTGCTGGACCCGACATCGAGGCAATAACACCAATTTTTATTGTATTATTCACAGTTTGTGTCGTTCCTTGTGGAGATTGCTGCGATGTGCATCCACTAATGATAACTGCCACAATAATAAGAGCGGTCAGAAAAAGGATTGATTTGAATTCATTTCTCACTCTAGATCACCATGCTATAGAATAGCATACCCTTCATATTTTCTCACACTTATAGAAATTCGTTTTGATTTTTTTCCATTCACTCATCTCTGTAATGAGTTTAGAGAAAAAGTAAAACTGATGTAAAAATGCTTACAGATTACTTTGTGCTGATAACGGTTTTCGTCCCACGAAGGATTGCAATTTTTCCTGTCCTTATAAGCTCCTTTACTCCGTATTGTGCTAGTAGGTTTGAAAGAGCATCTATCTTTTGTGTCGGACCCGTAACTTCAAGAGTAATTGTTTTGGAGCTGACATCTATCACATTTGCCCTGAAGATATCGGCTATCTGCATAACCTCAGCCCTGCTTGAACCTGGATCGGCAGCGACTTTAATCAATGCAAGTTCCCTCTCAACATGGTAGTTTTCGGTAATGTCTGAAACCTTAATAACCTCAACTAACTTGTTAAGCTGTTTCATAACCTGCTCAATCTGGGCGTCATCTCCTATGCAGACAATTGTAACCCTGCTCATCCCCTCTTCCTCGCAGGTCCCTACTGCCAGACTTTCAATATTAAAACCTCTCCGGCTGAATAGGCCAGTCACCCTGCTAAGAACACCTGCCCTGTTTTCAACAAGTATTGAGAGAGTATGAGCCTTCATTTTGGTCTTCCTCCTATCATTTCATTAATGGCAGCTCCTGCTGGGACCATGGGAAAAACATTCTCCTCCCTCTCAATTCTGAAATCAAGCACAAAAGGACCTTCATGAGCAATTGAATCTTTTATTGCCTGCTTTACGCATGAGGGATCATCAACACGAATACCTTCTATACCGTATGCATTTGCAACCTTTACAAAATCGACCGGGGGAAGTTCAGTATAGGAATACCTGCGGTTGTAAAAGAGTTCCTGCCATTGTCTGACCATTCCAAGGAACCGGTTGTTGAGAATTGCAATCTTTACAGGAATATTATACTGGGAAACTGTGCCGAGCTCCTGGATATTCATCTGGATACTCCCGTCTCCTGCTATATCAAACACCCTCCTGCCTGGAAACGCAACCTGCGCTCCGACTGAAGCCGGAAACCCATATCCCATTGTCCCAAGTCCGCCGGACGTAACCCATGTCCTTGGTTTTTTAAAGCAGTAGTACTGAGCGGTCCACATCTGGTTCTGGCCCACTTCTGAAACAATAATATCATCAGCCGAAAGCAAAGAATTCAAAGTCTGAATCACAAACTGCGGGTGGAGTTTTCCGTCATTATCATAAATGAGAGGATGCTTCTCTTTCCACTGGCGAATTCTTGCATTCCAGTTTTCATACTTTTTTTCACTGTTTAGTCTGTCCAGAATCTGTGTAAGTACCGTCTTTACGTCTCCTACAATCGGAATATCGACTTTTTTATTTTTCCCTATCTCGGCAGGGTCGATATCAATATGAATCACAGATGCATGAGGAGCAAAGGCATCAACTTTTCCCGTAACGCGGTCATCAAATCTTGCTCCGATTGCAATAAGACAATCACACTCGGTTATTGCATAATTTGCATATTCAGTGCCATGCATTCCAAGCATGCCGAGGTTCAAGGGGTGATCTCCAGGAATTGCACCAAGTGCCATCAGTGTTGTTGTGACCGGGATCATCAGTTTTTCAGCTAAACTGATAAGTTCAGCTGAAGCATTTGAAGCAATGACTCCTCCACCTGCGTAAATAACCGGCCTCTCAGATGAAATAATTGTTGAAACTGCTCTCTCAATCTGGCGCGTATGACCTTTATAGGTGGGTTTGTATCCCCGAAGGACTGGTTCACTCCCAATATCGGTCTCTACATCACTTTCAGCCGTACACACATCCTTGGGGAGGTCAATAAGCACAGGTCCCGGCCTCCCGGTCTTTGCGAGAAAGAATGCCTCTGTTATAACCTTTGGCAGGTCTTTCACATCTTTGACAAGGAAGTTATGTTTCGTTATGGGAAGGGTAATTCCTGTGATATCTGACTCCTGAAATGCATCATTCCCGAGAAGGGAAGTTGGGACCTGGCCGGTTATTGCAACAAGTGGAATTGAGTCCATGTATGCTGTTGCAATCCCGGTAACAAGGTTACATGCACCAGGACCTGATGTAGCAAGACAGACCCCGACATTTCCACTCGCTCTTGCATAACCGTCAGCTGCATGTGCTGCTGCCTGTTCATGCCGGACAAGGATATGCGGGAGTCCTGAGTCAAAAAGTTCGTCATAAATCGGGAGGACGACTCCACCAGGATAACCAAACAGAGTCTTTGTTCCTTGTTTCAGAAGTCCTTCAATTAAAATTTTAGCTCCTGTCTTCATGCTCCTCTCCTAATAGACGGTTCATACCTGTTATCATCGCTTCAACACTCGCAGTAATAATATCGGTCCTGGCACCACGCGATGTCATCTGTTTTCCATCCTTTTCAAGAGTGACAGTAACATCAACAAGTGCATCAGTTCCACCACTGATAGCATCGACATGGTACTCAAGCAGAGTAATATCAGCAACATCCGATACAGTCTTTCTTAATGCCTCCATTGCTGCATCGACCGGCCCGTCACCAGTTGACGCGCTTGTTATCTCCTCTCCTCTGACAAGGAGTGTAACTGAGGCTGTGGGTATGACATTGTTACCGCTTACCACTGTAAATTGTTTAAGAACCAATTCGGGTTCTCGTTCAATAAGCATGACAGCATCTGTTATTGCCATGAGGTCGGCATCAGTTACTCTCTTTCCCATATCACCCATGACTTTAATGCGCAAGAGAATTTCATTGAGCTGCTCACGATTCGGCGAGTAGTCAAGGTCGCTTAATGCAGCTTCAACAGCAGCAGCCCCGGAATGTTTCCCAAGAAGGAACCTGCGTTTTCTCCCTATCAATTCAGGGCTGTAAGTCTCATAGGTACTGGGTTCCCGCAGAACTCCATGTGCATGAATACCACTCTCGTGAGTAAAAGCCATTTCACCGATAATAGCTTTATGCATTGGAAGCGGGACACCGGTAAGCCTGGAGACAACATTTGAAAGGTGATAGAGCTTTTCAGTAGTCACTCCGGTATCAGTACCATACAGCACTTTGAGTGCCATGACCAACTCTTCGAGAGGAGTATTTCCGGAGCGTTCGCCTATCCCGTTCACAGTAACATGCGCACATGTTGCCCCTGCCTTTAGTGCCTCAAGCGAATTGGCGAGAGCGAGCCCCAGGTCATTGTGGCAGTGGATAGAGAGAGGTGCGATATTTAACGGAGGAATAATCTCACGAGTTCTTTCCGGGGTAAGAAGCCCTACAGTATCACATACACAAAGACGGTCAGCGCCACGGTTAACACCTTCCCTGAAAATTTCCAAGAGAAACTGCTGGTCTGCACGGGACGCATCTTCACCACTGAGCTCAACGATGAGTCCACGTTCTTTTGCATACTCAACCGCCTTGAAAGCCATGTCTGACACTTCTGCCCTTGTCTTTCGCATCTTCTTTTCAATATGAAGGTCGCTTACCGGAATAACAAGGTGAATTGAATCAGCCCCGGCATCAGCAGCATAATCAATGTCGAGTTTCATTGCACGGACATAAGTGCAGCATTCTGCAGAGAGACCTGCATCTGCAATCAACTTGATTGCCTCTCTTTCGCCGACACTTGCAGCGGCAGATCCCGCTTCAATTACAGTTACTCCGATATCAGATAGAAGCGTTGCTATCGTGAGTTTCTCATCAGGAGAGAGTGAGACCCCCGGCGTTTGTTCACCATCACGTAACGTTGTATCAAAAAAGCGAATTTTATCGCCTAATAAAGCAATCACTCATAGTGGGTTGCACCGTACAAAACTGGTAGT
>CAIYHQ010000043.1 GCA_903926075.1 uncultured Methanomicrobiales archaeon
AGCTGCGAATTTCTGCAGAGTGAGGGGATACATCTCAACAGTTAAAAAACATAATCTCCCTGTCCTGACTTCTATAATGAGGGCTTTCAAAGGCGAACCATTCATCCCATCAGCAGCTCATACATCACCCTGAACAGTTACGGATATTTTTTAATAAAGAGAGGGAAATCAGATGATAATCACACTTAATGTTGTATTTGATGGTTCAGTTTTGAGACATTTTAAAAAAGTTGACCTTGTACCCCGAAAAAAAATATACAATTATTGTTGAATCTGAAATCACCGAAGAACAGGATGCTGAGCAGGATCCTGCATTCATTCTCGCCTCACTGGCTGTGGATACCCATAATCCTGATCTTTCGACAGAACACGATTACTACCTTTACGAGATTTCAAAACTGGGAATTAATGTTTAGTAAAGAGCAGAAATACTTTTTTTGATTCCGTCTGCTGGATTGCATTATTAAACAGGCAGGAGTCTCTTCATGAAAAAGCTAATACTATCTATCAAAACCTTTTTTCGAGAACCGAAATGGTAAAGCATGGAGTCTCACTGATTGTATATCATTGACAATAATGACAGAGATGGATATCATAGCAGCCCTGTATTATTTTAGGGATAATTGCAGCCATTCTTATTTTTATTCAGGATATCATTATTATATAGAGTGTATCATGGAAGACGGCAGTTGTATTTCTGGGTGCAGTAATCGGCCCGGTGATTGCAGGTTATCTTTACCTGGGCATAAAATCGATTAAGTCCCACAAAGGGGTACAGACCGAATATCAAGAAGAAAATACCTAAAAGGAGAATACTGTCAAACTCGTAGTTTTTCCGAGGTACGCATAGATAATCAAACCATCGATTGTGCTTGAGTATATGTGAGTGTCCAGCCACATATCTCTGCATACCTAGTGATTTGTTTCTGGATTAATTTATCAACACCAAGAGAATATTTCATATCCCTGTGATGTCTTATTTAAAAATCAATATTATTCCTGCCTTTTCTGATATCTGATTGGAAGGGTTCAATAGGTATGGTATATTTAACACTTAATTTTATTAGTCTGTACATTAAAGCCATTATGTTTTCTTATGACAATTCCACAATATTTCATTTTGATGGCAATTGGTATAATCCTGTTATTTTCAGCAGGATGTACTCAGATAAACGAAGAGCAGAAACAGACAACTCAATCTCCGGCTATTATTATGACATCTCCATTTCCACCAATTCCTGTTGAAAGTACTGGTGGTGTCAACATTGCATATGAACTCGAACTTACCACATCAGGCAATACTACCCTTGTACCGGAATCAATTGAAGTTATTGATGCCAATACTGGTAAAACCCTCTATATTCCTGAAAACGATGTTTTTACTAAAAGTTACACGCCGGCTTCCAGTATTCCTTTAACTTCTGAAGAATTGAAGAATGGTACTAAAAAAATTACCATACCCAGAATCTCAATATGGTTCAAAGTGAGTCCTGATGCCATTCCTGACAAGCTCATTCATCGACTTGTGCTGAACCAGAGTGCCATCGGACTCTCGCCGTTAACCATAACAGGGGGAGAAGTCATTGTGAGGAAAGACCAAAAACCGGTGATTATCGGAGCACCGGTGAAAGGGCCTGGTTGGGTTATCATGGAGACGACTGAACCGACAACGCATCATTTCCTCATGCCGGTTACAATAAATAATACAACCACAGTTGACCAGCGATTTGCTCAGGACATGTTTTACATAGACCCGGTATCTGGACAAGCCGTTCAGGGAAATATTACTCTTGCCGATAATTTTCTGGCATATGGGAAGGAATTGGTAGCTGTAGCCAATGGCACGGTAGTTGATGTCCGCGACGGAGTTCCGGATAATGAGAACTTTAATTTACCCCCATTTTCTTTTGAGACAGGGACCGGCAACAATGTGGTTATTGATATCGGGGATGGAAAGTATGCCTGTTATTGTCACATCATCCCTGGATCAATAAAGGTGAAAAAAGGTGACACAGTAAAAGAGGGTCAGGTAATTGGTCTACTTGGCAATAGCGGCCAGTCTGAAATTCCACACCTACATTTCGAGGTGGTGACAGGCAAACCATCTATCATTGGCAGCGAAGGATATCCCTTTGTATACCGGTCATTTGACCTGATCGCTGAACTCAATAAGACAACTTTAGATGAAAAGTTCTCACACCCTGACTATGACAACAAAAAGTACTATTCGGAATTTGGGAATTTTGTCAATTTCTTTGCGGAACCAAAACCCCAGGAGAATAAACTACAGGAAAACTGGGCGATTGTCAGATTCCCCTGACTCTCTTTTAATTTCTCTGGTTTTTTTGCCTTTGCAGGTAGACAAAAAACAGCAATCATTATGCTAATCACCAGTCAACAAGAATATATAAAGGTGTTTTAGAAAATGACTCAAATGAGACCAGGGAATAACCCTCTTGTAATGCTCATCATTATTATGGCTATTGTATCTATAGCCGCCGGAATAGCCGCAGGATTGCATTATTATATAATTGATCTCCCCTCACAGAAGGAGGTTTTAGCACCCAGCAATAATTATATTGGCTGTGACAATGTGGAATGTTGTCAGGCCATTTACCAGAGGTGCAAATATTCAGGGGATTATACTCCTTCCGAGTGCAGGTCAAAGCGTGACAACTGTTTATCCTCTATTGGAAAAGAGTGAAAGCCCTGATAGTTATATTGATAAAGGCCGGAAAAAACTATTCTCAGTAAAAGGGCTTGGTGAGGAGACCGCTGACTCAATCCCTCTCTATGCCTGCAATAAACCCGTTTTTGTCCCATTTAACTTACGGAGCTCCAGGAATCCTGTTCTGGTACCACCGCTGTTCATCCCATTTTTTCCAGTAAATATTGAGGTACTCTCCAAGTGCAGCAGGGTCATGGGACTGAAGAAGGACTCCCTGTGCCATAACCCTTACCTGCATATGTAGTGGAAGAATCTAAAAAATCCTGATATCATAAAGTTCAGAACAGATCTTTTTCCATGCAAGGAACTGAATTTCAACAGGGTCACTGTCAGGTCCGGCCACAAGGCAGATATCGATATCACTCTTTTCATCTGCCTGCCCTCTGACCTGTGACCCAAAGAGGTACACACCCAGGACTACTGAAGAGACCGGATTAAGGTCACGGTGGATTTGTATTTTTAGCTTTTCAGGATCCATTCTTCAAACACCACTAGAAGTGAATTTACTTCTGGAAGTGAATCATTGATCCCGATTATTGCAAGTTTTTCGTCTGTTGCATTATATCTGTGGATAATTCTGTTTCGAAGTCCGTTCATCGCTCGTAAAAGTTCTTTCTCTTTGTCTGAAAAAAGAGTTATCACATCAATATTAGAATAATCATCCCTGGCAGCAATACCCTGATCTCTAATGTACATCGCAATGATATCCATAGTTGCCTCAACTATCTCCTGGTATGCCTTGAAAATTACAAGTGTCGTTTTTGTATCAGGTTTCAATTAAAATTATCCATTATAATACTGACGCTGATTCTTCTTGAGATAATAACTCATGTAAAGGAGGAATATGAAAGGAGATGGTGATGATATAGGAATAAGTTTACATTCTTTGAGTAAAATTAAGAAACCTTTAAAGGGGGCTAAAATATGATCACTGTTAATCATCAGTTTATTTCTTTTTAATAAGGGATCTACAGAAGAAATCCCGTTATGGAGATTGTTCATTAAGAAAAAGGTAGTAAATTAAACCCTGAATAATTAATATTATATCAAAAAGGTAAGGATAGTCCTTTTTTGTCATATCACTTTATTAATAAAGACCTTCCACTCATTTCCATAGAGGTCGGTTGTATTCCAGACAATGGCTTTATCGACAATGTCTTCCTTTACAGTTTTTGGATTTTTAGGGTCGGGTGTCGCTTCTTTTAAAAAGGTATAGGTTCCAGTACCTTGTTTTTCATTGTATGCCTGTTTAAGGAGCCTTATTATTGAGGGAAAATCGCGAAACAGCGGGTCAGAGAGAGAATATTTCCCAACCTGGTCAGGGTCGCCATCGTAGATAATTTTTCCGTCCTTCTGTGTAATTGTTGCCTGAAAGTCAGTTGAATTTATAGCATCCGTTATATCAGTAAAGAAGGGTTCTTGTCGAATGAGGATAGAAATCCCTCCGATTAAATTCCCGTTCTTGTCTAAAACAGGGTATAAAAAGGTAATTGCACTAATTCCTTCAATAGTCTGGATATTGTTGCTCATTCTGGGTCTTTCTGTTGTGAGCATTTTTTCGACATCTTCCTCCTTTAAAATATTTTTTCCGATTATCGATGAATAATCAGAAGGTTGGACTGACATTATTGTTCCATTTGTTGCAATTGCGATGCAATTAATTGAATATGGATTTGATTTGCATAATTTTTTCTCTATAATTTCAGCTTCCGGTCCTGTAAGTCCAGTTGACGAAAGTGATTCTGCAGCCTGTTTTAGTGTTGTGTCGACAGTGTTTAGTTCGCTCGTAGCATTTGTCATTACTTTCTCAAGGACGCCTTCGATATCAAAATAATCAATCATTCCCGGTTTCACAACGGACGCGTTGGAATAGATCCCGGCACCGATAAAGTACGAACCGTCAACATCTGTTACATATGAGATTTTTTGGGCAGGTTGAAAATTATTTTTTGGGTTTTCATACATGTATGATTGAAATCCACCGCCATTTCTCGCTATATCCCTTCCCTCAAGGGCATATCGAAAGCCATTTCGATCCATTGTTAAAAGGCGATTAGAACCGATATTTCCTAGCTCGTATGGCAGGGCGAGAGAATAACCCTCGTAATCAACAGCAAATATGTAGAGATCTCCCTTAACAAAGGGGCCGTCCCTGTCATTGAATGTCGCGAGTGCCTTTTCTTTCCCATTTGCCAAAGCAAAATCGCGAGCCTGGAGAACGAAATTTTTCAGGCCCGTCTTGTTATTTATGATGTTATAACTGGGCGTGGCTTCATTTACAGTGCTGACAGAAGCATTGCCAATACCTGCTGCAATTACTGAAGAAAGGAGGCAGCAAAAGAATAGGGCAAAAATAAGGCTTAACAATTTTTTGTCCATGGTGTATTCTTACATTCAATGTATTTATGAATTTTTCATTTCAGGTGTTTCGCATTCAGATATTTCCTTCTTTTCGTAAGATAAAAATGCCAGTAATAGGATAAAGAGCGAAATTACAAACCCAAATTGAAAAGCGGCGTGAAACCCTAAATCCCGTTGGGCGGAATTTATCGTAGAATTTGCAAATACTTTCCCTGAGGCAAGAACAAAAAGCATGGTGAAAACTGCAATTCCTGTAGCTGAACCTGTGTTTCTTACCGTCATTGCAATCCCTGATATCATTCCCTCATCACCCTTTGGAGCATAGCTCATTAATAGCCTGAAATTTGGGGCAATAAAAAGGCCTACTGAAAAACCAAACATGACAAGGTTGATAACGACAATAATTATGTTGCTCTCAATCCTCATTGTTGTGAAAAGAGCCATCGTACAGGCAAAACATAATCCCGATGTAATACAAAGTGTCCTTGAACCGATCCGGTCAGAAGTTCTGCCGGCAAAAAATGAAGTTACAATCAGGGCAATAGCTGGGATAAGCAAGAAGAGACCAGATATATCAGGTGAAAAATCCTTTCCGAGCTCGAAGTAGAATGGAAGTAGGAAACTTGTCCCGAGATATAACATTAGTACCAGGAGCAGCCCGATATTTCCGAACAGGAGGTTACGGTTTTTAAAAAGTGTAAGTTTAATCAGTGGCTCTGGTACACGTGATTCACGGTAAAAAAATGCTGCAGTTCCAATTATGAAAAAGGTTGCTGTGGTCAGTATGACTGGAGAAGTATAACCGAAAATTCTGCCAATGGATATTGAAAAAATAAAAGATCCAAGCGATAAAAAAAGGAGTAATGCTCCTGGCAGATCAAAATCAGCCCTTGAATTTTTATCTGGTTGGTCCTCTGGTATAACCCTTCTTCCAAGGATGATTGCACAGATTCCAACTGGAATATTCACAAGAAAGATCGAGTGCCAACTTAGATACTGGGTGAGATATCCTCCAAGTACAGGTCCGGTTGCTATTCCTATTGCTGCAAATGTCGAGAGCATACCAAGAGCCCACCCTCGTATCTGCCTTGGAAGATAAATGGCAATCATTGCAGCTCCAATAGCCTGGAGCATTGAAGCTCCCAGGCCCTGAACTATCCGACAGCCGATGAGGACCTGAATTGATGGAGAGATTGCGCAAAAGAATGAAGCAATTGTAAAGACAAAAAAACCAGATAAGTAGACCTTTTTATATCCATGGATATCTGCAAAGTGACCAAAAGCAATAAGTGAAGATGCAAGCGTAATCAGGTAAGCTATCGAGATCCATGAAACCCAGGTAATACTGGTTTCAAAGTAATTCGCTATAGTTGGGAGTGAGATATTGATTATGGTGAGATCGAGAGTTCCCATTAATGAGGCAATCGAGATTAAGATGACAAAAAGGCGTTGTTGTGATTGTGATTCAATTGTTATCACTATAAAACCAATTCTCGTTTTTTTAATTTTTTTAAGGAAATTGGGAGGTCACTTTTCACGTCTTTGTTGCCTGACCTTTCTTGCAAGCGTTGCTAAATTTTTATGTATGTTAAACCGTTTTCGAGTCCTTTTGATTTTATTCCGGGACTGGATTAACTGAGGCTCATCATCAGATGCATGTTCTACAATTAACTTTTCAATAGTTCCGGGGTTACGGTTACCAATAATTAATAACCAGCGAAATCTGGAAGTTTCATTTGTAAAATCTCCTGAACCATGAGCATTGCGTAAGAGTTGCATCCAGGCTTCATCGGTTATTGGTCCTTCTATTTGCCGAAGTTTTTCAATAACTTTTGCTCGTAATCCGAAAACTGCAGAGATAATGGAATCCATTTTTATTGTGCCATAATCTCTGTCCGGGATATGCTGGTACTGATGAAAATATTCTTTTATTTTTCCCTCTGACCTCCTCTCTAATGATTGAATGTCCTGGTTTTTTGCATCATAAAACTCAAAATCTAAATTCATTTTTAAGGCTATATCCTGAATCCATGCAAGGTCATTGGAATAGTTGAATGGATCTTCATTATCTATAAAATCATTATAATGAGGCAAAGCTACAAAGTGATGAAACTCAGGATTTTTTCCGGGCTGCTTTCTTAATATTCTCCCCATTCTCTGAACCAACTGGAGTTTTGTTTTTGACGATGCAACATTTATTCCAATTTCTGCATCCGGTATGTCTATCCCCTCATCAAGCATTTTTGGAGAGATAAGAACCCCAGTTCTTGATTTTTTGTATAATTGTATTGTTTCCATTACTTCATGATTTTTCATTTCAGAATGTATGCAAAAAGCATTATCGACATGGGATTTTATTTGTGAATGGATATGGTTGGATGTCGAAATATCCATGCAAAACACCAGGCACTTCTTCTCATTACCAATTACTTTGATCAATTTTATTGCATCTTCTATTTTGGGTGAACTTTTATGAATAATCGAACGCCTTTTAATGATAAGGCCAAGTAAACTTAACCAGGATTCTGGAACTTCATCCCCTGAATACCGGGCCTTATTCATTGCACTAATAAAATCATAGAGTGAATCAAATTTTCCATATTTTGTATACTTTTTAATTTTAATGCCTCTAATGGCATTTATGGTAGTAAGTAAAGAATTTATCTTTTTTGAAACCGATTCAAAAATCTCCTGTTCTGAAACATCCAAAAATGACTTGTGAATAATTAATTTAAAATTCGGTATTATTCCATCTTTTTTTGCCTTTCTTAAGGAGTAAGTAAATACGGTCAAACCAAGAACATTACTTAGTATACCTGGTCTTTCCTTTCCCTCAATTGTTGCAGAGAGTCCCATCTTATATTTGCATGTTAAATTAACGGCTTTCCGAAACTCCTTTGATGCTCCATGATGGACTTCATCAACAATTAAAAAATCTATATCTTTCGAAAAAAAATCAGGGTTTTTTGAAACTGATTGGAGTGTATTGAATGAAAAATGTAATTTCTTACCTGGAGAATTATATTGTACCGAATGATTGTAATCTAAATTCGGGTCATCAGTGAAGCCGAGTTTATCAATGACTTCTCGTCTCCACTGATTAAGAATTGCCCTTGAATGGGATACAATCAATACTTTTACATTTTTTTCTTTTTGATAAAGGCTCTCGGCAGCTGCAAGTCCAACTAACGTCTTTCCTGTAGCTGTTGCCATCTCAATTATGCCCTTACCATCGGCACGATACCAGTTATCAATGGCAAACTGCTGGTGTTTCCAGAGTTTCAAAAGAATTTGAGGTTTTTTGGCTTTCTCCTTTAATTCTTCCGGGTCTGACCTGAAATAATTCAAAAAGTACGAGTTCTGCCTGTATTGCAACAGCAATGAATATAATTCTAAAAAGTAAAGGGAACTGCCTGTGTAAAAGATATCAGCAATATCATCAAAAAGAAACGGATTCAGGTTAACCGAATCTGCGATTTTTCGGACTAACTGCCGCCTATGAAAGTCACTATCAAGGTTAATAAAAGCAGTGAGACCTGCTTTTTTGAAATTCCGAAATTCCTCAAGATTTTCTTTGGTATTGAAATCTTCAGATAATCTTGCTGAAAATGTTAAAATTGCAAGTTTGTTAACAAACTCTTCCAGCCTCTCATAATTTTTGGGATGATTAGGGTCCATTTTAGGGACAATTAATGTCCTCCCAATCACTTTATTGTCTATACTATTATGGTAATGGTTCAATAGTTCATCGTCAGCAATTGCAAGCTTTTCAGGTATGCTACGATTCGCGAAATACTTTCCAGTAAAATGTTCGAAAGTATAATTTTGCGGATTTTCCAGCCAGTCTATTTCCCATTCTTTTAATCTTCCCAATGTCAGGATAAAGATCTCCGGTTTTGAAAGTTTTTGTCCTTCTACCTATATTTAACAGTATTATTAAAAGATAAATAACCGCAAAGCTCCTATAATAAAAAGCAATGCAGACGAGAAAGATTGCAAGGAAATCATTGTCCCGTGAAACGATGGAAGGGGCCGGAGTCGGGCTTCACCGGGCTTTTGGTTACAACGATGTACCTGACTTTTCACCATTCCTGATGCTCGATGACTTCCGTGCAGAAAAGCCGGAAGATTATCTTTCTGGTTTTCCATGGCATCCACACAGGGGAATTGAGACTGTGACTTACATGCTTGAGGGCACTATCGAGCACGGAGACAGTATGGGTAATGCGGGGAAAGTTAATGCCGGAGAAGTTCAGTGGATGACTTCAGGTTCGGGAATTATCCACCAGGAGATGCCTAAACCGGTCGGGGGACGGATGGGGGGTTTCCAGCTTTGGGTTAATCTGCCAGGGGTACATAAGATGATGGACCCGAGATACCAGGAGATTAAGGCTGATAGAATACCACTGGTAACGATTCCGGAAAAATAAACACTATACATTCTTATGAAATTTACTCGTGCCTTTGAGATCACTGTATTAATCTATGCATAATCTAAAGGGTGTTTTCTATTTACGCTTCCGAATCGTTAGATCATGGGAAAATATTTGTTCGAATCTTTGAAGTACGCCGGAAGCTCGTTTGGTCCGTAGAAAGATTTGATTCAATGCTTGTGAAACTCATGGATGAAGCGGTTATACAACTTCACGCCGGGGATAACACAACGATGACGAAGGAAGATATCCGGGATTCTTTTATCGATGATAATGGGTTTATTCATTTCACAATGACCTGGAGAAAGAAGTAATTCCTCCCCTATATAAACCCTGGAGCGATCCTGCGGGGCACGCCACGACTCGCTTCGCTCGTTCCGAGGCGTGGTGCCCCTCAGGGTGGTTTTGTGCCGGTGCGGTACCGCTCCCGGCTGCCACGATTCGCCCTGATGGGGTCATTTCGAGGCAGCCCGGGAACTGAGGGAGGGTTTTCCGATAATCTTTGTGATTTTTGCTGATCGAGGAACTTGACCCCCACTTACTTTCACACCATCTGTTCGGGGCTGAGTTGATAGTATCACCTTAGCATATTGGTGATGAGGTGAAACAGATGGTTAATACATTTATGCCAAGCATACACCCTGGTGTTGAGTTACCCATTAGGAGGTGGAAAAAGACGTCACAGGCGATGCTAGGAAATAATCAGTTCTACGCAGAGAGAGTCATAAAGAAGGTCATGACCCACAGTTATACTAACTTTTACGGGATTAAGGACCCACTTGAGGCCGCTGTGTTTGCTGCACTGGTAAAGATGGAAAAGGAGATTGATGATATCAGAGTAGTTGTCCGATAGAAAGATAACTGAGATCCAACAAGTTCTCCCAAATCCCAGCAGAAAACACTATCAAAACAATTTAGCAAGATATATAGGTATCATTGTACATACAAGAAGATCTATAAACTGGAGATTTATTATGGCTATGAAAATTACAGAAGAATGTACGTTTTGTTCCGCTTGCGAACCAGAATGCCCTGTCTCTGCCATCAGTGCCGGTGCTGAAATATATGTCGTTGATGCATCAGTATGCACGGAATGTGCCGGCTATAGTGATAGTCCATCATGTGTCAATGTTTGTCCGGTTAATTGCATCACCAAATAAAAAAATGTAAAAGGAAGATTTCCACAAGATCTGTTCTAATGGAGGAAATTTCCCCTTATATTCTGCAACGCGATTACCTTACTGTACATTGTTTCGAAAGGGACAAAACCAACAGATAACCAGTCAATAAAAGACTTGGGACGGCTTCCCGGTCTTGCTTGCGTTCGCTACGGGCTTTTTATTTTCGAGGGGAAAATCTAAATCATGTTCTCGATATTCTGAAGAAGGCCCCAGTCAATCTGAACCATTTGGCTCTCAATTTCTCTGAATTAATCACAAAAATTTCTGATATAGGACTTGGATGTAGTGGAGCATGGGCTGGATTTTCAGAATTTTAAGTACTTAAATTAGTTAGATATTATTCAATTTGGCTATACGGTGGAGAACTTAGTTTTTCCCACCAAAAACTTATGACAACAATGGCATTTCCATAAGTAATCACAGTTCTTATTACGTTCTGTCCAAGCTCTATGGCATTCATGCTTCTGACCGAGTAAAATTTTTCTATGTTTTTTCGGGATTTTTACTAATCAAGAACTTGATTACAAACCTCACTTTCACACTGTCTATCGGGAGCTCATTGATGATCCCGGGTTGTCCACAATAGTGTGAGGTGCTTAATCGATGGGCCGATCTGTCGAAGAGATAAAGATCTATGTGGATGTTATCGCCAACAGGTGGAAGAAGACTTCCCGAGCTATGTTAGGATTAAACAGGATTTATGCAGAAAAAGTTATACAAAAAATGACGGCCAATAGCGAAACCACGTTTAATGGCCTGATCGACCCGCTGGAGGCGGCGGTGTTTTCGGTCCTCATCGAGATGGAGAGGGACCTGGAGGAGATGAAAAACGCTTACTGAAATTCTGCAAGTGTTTATGGTGTATTTCCAGTGGAGGGAAGGTTTGTTCAGGACTTCACCGCCTTACCAAGGACTTTGAGAAGTCCTTCCTCCCGTCTGATGACGGGAGAACCCCCTCGGCTGCCCGCCCGCCCAAACTGGCGATAGTACGGTCGCTCCGGCCCTGACTGGCCGGAGCTCCCTCGGGCTATAGTGAGGGAGGGGGGTTTGCGACCAGATTCTATAATTTGGATTGCGTAAAACCATCCTGAATAAACGTCCATCGTGCCGCATCTATTAGTTAGGCCTATTTCACAAAGCCATTATGGTTTTTCATCTCACATGAAAGAGTTTCACAAAGCAGTTTGAAAAATGCTTATTTTTACTATAAATGTGATTGGGTAAAAAACGGAAAGTGATACTAAAAAAGAAGGTTAAAATTTAAACCTTTACCTACCGTCTAGCTTGTCTTTTATGTCTTCTACCAGGACTTTTATCCTTTCTAAGACCCCTCCGTCGGATCCATAACTACGTCCGACACCTTCAGCTATATTCTCTAAAAGGCCAATCTGTCTTTCTAAAAGGTCAATGATTTTCTCTTGGTTATCAGTCATGTCGCTCATAATTATTCTAACATATTTAATAATTATATAAATAGGTGATGCTTTTTAAATTGTCATAATTGTTCATCTTTTTATTTGAATAATGACAATTCAAGGTTTATATCAAATAAATTACTAATAATTCCTTCACTTCATAATGAAACAAGGCTAAACACTATATAATCCCTCAAAATCGCTATAATTCGCCCGTAAAATAGGTTTTCCAGGAAGCTCCTAAGAGCTCCCACGTTCCAACCCCAAAGCCTCGACCTTCTCAAAGAACCGGACTGACTGTAGTCCGAGGTACTTGAGCTCATCATTGTTGAGGCCCCCAGTCTGTTTAAATTTGATATAACAGGCTGTTTCGTCACCAAAAGCGAGAATTACATCAGTTAAGACTTTGATTCTTCTGTTTTTCAAAAAAGAGGTGAGACCACCCACCAGGGCAATAAACCCGGTGAGCAGAAGAATCATCTCCTCTGTTCCTATGTTCATTGTGTTTTATCTCCGTACATTCATGGAATGGTTCATTTTGAATTTTCCGCTTGCAAATGTCAGGTCGTCATACTTCAAATGGGAGCTGGCATTCGTCTTGTTCCCGGTTTGAGTATCCACATGGAATTGGGAGAATATCGGACCGAAACCCTGAGCGGATAGAACATATCCCACCCCGGAAGAACTACCACTACCATGTGAGACCACACTTCCTGATGAGAGGAAAGCGTCAGTCCCTGCAGTGATACGGCTGGACTCAGCCTTACTGTTCTTCGATCCCGGTTGCGAGCCAGATGGACATAGGTTGGAATCGTCAGAAGATGAGCCGACAGAATCCGATTCTGTTTCATCGCTATAGACGGATTCACCTCCGTCCTGACTGAAGGCAATGGTGTGGTCTACTCCATTATTCCCTAATGATATTTCACGCAAGAGACGGGATTTGCCATCTCGCGAAAGGACATTCAGGCTTGAGCCCGACATCTGGTAACTGTCATTCGAGAAGTTTTCCAGGGAACCGGATACAATCGACCCGATACTCCCTTCGGTCTGAACATCTGAACTTACTGTGCATAGTTCTCTACCCCATTTTGGGTTGCCGTTTCAGCCGGCTGAAAGGCGAGAAGTAAATGAACGCGAATAAGAATTATTTTGTGGCGTTTGTAAATTGAGGGATGTGTGATGGCTTAATAAGAAAAAAGACTAAAATTAGAAAGATTCTTGTGATGAGATGATGCCATTAGGGAGGACGTTATAGATTCGTAACCCGGCTTTGGGTGAAGAGATCCATAGCTGAATCTTTGCAATGGTAGGCTCATTGAGTCATCGCATCTTCAATAAGTCGTTTTTGAAGAGGACCTGATTAATTTTCGCGTTGATCTCCTCTAATCTCGTGCGTTTACACTGGATGAACCGTAAGTCATTCCCTTTCCAGGCGACCAGATCGAGAGGTCCTTTTGAACCTGCACTTCTGACAACAATGAATCCTGCACTTTCGAGCTTGTCCCGGGCAATGTACTCGAGACGGGTTCCGGTTTGGTATTTCGTGACCATTTACCACTCTCGCATACGGGAATGCATTTGAGTCTGGTAAAGGTTTCGATGGATGTCGAATTGAGAGAGTGTGGGGCTTTTTTTGCGTATTGCCCCGGCATTCGACCACCCCGGGCCCCTATAGGCCCGCCCCTCCTACCCGGCCGAAGAAGGGGACTTCCTGCCTACCGGAGCCTTCCCTCTGCCGGTTCGCTGCGGCGAACGAAACGTTGAGACGTTTCTTTCGGTAAGGAGGAAGGACCAGGGTGTACTCATGAGTGTCTCGGGATTAGACTGTTGGTCGGCAAACAATGAGGATTTGCCGTTTACAGTTAGGGCACTTCAATTCGATTTCAATGAGTGACTGGATCTCAAATAAATGACCCGAAATTGTATTTGTAGTTATAATTCCGTTACAAACCGGACAATTTATTTCAGTGGTGTGTCGGGGAATGTTAACGGTTGGGATCATGGTTGTTTAGTCTTACTCTGCCACAGTTAATACTCATCGTCCTTCTGTAATCGTCTGCTGATTAATACGCCTCGTTTACATCGAGAGGAAGCCGGTTTATTGAGAGAACACATTACCGGGTAATCTTGCAAGGCCCATTAATTTCCCGCCGGTCATTCGAGTGCGTAACAGTTTATCGGTTACACGCTCCGTGAAATCTCCAGACGGTTAATAGACTTGATTTTCCAACGGTTATCTGGGTAAATAAAAGGACCGTCGGTTATTCGTGTGAACAGTGATTGTTCATATCACAGGAGATTCTGACAATTACTGGCATGACCATAAGCGAAACTGTTGAACAAGGCGTTGGCGTAAGGTTTGAGATCCAGGTGGCGGAAGGAAAGTTCAAATTCGAAAAATTATGAGAATTGTGAAATATCATGAATTTATATCGATCACATCCCGAATTAGTTACCTCCCTGGTGATTGTTAATCATGAAATTCTGAATATGTTGGATGTTGACAAGATGAAAAGAAAAAATACCATAGATATTTGTCAAGGACTTGAAAAGGATGCATCAATCTCATGTAAGATTAATTCTCTTGGGATTCAAGAGCCAGCATCATGAATAATGACCCACATTCTCTACGCGAACACCTGAAGATATCAGAAACAAATATAGATGAATTACAGAAAGAGATTCAGAATATTAGGATAGAATTTAAAAAAACGCGAGGATGAACTCAGGCTCAGTGAAGAGAAATATCGACTCCTTGCAGAAAACTCAACAGATGTAATCTGGATTATGGACCTGAGAGGGGTGTATACGTACATTAGCCCTTCGATTTTTCAGCTGAGGGGATACACTCCCGAAGAGGTATTACAGCAGAAACCTGAAGAACTTATTTATCCTGGATCACTCCCCATAGTAAAACAGAGGACAGAAGAGGGTTTTAAAGCAATAATGGCCGGAATCGATCTCGGTCCGGTAGTTATTGAAGTCGAGCAACCATGTTAGAGACGGAACGACCGTCTGGACTGAGGTCGTTACCCGGGTCTTCTATGATGAGTTTGGCAAGCCTGCAGGTATTATTGGTGTCAGCCGTGACATTTCCAAACGACGAAAAGCAGAAGAAGCTCTCCGAGAAAACGAAAAAATTTTTCATCTTTTCTCGGAAAATTCGCCGGACGTTCAATTTTTATGGGATCTCAAAAATGATAAGCCCACCTACGTGAGCCCGTCAATCACACGCATGACTGGTTTTACCGTTGAAGAGGTATTTCACTCCCGACGGGATCTGATGATGACACCACAATCTCTTGCATATTATCTCCCATTACAAACTGAGCGAAACAGGTTATTTTTAAAAGACCCAAAAAAAGAACGTGAATATATTGACGAACTGCAATATTACCGGAAAGATGGTTCTACCTATTATGCTGAAATCTATAAGCACTACATGCTTGACAAGCATGGTAATCCCCTATTAATTGGTATTCTTCGTGACATTACTGAACGGAAAAAAGCGGAAGAGGCACTGAGGGATAGTGAAGAACATTTCAGAAATCTCTTTGAACATGCACCGATAGGGATTTTTCACTCAATTCCTGATGGTAAGTTGTTAGCGGTAAATCCAGCTCTCGTTTCCATGCTCGGCTATTCATCTCCGGAAGAACTGATATCAGCTACATCTGATATGACTACCCAAATTTATGTCGATCCAAAGGAACGTCCAAAGATTATGAATGTACTCTTATCTACAGATGGATGGGTACATTACGACGGTTGAAAATCTGCCTGATTATATTGCGGTATATGGATATGATGGAGTAATCCGGTATGTTAATCCTGCGTTGACATCGATACTCGGTTGTAAAGAGGAGGATGTAATAGGACTGTCTGTAATCTCCATCTTTGCTGAAGAATATCGGGAAGTAGCTACAGAGAACATGTCTCATCTTTTCAAAGGGTTTACACCTTCCATGTATGAAACGGAAATTATCACCAAAGATAACAATCGGAGAACAGTGATTGTTAAGGGCACACCGATTCAATATCATAACAATCAGGCCATTCTACTTCTTCTTGTCGATATTACGGTTCGGAAGCGGATTGAACAGGCTTTGAAAGAGAACGAAGAAAAGTTTATCTCCATTTTTGAGGAGACACCGGATCCGATCCTGATTCTGAATTCATCGTACCAGATTCTTGAAGTGAACCGGGGATTTGAGAATGTGTTTAAATATATGAACCTTGAGGCAAGAGGAAAATATCTTGATGATCTTGAGATTCAAATGACTCAACGTTCTATACACCATGTGCTTGAAAAAGCTGGATCAGATGAAACAATTCTCCATGAAGAGATGCATCTCGCAAAGCGAAATGGTGTTCCTTTCATTGCTGAAGTTGCAATATCACGGATCATTATTCAATCAGAACCCTGTTTGCTGATTCAGATCCATAATATAGATGAGATACGCCGTGCACATGACGCTGTTACCCAGGTGAATAATAAACTCAAGATTCTCTCAAGTATTACGAGGCATGACATTCTCAACCGTATCATGATAACCTCGGCTTACAGTGAAATGATTAAGGAGAAGGTGACTGATGAGGTATCCCGAAGGCGACTTGATGCCATCAGGCAGTCATCAAACGAAATTCAGGCTCTTATCGAGTTCACTGGTCTGTATCAGAACCTCGGAGATGTTGCTCCTGACTGGCAGCAGATTGATATTATTTTAAAACGACGTGAGATACAAGGGCTGCTTAAAGAAGTTCTCCTCACTTCAGATCTTGGTAACCTTTCAATTTATGCTGATCTTATGCTTGAGAAAGTGGTATATAACCTGGTTGAAAACTCTATCAGACATGGACACAATTTAGACTGTATTAAATTATCCTGTCATGAGTGGGAGGGTAATATGGTGATTTGGTACGAGGATAATGGAGGAGGTATTGCTGATGCTGAAAAAGAGAAGGCCTTTGAGAAAGGGTTTGGAAAGAATACTGGTCTGGGGTTGTTTCTTATTAGAGAAATCCTTTCTATAAGCGGTATTACAATCACCGAAACTGGAGAACAAGGGGTAGGAGTGAGGTTTGAGATAATGGTTCCGAATGGGAATTGGCGTTATGGAAGTGAAGCGAGTTAATTTGCTGTTGATCGCTCCGTTCGAACCCAGCTTTGCAATTGATGCACCGTATTGCCAGGATAAATCGTGGGTATCCGGGGAAACAAAGATGCCCGAAATCTAATTGCAAAAAAGTATGTACAAACAGATAGACAATTATGTATAATGACAGATGCTATCCGGGTCCTCTATGTTGACGATGAAATCGGTCTTCTTGAGATCGGGAAATTATTCCTTGAAAGTTCAGGTGAATTTTCTATTACAACCATCTCTTCAGCACCTGCTGCATTAGATCTCCTCAATAAAGAAAATTTTGATGTTATCGTTTCCGATTACCAGATGCCGGTTATGGATGGCATTCAGTTCCTTGTTGAAGTGCGGAGATGCTTTGGAACAATTCCATTTATTCTGTTCACAGGTAAAGGCAGGGAAGAAGTGGTAATCCAGGCTATCAACAGCGGAGCAGACTTCTATCTCCAGAAAGGTGGCGAACCTAATTCACAGTTTGCTGAACTTATGCATAAGATCAGATCAGCAGCACTCAAAAAAAGGGCTGATGACAAATTTCTTTACATAAATCGTCTTTATTCAATTCTAAGTCAAATTAATCATGTTATTATCCGAACTCGTGACAGGAATGAGTTATTTAACACAATTTGCCAGATAGCCATTAAATTTGGTCATTTTCATATGGCCTGGATCGGATTGCTAGATGAAAATAGTGACAGAATAAAACCTGTAGCCCATGCAGGGTATGAAAAAGGTTATTTGGACAATATTTTTATCACAGCAACAGAAAACAAGCCAACTGGACAAGGACCCACTGCTGCCGCATTTCGAGAGGGTACTGTGATCACCTCATGCGATATTGCTACAGATTCAATAATGCTTCCATGGCGAGAAGAGG
>CAIYHQ010000044.1 GCA_903926075.1 uncultured Methanomicrobiales archaeon
GCAGGATATTTTCTTTGATACGATTGTCACACCTATTTTCGATAGTTTAGGAATGGTTTCGGGTGCTATGGGAATCGCGGTAGATATCACAGGTGAAAAGCGGACTGAAGAGGCATTTATAACAAGCGAGGCACAAATAAGTGCCTTCCTTAACGGCATTACCACCAATATTGCCTTTGTAGACAAAGATTTGAAGATTCTCTGGGCAAATAAAATAGCCGCAGAATCTGTCAACAAATCGCCTGCCGAAATGATTGGTCATACCTGCCATGCCCTTTGGGGAGACCCAGCCAGACCCTGTGAAAACTGCCCGACATTAAAGGTATTTGAGACCAAACAATCGGAATATACCATTATGCACACCCCAGATGGCAGGGTTTGGGACGAGAGGGGTGAGTCGGTATTCGATGAAAAAGGAAATCTTATCGGTGTTGTGGAAATCGCCCAGGACATCACAGAATGGAAACGGGCTGAAGATGAATTACGGGAGAGCGAAAGGAAGTATCGGGATTTGTTTGAGTGTTCTTGTGACGCTATTATGATCCTTGAACCCCCTTCCTGGAAATTCACATCCTGCAACCAGGCAGCGCTTGATTTATTCGGGGCAAAGAACGAGGCTGTGTTAATTTCCCTTAAACCATGGGATTTATCCCCTGATTGTCAATCTGACGGGCGAAATTCTCGCAAGAAGGCAAATGATATGATCAAAAATGCCATACAAAACAGGTCTTCTTTCTTCGAGTGGATGCATAAGCGGATCGACGGAATTGAGTTTCCCTCAACTGTCCTGCTGACCCGGGTGGATTATAAGGGTACGGTGTTCCTCCAGACAACAGTCAGAAACATCACCGACCAGAAACGGGCAGAAGAAGCGCTCGCGAAGAGCGAGGAGAAATTCAGGGGCATCTTTGACACGATAAATGACGGAATCCACATACATGAAATTGAACAAGACGGGAAACCCGGGAAATTCCTGGAAGTGAACGAAGTTGCCTGTCAAATGTTACAATATACTCGTGAAGAATTGCTGGAACACGGACCCCTTGATTTTGTTACAGATTACCACAACCGGCCTCTTAATGACATACTCCAGGATCTATCTTCAACTGGTCACTCTGTCTTTGAGACTGAACACAGGAGAAGAGATGCGACCATCGTTCCGGTCGAGATCAATTCGAATTTGGTAAGCCTCATGGGAGAACAATTGGTAGTAAGCGTGGTCCGGCACATCACCGAGCGAAAACAGGCGGAGGAGGCACTCAGGCTTGCGAATAAGAAACTTAACCTCCTTTCCGGTATTACCAGGCATGATAAAAAAAATAAAATTTTAATTATCCAGGGTTTTTTGCAATTTGCACAGAAAAAGAAAGTTATTGAAGAGATTGAACCATTCTTAAATAAAATACATGATGCAACAAAGGCCATTGAACATTAGATAGATTTTACGAAGGATTATCAGGATCTGGGAATAAAATCGCCAAAGTGGCTGAATTTATCTAATATGATTCTATTAGCGAGTAACCCTGCAATTCAGATAACTGATGAAACAGGAACTCTCCAGATATTCGCAGACCCACTCTTTGAAAAGGTGATGTATAACCTGACAGATAACACAATCCGTCATGGAGAAACTGCAACCGTGATCCATGTATATGTCGTCACTGAACAGGATAACATCCGGATTATCTGGAAGGATAATGGCGTTGGAGTCCCTTCTAGAGAGAAAGAGATGATATCTCAGCGGGGTTACGGGAAAAAAACAGGTTTTGGCCTTTTTCTTATCCGTGAAATTCTTGCAATTACAGGAATGACGATACAGGAGACCGGTGAGCCAGGGAAGGGTGCACGGTTCGAGATCACGGTTCAGAATGGAAAGTGGCACTATGGAAGTGAAGCGAGTTAATATGCTGTAGATCGCTTCGGTCGAACCCGGCTTCGCTACGGTTATGTTTCCACTACATTGAGCTGTCGGTAGTAGGTAATGCCAAATTATCTTTAATTTGAAGATGCTTGCTATATGCTCATATTTTAAGATGTGATTGTTTTATTTCAGAATGGCAGTACTTAACCAATTCTTGAAGAAAATATAAGAAATATAGCAATATGAAATCTTGATGCAAAAAAGTATGTACCATGAAACAGACAGTAGATTATAATGGCAGATGCTATCCGGATTCTCTATGTCGATGACGAACCTGATCTTCTCTGGATCGGAAAATTATTCCTTGAGGAATCAGGTGAATTTTCTGTTACAACCATCGCTTCGGCATCTGCTGCATTAGAACTCCTAAATAAGGAAAAATTCGATGCTATCGTTTCCGATTACCAGATGCCAGTAATGGACGGAATTCAGTTTCTTGTTGAAGTCCGGACAAGCTTTGGAAAGGTCCCATTTATTTTGTTCACCGGCAAAAGCAGGGAAGAGGTGGTCATTCAGGCTATCAATAGCGGAGCAGACTTCTATCTCCAGAAAGGTGGCGATCCCAAGGCCCAGTTCGCTGAACTGAAGCTGAAAATCAGGCAGGCAGTACAGCGCCACAAAGCCGAGACAGACCTGGTTAAGAGCGAGGCTAATCTCCAGGCAATCATTGCAAATACCAACGATATTATTGCGTCGTATGATCCGGAGGTCCGCCTTCTGGTCTACAATCAGGCTGCCAGTGAAACTTACCGCAACATTTTTGGGATAGAACTGTATCCAGGCCTTTGTACACTTGACCTCTTTCCTGAATCGATGCGGGGCTTCTGGAATACAAACAATGAACGGGCACTGGCAGGAGAATCATTCTCGATCGAGTTCAACTTGCAAATGCTCAGCGATCAAGAGTGGTTTTTCGAATCTTCATATAACCCAATTCGCAAGGATGGAGTGGTGATTGGTTTTTCGACGTTTACCCGCGACATCACAGAGCGCAAACGGGCAGAGACGGAACTCAGCGCTTCCTATGAGCAGATCGCCGCAGCCGAAGAGGAACTGCGCGGGCAGTTCGATACGCTCGTAAAAAATGAAAAAGATCTTCGGGAAAGCGAGGAGCGTTACCGTTTAATTTCTGAAAATACAGCCGACGTTATCTGGATACTGAATTATAAAACGGGTAAATTTACCTACGTCAGCCCGTCAGTGCAAAAATTGCGCGGCTATACATCTGAAGAGGTAATGACCCAGACCATGCCCGAAGCTTTGACACCAAAATCCATGGAAACTATCAACGGTTTAATACAGGAGGGGATTGCAAAAAGAAAGCCCGGAGATACGAATCGGTATATAACGACAAATCTGATTGATCAGCCGTGTAAAGACGGATCTGTGGTTTCTACTGAAGTTGTGTCAACGTTGGTTTTTGATGAACTGGGGGACCCGATTGAAATTATCGGCATTTCACGCGACATAACCGAGCGCAAAGTGGCAGAAAAGGCGATTCTACACCAGTCTGCAACGCTCTCAATCCTCAATGAGATCATCTCTACGGCGAATAAGGCAGATGACCTTCCACAGCTCCTAAACAGTATCCTGGAGGAATCATTACGCCTGCTGAACTTCAATGCCGGGGGGATCTACCTGGTGGATCGTTCTACACGAATGGCAAATGTCGTCCACTGCAAAAATCTCCCCCCTGAATTCCTTGCCGAAATCCAGACGATAATCATTGATAAAAAGCCATATGATACGCTATTTATAAAAAACGAACCAATTATAACAGAGAATTATGCACAAATTGCTCCTGACCGCTCGAAGAAATTTGGTTTTCAGTCTATGGTCAGTATCCCCTTACTCTCAAAAGGGATGGCTATCGGGGCGCTGAACCTCGCCAGTATGGGGAGGCATATAATCTTCGATGAGGAAAAACAGACGCTTATCGCTATCAGCCGGGAGCTTGGTAGTACGATAGAAAGGATGTCTGCCGAAGAGAAAGTAAAGGAAGCAGCAAAAAATCTCGAGACACTATTCAATTCTATAGAGGAGATGGTTTTTGTCCTGGACATGCAGGGAGTTATCCTTGCGGTAAATGAAACTGTTCAGAAACGTCTCTCGTATACATCAGAGGAACTTACTGGAACAGATGTCCTGCTGTTGCATGTACCAGAGCGGCGGGACGAAGCACTCCGCATTGTGCAGGGAATGATTGCCGGGACTATTGACTCCTGCCCGGTGCCCGTTCTTGCAAAGGATGGTACACGTATTGAAGTCGAGACAAAGGTTACCCGCGGGTGGTGGAACGGCAGCGAGGTGCTCATCGGGGTGACGAGGGATATCACCGAACGGAAAAGGGCAGAGTTGGAACTGGAATCTACTCTGGAGCGCTTGAAAGAGGCGCATCGTCTGGCACATATCGGTACTTTTAACTGGGTTATAAAAACAGATACTGTGACCTGGTCAGAAGAATTATTCAATATCGCCGGGATGGATCCTTCACTATCAGTGCCTTCCTTTGCAGAACAATCGAATTTATACAGCCACTCTAGTTGGAACCTTTTGAATCAAGCGGTTTCAAGAACGCTATCTACAGAAGAACCATTTAACATTGAACTTGAATTCGTCCGACCGGATGGTAGTGTAAGACATACAAATACATATGGGGGCCTTAAACAGGACTCAAATGGAACAGTTATAGGATTTTATGGAACTGTTCAGGACATTACTGAGCGGAAGCAGGCGGAGGAAGCACTTCGCACAGTCAGCGGACGACTTTTTAGTGTCCTGGAAAGCACGGGGGATGTTATCGCTATGATGGACAATGAGTACCGATACATACTTTTTAACACCGCTTTCCACGAAGAGTTCAAGAAGATATTCGGTTCGGATCTCAAGAAAGGCGATTTGATGCATCAGGCACTTGCAGACCTTCCAGAGGATCTCGCCAATGCCACGGAGTACTGGGACCGAGCTCTTGGGGGGGAGGAGTTTACAATTACTCAGCAGTTTGGAGATGCAACGCGAGAGCGCAACTGGTACGATCTCCGCTTCAGCCCTATTCGAGACAGCGAAAACAAGGTTGTCGGTGCAATGCACATAGTCCGTAACATCACCGAACGTAAACAGACGGAGGAGGCACTAAGTCAGGCGAATAAAAAACTCAATCTTCTCTCCGGTATTACCCGACATGATATAAAGAATAAAGTAATTACGATACAGGGTTTTTTACGATTCGCTCAAAAAATAAAAGACATTGACGAGATTCAACCATTTCTTGATAAAATACAAGATTCAGCAAAGGCCATAGAACACCAGATAGATTTTACGAAGGATTATCAGGATTTAGGAGTGAAATCACCCAGATGGCTGAATTTATCTACCATGATTATATTTGCCCGTAATCCTGCAATTCATATTACTGATGAAACAGGAAATCTCCAGATATTTGCAGACCCGCTCTTTGAAAAAGTGATGTATAACTTAACAGATAACACAATCCGTCACGGAGAAATTGCAACTGATGTTCATATTTCTGTCCTCACAGAATCGGAAAACGTTCTGATTATCTGGGCAGATAATGGTGTGGGTGTCCCTGCAGATAAAAAGGAAATGATATTTCATCGGTGTTACGGTAAGAATACCGGTTTTGGCCTTTTCCTGATTAGAGAAATCCTTGCAATTACAGGAATGACGATACAGGAGACCGGTGAGCTGGGGAAGGGTGCACGGTTTGAGATCACGGTGCCGAATGGAAAGTGGCGTTATGGGAGTTAATTTGCGATTGATCCCTCAGGTATCTTCGGGAAAAAATAAATGAGATAAAAGTCTCACATCCACTCTGCACAACCATTAAATGTGCATATCCCCATCATCACTATACACGCACATCTGACGAAATGTAACGGGATCTCCAAATGCTGAAAGGTTTGCGCTGGATATAAAGATTGGAGATTGTCGCATCCCTGGCATCCACTTCTAGTGAAACTATTGATAAACCAGACCGAGCCCTCGCATGAATAACAATTACGAAAAGACAAGACAAGACATTCTCTTTTTTGATAGAAAGTATCACTCCTCCCGACACTTCGGAAGCGGTATGCAAACCTGGCAATATGGATAGGAATGGTGCATGATGGCAGATAATATCCGGGTCCTCTATGTTGACGACGAACCGTTCCTGCTTAAGATCGGGAAATTGTTCCTTGAGGAATCCGGGGACTTTTCAGTTATAACAATTGCTTCTGCATCTGCCGCATTAGACCTCCTCAATAAAGAAAAATTTGATGCCATAATTTCAGATTACATGATGCCAGGCATGGATGGCATTCAGTTCCTTGTTGAAGTGCGGAAATGTGTTGGAAAGATTCCATTTATTCTGTTCACCGGCAAAGGACGGGAAGAGATAGTCATTCAGGCAATTAATAGCGGAGCGGACTTTTATCTCCAGAAAGGTGTGGACGCCGGCTCACAGTTTGCCGAACTGGCGCATAAAATACGTGCAGCAGTCTCCCAGAAAAGGGCTGATGAAGCTCTGCTGAAAAGTACGGAAGAACTCCATGCAGCCTATGAGGAGCTTATAGCTTCTGGAAAGGAACTACAGCAGAATATTGACAAACTTAGCAAGAGTGAGCAGGCGCTGCGGGAGAGCGAGGAGAAGTTCCGTTCTCTTGCTGAAAGCAGTCCGGATTACATCATGCGATATGATCGGCAGTGTCGTCATATGTACATGAACCCTGCGGCACTCCGGGTTTCGGGATTATCTGAAGATAAAATAATTGGCAAAACACATCATGAAACTGGGTTTGGCGAAAGTCAGAGCCAGTTCTGGGAAGAGAAGATAACCGGGGTTTTTGAGACAGGGAAACCATATCAGACCCAATTTGCATGGAACCGTATAAATGGACGAGTTGTTCTTGACTGGATGCTGACTCCTGAATTTAATGATGATGGAACAGTTCGATCTGTTTTGGGTATATCAAGGGATATTACTCAACTCAAAATGGCTGAAGAGGAACTTATAAAGAAAAATGAGGAACTTTATGCCGCTTTTCAGCAAATAACGGCAGGAAAAGAGGAACTGCGTCTAAATATTGACGACCTCGGAAAGAGCGAGGCACAAAAAGTTGCCATCTTGAACGGAATTAGCGCAAATATTGCATTTGTGGATAAAGATTTGAAAATTCTCTGGGCGAACAAGGTCGCCGCAGAATCTGTCAACGAATCGCCAGCCGACATTATTGGTCACACCTGTCACTCTCTGTGGGCTGACCCGTCCAGACCCTGTGAAAATTGCCCGACATTAAGAGTCTTTGAGACAAAACAATCGGAACATAGAATTATGCACACCCCAGACGGCAGGGTTTGGGATGAGAGGGGTGAACCGGTATTCGATGAAAAAAGAAATCTCATCGGAGTTGTGGAAATCGCCCAGGACATCACCGATCGCAAGCTAGCGGAGAAGGCGCTGATGGAGAGCGAAGAGAAATACCGCATCCTGATCGAGAACAGCAACGATATTATCTATACACTTACTCCCGATGGGATCTTTACCTTCGTCTCTCCTGCCTGGACCACCATTCTTGGGCATCCTGTGAGCGAGGTGACTGGACATCCATTCCAGCCATTTGTCCATCCGGATGATCTTCCCGGTTGTATGGCGTGGCTGCAAAAAGTGATCGAGACGGAACAACGACAGGAGGGCATCGAGTACCGCGTGCGGCACATCGATGGGTCCTGGTACTGGCACACCTCAAGTGCCGTTCCTTTACGGGACAAGGCCGGTAAGATCATCGGTTTTGAAGGCACTGCCAGAGACATCACCGATCGTAAGCAGGCAGCGAAAGCGTTAGAAGAGAGTGAAACTCACTACCGTGACATCATCGAAAATATCCAGGACATGGTCTATCGAGCCGATATGAACGGGAAATTCACCATGGTCAGTCCTTCGGGGGCCCGTTTGGTTGGTCTGGAATCACCGGACCAGCTTGTAGGACGTGATGTAGCTGACAGGTACGCTAATCCTGACGATCGCAAGGCATTTCTTGAAGCCCTTAAACATACCGGATCAGTATACGGGTACCCGCTTACACTGAAAGCTGTTGATGGTACAATCCGCCATGTTACTTCAAGCAGCCACTTCTTTTATGATTCAGATGGGGTTGTGCAGGGAGTGGAAGGAGTGATTCACGATGTGACCGATCTGCTGCAGGCTGAGGAGAACCTACTACGACTTAATGATCGCCTATTATTAGCGACCCGGGCTGGTGGAGTAGGTATCTGGGATTATGATGTCGTCAATAACGTATTGACCTGGGATGACCAGATGTTTGCCCTTTATGGAATAACAAGAGAACAGTTCGGAGGTGCATATGAGGCATGGCAGGCAGGTGTTCACCCGGATGACCAGCAACGGGGTGACGAAGAGATCCAGATGGCGATACGCGGAGAGAAGGAGTTTGACACCGAGTTTCGCGTTCTCTGGCCGGATGGTAGCACGAGAAATATCAGGGCTCTCGCCCTCGTGCAACGCGATGACGAAGGTAGACCACTGCGCATGATCGGTACTAACTGGGATATAACCGAAAAAAAGCTGGGTTGAGAACCTCAAATTAGAACAATGACTGATTTGAAATCCCGAAACCCAATCTTATTAAATAAGGTTGGGATATCTTTTTCGTGTGCGAAGACGATGGCGGTGGTATCGTTTCAGAAGAGAAAGAGATAATCTTCAGGAGTGGGTTTTGGGAAAAATACCGGTTTAGGGCTTTTTCTTTCCCGTGAGATTTTAGGTATAACTGATATCAGTATTTGTGAAAAGGGGGAATATGGTAAAGGGGCAAGGTTTAAGATTTCGGTATCTGATGAAGCATTTAAAATTAGAGAAGAAGAAAAATAATGGGAAATGATTAAAAAAGAATTTCTTATAAACTGCATAGGTTTATTGCCTTATAAAATTTTATTTTAAACATTGCATGTCAATTTCAGTTCTTTATGTTGATGATGAACCTGATCTTTTAGAACTGGGAAAACTTTCCCTTGAAGCATCTGGAGATTTTTCAGTAAGAACCATAAATTCGGCTCATTCTGCATTAACACTACTCGATAAAGAAAAATTCGATGCTATTATTTCCGATTACCAAATGCCGAGAATGGACGGAATCCAGTTTCTCGCGGAAGTACGTTCACGCTTTGGTCATATCCCATTTCCTATGAAAAACAATGTGCGTTTAAAAAAATTAAATTATATTGGGGTCGGGTTTCCTTAAATACACATTTGCATCAACCAATACTTTGAGGAGTTCTTCAAGTGATATTTCACTTGGAATTCTCAAATTAATTAGA
>CAIYHQ010000045.1 GCA_903926075.1 uncultured Methanomicrobiales archaeon
CCTTGCCGAGAGTCTTACCCTCAGTAAGGGTTTTTCTCCTGTTGACCAGCTGACGAGATACCTAAAATGGTATGATAAAGGATATCTTTCGGTAAACTGCCAATGTTTTGATATCGGAATTACTACGAGGGAAGCCCTTTTGCGTTTTAGGGAGACTGGAGATCCCTTTTCAGGCCCAACCGATAAACAGTCAACCGGAAATGGATCGCTTATGCGACTCTCCCCTGTCCCGCTTTTTTATTACCGGTGCCCTAAAGATGCTATCCGGTTATCAGGGGAGAGCAGCCGGACAACCCATGGAAATAAACTTGCAGTTGATGCCTGCAGGTATGCCGGTGGTATTATTGCAGGAGCAATGCAGGGGAAAGAAAAATCCGAATTGCTTTCTCCTTTGTTTTCCCCTATACCGGGATATTGGAAACAGAAACGGCTTCAACCTGAAATTGCAGAAATTGCAAATGGGTCGTTTCTTACGAGGGAACCACCAGAGATTAAAGGGTCCGGTTACGTAGTGAGGTCGCTTGAAGCTGCCCTTTGGGCATTTGCGAATGGTAAAGACTTTCGGGAATCAGTGCTCCTTGCAGTAAACCTTGGAGATGATGCTGATACGACGGGAGCTATTTGTGGCCAGATTGCCGGATCATATTATGGATTGACCGGGATTCCGGAAGAGTGGGTAGACGGTTTAAGCCACAATGAGATGATTAAGGAGATGGCAGAGAGGTTGTATGAGGTAAGTGAGGAGATGGTGGTGGAGGGGTGAAAGGAAAAATAGAAGATTAATTCGTGATTAATTCTACGTTAGAATTGTCTAATTTAATTCACTACTTTTATTTAGGCATTTTTTTGCTTCTAAAAATTCTTCAGTGGCTCTGGGGTTTTCATTTTTTTTATAGCGGGACCCTAAAGCAATATGTATCTGCCCTCTGTTCTGCCAGTATTCAGGGGAGTTTTCACAAAGTTTCTCGTGAAGTTTTAAAAAATCAAGAATAGTTTTATAGTGGTTCGATGGGTTTTCTATTTTTTCATCATAGCAAATACAGGCCAGGTTGTTGACTGATTTAATTTTGAGATCTTCATCATTTTTATTAGTGTTCTCAATAATTTGATAATAATATTCTTTTGCTTCTTTCATTACTCCAATGTCATTTGGGTCTGTTTTTGAAAGCACCCATGCGAGTGAATACTGGACCCTTATATCATTGGGATTTTCCTCTAATGCTTTCTCAAATGACTCTTTTGCTTTGAGATAATCGGCAAGTTTTACAAAACACATTCCTGAATTATAATAGATTAGTGGATTTTCTGAAAGGAAGTGCTCATTGTTTGTTTCAGTAATTTTTTTTAATTGCTGACATGCCTCACTGTATTTTTCCTCATTATAAAGTTCCAAAGCATAATTTGAAATTACGGCTTCATAATCTTTTTGAATCTTTGGATCAGATCCATCCAGACGATATGCCTCTTCTAAACAACGAATAGATTCTTCATATATTTTATTATCGTAATGAACCTGACCAGATTTGTGATAAAATGTTGCAGATTTTAAATCATCCGGAGGCTCTCCACCTGATTCAATAAGGAAATTTTCATAATTGTCCCTGATAGTCTGATTGTTAGAAGACAATTCAAGAGCTTTTTGATAGAGTTGTTCTGTATTATCACGTTCCTTGTTTCTCCAATGAGCAATGGCTTTGTTATTATAAAGTACTGAAAGAATTTGTAATCGACGACCAACTAACTCTTTGTTTTTTTCGTTATTAAGTAAAGAATCTGGAAAAAAATTGTTTAATAGATCCTCAGCATTCCGAAAGTACTTAATCGCCCTTGAATAGTCTCCACCTTTGTTTTCATCCAGTTCAGTGATATTTAATGAGCAAGTACCCAGGGAGATTAGATTTTCAGCCTTCTTCAGAATCGTTTCAAATTCAGTGACATCCACTCAGCTCTCACTCCTTTCCTGTTTCTTCAATTTTCTCTTTGAGAAGAAAAGGATTTTGGTTTTATTTCACTAGAACCTTTAAGATCGATTTATATGCTAAAACACTGATCGAAAGGCATAATATTGTTAAGAACCGGATTAACTATTAGTGCTCATAAATTTTTTTCTCCAACCAAAAGCTCCTCTGGGTGGAGAATGATCTCACCAGGATCATGTTCCAGTGATGAAAGTGAGAGTGGACTTATTCGTAGAGATAACCTTTTCTTACGTTCAGACCTGGAATCCTGGTCGAATATAAATATTTCAAATTCTTTATGGCAGGATACTGCCAAAAAAAATCAAATTAAATTTAAAAACAGTGAATACGAGACAATTTTCTCTGTCGATGGATTTTCCTTAGTCAGGGACCGGAATTCTCAAAAACTTTTTGTTTTTCCTCATAACCAAAGCCAGGTTCAAAGGCACTTTACAATTTCCTCTGATGAGTGTTTTCTTGCAATAGCTGATAGTAATTATTCAATTAAATGCTATGATATCGAATTAAAAGAGTGTGTCGGGTTATTGAAAGGTCATCCTGACCTTATAACCGGAATTCAATATTCCAGAGAAGGAGACCTGATAATCTCCTCCTCGCTTGATGGAACACTTCGCTTTTGGCAGACTTCGACTCTTAATGAGATAGTATGCTGGCCTGTGTTTATAGATGGAGAGAGAAAG
>CAIYHQ010000046.1 GCA_903926075.1 uncultured Methanomicrobiales archaeon
ATTCTTAATTTTAAGGTCAATTCTGCCTAATTTAGAGGGCATGAACAATTTTTTCTAGAAGTATATAAAGGTACCGAAATTCAAAAAAACGAAAAAATATGAATTGTTTGGTAATTCGTATTACTTAGGGATGGAATTTCTTTCACATGGCACTAAACTGAGATGCATGGGTGAAATTATAGGCAATAGTGAAAAGATTGAACGGAAAAAACGTAAGATTAATTCATTTTGTCTGATTACTTCGATTCCTCCAGAACAGATGAGCAGTAGAGATGTTCTTATGAGATATAAAGGGCAGAACGTTATCGAATCAATGTTTTCTCTTCTGAAAGAACCTCTTATCGCATCTGCAATCTTTCTTGTAAACCCAAACCGGATAGAAGCTTTGATGACTTTACTCTACTTCAGTGTTTTGATGCATGGGATATTACAGCTCATAACAAGAACCAGAATTCAAACGTGTGATGAACCGCCAAGAATTGGAACTGAAAATAGGCGACTTATACGTCCAAAGTAAAATACGGTTCTCAATATACTCGAAAATTTTGAAATTGTAACAATAGATGGATCTCGGTGTTTATTACGTTCGAAACAGAAAAAACGTGCTAAACAGATCGATCTGATTCTGTATTTAGTTGATTTTGATCCTGGTACCATCTGAAACATATTTGAGGGGTTAATCTAAGTCAGAGCGAATGCTATCGAAAAATATTCTGGTAATGTGATGATTACATCAAATAACTTATTATTTATTGTTAATAAAAGGGTCAATCATTATTTAATTGTGTGAAAATTGGAGATTATTAATCAAATAAGTGAAAAATTATGTCTCATATAAAGGGGGGTGCGGAATGGCAAGTCCTGAGCTTCCCATCCATACTTACCGGGCGTATGTATCGAGAATTGCCCAGTGTGCCCCTTATCTGAGTCAATATTAAAAATAACCGTCCTACATGACATTTAACGGGATACTATTACAGGGTAAACAAGTAATGGCTTGTGATTGTATGGCTTAATTGGTTGTCCGGGCTATATGTTAGCTATAGTTGCAAGTTCTTTCTCTGTGTAATGGTAACAACTTTGTCAGATATCCTAAAACCCTGGATAATTGAGTAACCTTTTGAGATATTAAGTTAAAACAGATCTAACATGAACCAATTGAAAATTCTTATCGAGCACCACCCAGATGGGTTCATTGCTTACCCAGTTGGAATGAATGGGATTGTTATAGGTCAGGGTGAGACTTATCAGGAAGCTTTGGAAGATGTGACATCAGCAATAAAATTCCATATCGAAACTTTTGGAAATGCTGCTTTTCAGGACTATGATCTCATCGGTGCTGATATTGCTGAGGTTGTCATCTGAATGAAATTTCCACATGATGTACCAATTATTAGAGTGATCAAATCGCTTGAATTGTTGGGATTTCATGTAGTTAGATCTGGGAATCATATCTCTTTAGAACGTCATAATATAGATGGAACAAAAACCCCTCTTACCATACCAAATCATCCAAGAATCAAAGGATCTACTCTTCGAATGATTTGTACTCAAGCAGGAATAATTCGTGAAGATTTTATTTGGGCCTATGAAGATTCCGCGTGATAAGAGTTGTTTGTTTAATCCTGTATTTTTTTTTAGACTCAATTATATAAAAGAATGCATTAGTCACGGACAATATTGCATTTTAATTAATTTTAAGGTCTGGTTCGCGAATTTAAGGCCGTAATGCTGTCTCTAATAAATCGGCGATTGGCTGTTCTTGTGGAATACCGTATCAATAAGTACAAGTATCTATCTTCCGAACACTTGGAGCGGGAAAAAAGTTCTCACTATTTTACTTGAACCACTGGAAGAAGAGACGCAAGGGTCTAAATGACATTTTATCCCGTCCCATTGTGTATTGAATGCTTGCATTATAACAGTGATGATGATACAGATATTCTGGAAATTCAAGTGTAACAACCATAATCAAAATCTCGCATAATAATTGTTAATATTTGTGATATTAATGGAAACTTATATTTTTCATCTCGCCTTTATCAGTCATTTTCCTTATATTTTCCTCTCATGTTTTTCAAGCATTTGTTCAAGCATCAGCTGAAAGTCAGGGTTTGATTCAATTCTGGTAACTATGCTCGATTAAGTAAGTGATTCGGCTTTTCCTGAACAAATGAGTCTATATTTTCTTTGTTATCCCTGCATTTTTCGTAGTCTGGGTTAAGCAATGAGTAACCATCCGATAACTTATTGGTTCATCTCCTCGGATTGACAGAAAGATTACCTCTTCCGGTTCCGGGTCTCCACGCTCATATTTGTATTGTGCTAAAAATTCGTTTGCCATTGTTAATCTTGCATATCGTCATTTCGATGTTTTAGTATTATTGTGCAATTAATAGACCGGGCATGATCGTTCAACTTCAATACACTGCTTGAGTGGTTCGCTGAAATGTATTCTTCTAGCGTATAAAGGCTATATGCAGTGCGTCCAGTGCTTTTACACCCCAATTCATGAAAAAGGTTGCACGTTCCTTTATTGCCATGTCAATAAGAATATTTGTGGTTGATTTTGCTGCGAAGATGCTGACATAATGTTTCCTATATTTCTCGTGAGGTGGTGTGGGTTTGAAAGATGACCTTCCCTTCCTCTACCATATTCTTGATGAAATTAAATATATCATGGTGAGAACATCTTCACTTTCATGTGACGATCTCCAACTTGATGAGGATTTAAGCCGGTCTATTCCTCGGTCTCTGGAGATAATTGGTGAGGCAGTCAAGAACATTTCACGTGATTTTCGCAGGTGAAACCACAATGGCCGTCTTTTGTGCAACCTGGGTGCCATGTCCCTCCTGCAACCCCTGCTAATTCTTCGTCTGACATCTCTTCCCTCGCCTGTTTCAATTCATCGTCTGAAAAATCAAAACCCACATTCGTGATGAACTGTTTTCTATCCTGCGGTTTTGTTTGTTTTATGGAATCCGCAAAAGACTGGTCTGATCTGATCTTTGCCATGAATTGCCGTGCACTTTCGAGGCTCATGTAATAATATTATGGACGTATGATTAGGGTTAATACTTTTAAGATTCAAGTGTCTCGTCGAGTAGACCTTCAAACTGAGAGAGAATCTTATCACAATTGCTTACAGCCCTAATGGTTACTTCAAGGAACTCAATAAGATAGGAGGGTGAATTCTTTCTTCATCATAATTGCAAAAAAAGCATATTTGAAACGGACGATATAGCATATTCTCTTATCAAAACGATTTTAACTGATGAATGAATAGAATTGTCCAATTATTGTTACACCTGATAGGACAAGCTCTTAATGCAAAAAAGCATGTATGAGTAGATATATGAAGTAATATGATGGAAGCGTCTATCCGAGTCCTCTATGTTGACGATGAAACGGGTCTCCTTGAGATAGAGAAGATGTTTCTTGAAGAATCGGGTGAATTTTCTGTTACAATTATTGATTCGACACCCGCTGCATTAGACCTCCTCAATAAGAAAAAATTTGATGCTATCGTTTCCGATTACCAGATGGCTGGCATGGATGGGATCCAATTCCTTGTTGAAGTGCGGGCACGCTTTGGAAAAATTCCATTTATCCTGTTCACCGGCAAAGGCAGGGAAGAAGTAGTAATCAAAGCTATTAACAACGAGGCAAATTTCTATCTCCAGAAAGGCGGGGAAACTGAATCACAATTTGCCGAACTCTTACATAAAATCAAGACAGCGACAGATCACCGCCGGGATGAAGAACAGGTAATATATCTCAACCGACTCTATGCAGTCCTATCCGCAACTAACAAGGCAATTGTTCGTATTAAAGATAAAAAAGAACTTTTGAAAGAGATTTGCCGGATTGTTATCGATATTTGAGGCTTTTCGATGGCATGGGCAGGAATATTCGACCTGCAAAAGCAGATCATCAAACCTGTTGCAGTATGTGGGGACATTGAAGATTCTTTGGATATATTTACGATTTCAACTAATACAATTCTCAAGGCACATGGTCCTACAGCGATTGCATATCATGAAAAAAAATACAATATCTGTAAAGACATCCAAAGGGATTCCAATATCAAAAACTGGCGTGAATGGGCTCTTGAGCGAGGATACCGTTCAAGTGCAGCATTTCCTTTTGCACTTGGCGCTGTTAATTCTGGTATTATTACTTTTTATTCCCCTGAACCTGGGTTTTTTACAGAGCAGATTATACATCTCTTAATTGAACAATCAAGGGACCTATCGCTTGCATTCGTCACACTAGATCACGAAGAGTAGCGGATAACTGCCGAAAACAGTCTTAAAAATTCAGAACTTCAATATAGACGTCTCTTTGAGACTGCACAGGAAGCGATCCTGATTCTTGATGGAAATTCTGGGGAAATTATAGATGCAAATAAGTTCCTTCTTGACATGCTGAATTACCCTTTGGAATACTTTATAGGTAAACACCTCTGGGAACTCGGGTTCATCCTGGATAAATCCATTGCCCAAAATGCATTTGCAGAACTGAAAAAAAAGGGGTATATACGATATGAAAATATCCCTCTGGAGACAAAAAACGGACGGAGTATGGATGTTGAGTTCATTAGTAATGGCTACCTTGTTGGTGAGAAGAAAATTTTCCAATGCAATATCCGTGACATCACTGAACGTAAGATAGCTGAGGAAGGAAAGATTATCAGGCTTCACGGTATGGTGCAGGACATTACCGAACAAAAAATGAGTGATGAATCTTTGAAAGAGAGCGAAAAATTGTTCAGAAGTTTATTCGAGAGTGCTAACGATGCTTTATTTCTCCACGATTTATTACCGGATGGAAAACCTGGCAAATATACCCTGGTTAACAATATTGCCTGCCAACGTCTTGATTACACCAAGGAAAAATCACTCGAGATGTCCCCTTTTGACATTGCTTCTTCTGAACACCTCGCAAAAATCCCACACATAGTCCGAATGATGCAACAGGAAGGACATGGAAAGTTCGAAGGAATCCACCGTCAAAAAGACGGAATTGAATTTCCCGTAGAAATTAGTACCCGGATTCTTGATTTTCACGGGAAGAGAATGGGCCTTTCTATTGCCAGGGATATTACCGACCGCAAGAAAGCAGAGGAAGCACGGTATATGTCACTGGTGATAAATAGTGTTCCAACCCTGCTTGCCTACGTTGATGCAAATCTACGACTTATCTATATGAACAAAGCCTTTGCTGAATGGTTTGGTACAACCATTAACGACTTGGCAGGAAAAAGTATCAGAGATATACAGGGTGAGGAGGAATTTCAACAAGATCTTCCGCACTATCAAAGTGTATTAAGCGGGAAAGAGGCCTCTTTTGAGAAAATCTCCCGTGATATAGAGGATAATGATCATTTTATAATGGTCACACTGACCCCACACTATAACGTGGAACTTATCATTGGTTTTTTTACTTCAATTATAGATATTACAGAGTGCAAACAAGCGGAAATAAGACTTATTCAGGCTAACCAGAAACTTTCCATTCACTCCAGCATCACGCGACATGACATTCAAAACCTGCTAAAGAGAAGTATGAGATCTTCGAACGCAGCTTTGGGAAGAATACCGGAGTTGGATTAACCCTTGTTAAGGAAATTCTTGCAATAACAGGGATGACGATAAATGAGACGGGTGAGCAAGGTAAGGGAGCAAGATTCGAGATAACGGTTCAAAATGGAAAGTGGCGTTTTATTGAGGACTCACTATGAATGAAGTTCCAATTAAAATCCTTTATGTTGATGATGAAACTGAACTTTTAAATGTAGGGAAATTTTTCCTTGAAAAAGATGGAACCTTTTCGGTTGATGTTTTACCATCTGTCAGTGAGGCACTTAACCATCTAAACTCTACCAATTACGATGTCATCATATCAGATTATGAGATGCCTAGGATGAATGGTATCTCCTTTTTAAAAATCCTTCGAGCAAGCGGCAATACCACGCCATTTATTATCTTCACTGGTAAAGGGCGTGAAGAGGTTGTAATTGAGGCACTCAACAGTGGTGCTGACTTTTATATTCAGAAAGGTGGTCAACCAAAATCACAATTTGCCGAGCTCTCAAACAAGGTTCGTTATGCAGTATCTCGAAAACTAACAGAGAATTTATTAAAGGAGAGCGAGGAACGGTATCGAAATGTTGTCGAGATCCAGACCGAGTTCATTTGTCGTTTTCTTCCGGATGGAACGCACATCTTTGTGAACGAAGCGTATTGTCGATATTTCGGGTTAGAACGCAATGAGATGATTGGAAGTAAATTCAGGCCACAAATGCCAAATGAAGACAGTCAAAAAATTTCCAGGCTAATTACATCTCTCACTCCAAATAATCCTTATACGATTATCGAACACCGGATCTTTATGTCGGATGGGAGCACCCGGTGGCAGCGATGGGTTGACCGTGCTATCTTTAATTTAGATGGCAGTCTAAAGGAGTACCAGTCCGTTGGACGGGACATTACGGAACTGAAAGAACGAGAATTAGCTTTAAACGAGAAAAATTATCAATTGCAAACCGCATATGAAAAACTTGCATCCAATGAAGAGCAACTTCGAAAACAGATTGAAGAGAATAAAATTGTAACAGAAACTCTTACTGATACCAAAGCCAGATATTACGAATTTTTCAAGACCGCACGGGATAGCGTTTTTATCACTTCACCTGATGGACAATGGATAGATTTCAACGATGCTACACTGGAATTGTTTAGATATGAAAGTCGGGAAGAATTGTTCAATGTATCAGTACTTTCAATATATGCACATCCCGAAGATCGATCTTCATTCCTCAAACGTGTTGAGTTGGAAGGGTATGTAAAAGAATTTCCCCTGCAACTCAAGAAATATGATGGTAAAACCTTTGACTCACTCATTAATATTGTGCCAATTCGCGAGCTAAATGGTTCCATAAAAGCATTTATTGGTTCATTACGGGATATCACCGAACAAAAACGAACGGAAGCGACACTCCTTAAGAGTGAAAAAAAGTACCGTGATATCATCAACAATATGCAGGATGTAGTCTATCGAACCGATCTTGAAGGCAAACTCATCATGTTCAGTCCTCACGGGGTAAAACTTGCGGGTTATAACTCAGAGGAGGAGATGATCGGGTTCGATGTTGCCCTTGATACTTATCAGAATCCCGAAAAACGTGAACGATTTCTTGCAGCACTAAAAGAAAAAGGCTTTGTAGAAAACTTTCCTCTTGTTCTTAAAGCACGGGATGGTCGAATTCGCCAGGTCACTGCCAGCAGTCATTTTTACTATGACGATAAAGGAAATGTGCTGGGTGTTGAAGGAATCCTGCACGACATCACAGATCATAAAGAAAAAGAGCAGGAACTCCGTGCCAGCAAAGAACGATACCGTGATCTGTTTAATGATAATCCCATTGTGCTCTTCACTCTGGACTTTGAAGGGAAGATCGTCTCGGTAAACCAGGCCTTGACTGATCAGTTAGGGTATACAGCTGGAGAACTGGAAGGCCAGTCTGTATTAAATGTATTTTACCCCGATGATCAACGTGAAGTGACTGAGCAGTTGCAGATCTGTCTCAAATCCCCAGGGGAAGAATTTCACTGGCAGTTCAGGAATGTTCGAAAAGATGGGACGTTGATTTGGGTTGATGAATATGCCCGGACGAGAATAAGTTCTGAAGGGGATCTGAGTGTCCTTGTAGTCTGCCAGGATATCACAGACCGGAAACTGGTGGAAGAGGCGCTTAAAATAAATCAGTTCCAGCTTTCAGAAGCAATGAACCTGGCACAAATGGCAAAATGGCAATTTGATGTTGATTCAGGTATATTCACATTTGATGACTCATTCTATTCTCTTTATGGCACCAATGCAAAGTTCGAAGGCGGCTACATGATGCCGGCAGATGTGCATGCCAACAATTTTGTTCATCCTGACGATTTACATATGGTAGCCGATGAAGTAAATAAAGCCATTCAGGCTACCGATCCTGCATACGAGTCAGAATTGGAGCACCGATTAATCTGTAGGGATGGTGAGATCAGGCATATTATCGTGTGTATAGGAATAACGAAAGATGAAAATGGTAAGACTATCAAGACCCACGGTGTGAATCAGGATATCACTGAACGCAAACTAGCGGAAAATGCAGTCCATATGGCGAACCATAAACTTAACCTCCTCTCCAGCATCACCCGGCATGACATTAACAACCAGCTATTGATACATCAGGGATACTAAGAAATACTCCAAAAAAAGCAACGTGATCCTTCATTTAACGAGTATGTCCAGAAGGTTATAACTGCTGCAGAGCGAATCTCTGCCTTGATCCGGTTCACCCGTGAATATGAGGAGATCGGCGTTAATGCCCATATCTGGCAGGATTGCCGTACACTCGTAGACACCGCGGCAAAACAAGCCCTGCTAAAACAGGTCATAGTGAACAACATTCTCCCTACCGGCGTA
>CAIYHQ010000047.1 GCA_903926075.1 uncultured Methanomicrobiales archaeon
AGGCGTAAGTTCGGTCTGCTCTTCAATATGAAGGATAGTGCCATCCTCGAGCCAGAACGTGAGGTCCACAAATTCATCCCTTGTCTCAACGTCAACGAATTCTGTCTCCAAAACCCCGGTAATTCTAGGAAGGTCAAGACTCAGAAAATCAAGGGTCTGGTTTTCAAATAATGTTAAGGATTCTTTGAATGCAAGATCATAATTATGTGAGCTTATTTTGTGAATATTTTTACACCCCGGACGTTATCATGTATCTGGCTTAATGATATGGAAAACATATACAATTGCATATTATTTTCGTTTAGAGATATTTTTTTAATATCCCTTAAGACTGATGCTTGCCTGTTTCTGTGTCGTCTAACAAATGATAAATGATCAATATTTATCCATTTTTCTCTATTTCATGTGTGCATGCGAAACCCGATTTCCCCTTTATCAAGTTTATAATCTAAAAATTTCCCTCGAATTCAACTGGACTTTGGAGAAAAAGGGTTCGTCTCCACTTCACTCCAGACCTGTGTTAAGTCAAAGAATAATGACCTCTCTCTACCCATTACAAATGTACGCCCACGTAAGAAAGTAAATCTCATACATTACTTGTTATCGACCTCGAATAATTCACTGGTTTTATGCACATTTGAACACCCCCAGTCAAGTAACCTTCGCCTTAATTTAAACTGGTCTGGTTTTACCGGAGGCCTGTGGTGATCAGTAACCCAATAAGATTTCTTATTTAGTACCGGGAGGAAATCCTTGTAATATTCATTTACACACCAGTATGCCCCGCCCATTCTACACCCATCACAGACACTGCATAGATAATCAAATTTTATTTCTAATGGTTTCCATATCTCTTCAAGCACAACCCAGTTATCCATTGAAATGAAAAATAGTGGGAAATATTCATCTCCTGAATCAACGGACCGCCTGACAAATTCCAGGTAATAAATTTTATTGGATGCAATTGGAGCAGTCCAGTATCCATAACCGCGTTTTCTATCGGATTCGTATTTTTGAGAGATATTTTTGATAGTACCAGGGTTGGAAAAATATAAGGGAATTACCTTTTCAAGTTTCGTATCCTCATTTTTTATAAGAATTTCACAGTTGTTACCGTCTTTTAAATCAAATTTCAAATCCTTTCTAAAACAATGGCGATAATATTCCTTTAATTTATCAGGAATTTTACGATTATAGTCTGAATAAACAAAAAGCACCATTCTTCTCAATTACCCTCTCACCAAGGAAATTGTAGGAATCACAGCCAAGACCGGTTGCAGCGTTAGGATCACCAAGGGGACCGCCACTACCGGTGGGTAAACTCGCTGCATGTATTTTTTTAACTGTTTCGGGTTTGAGGATCTGTTTCCCATCAATAGAACCGTTAGCAAGGATCATACGAAGCCACTGAGTCATGTCACGGCCTGTAGATACGACCTGACCTGCCGGCGGCAGAGAACTAATCTCGAGTGGTATAGTATAAACCTGGTCGCCGGTCCCTCCATGACCCGATATGTGGTTTTCGTCAAGATAAAGGGTATCATAATCGGCTCCGGATCGTGTCATCCCGAGTGGCTCAATTATCCGGGCATCGGTTAAATTCTCCCAGCTCTGGTTGGCAACTACAGCCGCAACTTCTCCTGCTATGAAATAACCTGCATTTGAGTACAGGTACCGCTCCCTGAAACTAGCTCCAGGCTGTAGATATCGCACACGGGATAGTATTTCACCGTTGGAGTATCCGACCCTTCCAAGCAGTTCACCATCATATCTTTTCAGACCAGTACGGTGAGCGAGTAGGTCACGAAGTGTAGTATGATTACCTGCATACGTATCATTCAGTGTAAAATTCGGCAGATATGCAATAACTGGGGTGTCCCAGTTTAGTTTTCCCTCGTCAACAAGGGTGCCAATCGCCCCACCTGTTATATATTTTGTAATGGATTCAATCTGGAAACGTGAATCTGGGTCAACTTTTTAAGGCTAGGTTTTTTGGATGAAAAAATGTAGTCCTCTAAAAATTTCACATTGCAAATATATTCATATCGTTTAAATTTTAATATTACAAGGATTATGTATAAACCAGGACAAGAATCAGGATATTTTCTGTTGATCTTTACAATCTCACTTGCAATCTTTATGGCTGCCCTTGACACTCTTATTGTTAATATCGCTCTTCCGACAATATCAGAATCATTTCATATGTCATCAAGCAATGTCAGTTGGGTAGCAACAGTGTATCTGCTGGTTATGTCAGGATGCATTCTCATTTTTGGAAAAGTTTCTGATGTCATCGGTTATAAACGAGTATTTCTCACCGGTTTTGTCATTTTTACTATTGGTTCGCTGATGTGTGGAGTGCTGCCTGTTCTGACCGGCTCTTTCTGGGTACTGGTTGGTTCGCGAGCTTTCCAGGCGATTGGAGGAGCAATGCTCATGGCAGTTCCCATTGCAATGGTGACTGCATATGTGCCCCCGGAGATGAGAGGCAAAGCGATGGGATTTTTAGTAACCATGACATCCCTGGGGGCTGCCCTGGGTCCTACACTTGGAGGATTCCTTACTGATTACCTCTCCTGGCAATGGATATTCTTTATCAACATCCCTCTCGGGATCATTGGAATTATCCTGGGCTTCCTCGTTATTCCTGGTTCAGAACGAAAAACAATGAATCAAAAATTTGACTGGGCAGGAGCAGCCTTAATATTTATCGGACTTGCCCTGTTGCTCTATGGCTTCTCGGAAGGAAATAATCAAGGCTGGGACAGTCCGGTTATCATTGGATCACTCGTCGCTGCGGTCATCATTCTAATTCTTTTTGCGAGACAGGAACTGAAATCTGCTGACCCTCTGCTCCAGGTTCACCTTTTTAAGGACCGGAATTTTTTTCTGTTCAATCTGGCATTTTCTCTCCTGCTCTTCAGTCTTGCAGGGATATTTTTTTTCATGCCATTTTTCATGAAATATGTCGGGAATTACTCAACTTCCTCCGCAGGACTGATACTCACATCATTCTCGCTTTTCACTGCTATTGCAGGGTTTATTGCCGGAATGCTCTATAACCGTGTGGGAGGACGAAACTTATTAATTGGAGCTTCTGTTATCACTGTCCTGGGTTACTTCCTCCTTTTTACATTAAACGCAGGTACCCCTGCCGGATTTATTATTCTCTTTCTCTCCATTACCGGTTTTGGAGGAGGTATTTTCGTTCCCCCGCTCTCAAATATGGTAATGACCATGACATCCAAACAGTACCGGGGGATGATCTCTTCACTAATACAGGTAGAGCGATTCGCCCCTATGACAATAGGGATTGCATTTTTTAACATTATTTTTGTGAAGGCGAACGAAATATTCAATTCACTTTTTAAAATAGGCCCAGGTTATTCTGCTGATCTTCATCTAAAGGCTCTGACATCTGCGTTTGACTTAACATTTTTGTTTGTTTTTATTATCGGAATTGTTGTAGTTATCCTATCATGTATAGCACGATATACAATTCATCCGGATTACCTTGAGAAGGATGATAAACAACCGGGGGCAGGGTAATTATTAAAAAAATCACTGACTCTTAATCCTCCATTTTCCTGCAGGAGCCCGAATCTCAAATCTTACACCATCCCCAGGTCTTCCATTCTCGATAATTGAGATACCGGTTATCGAGAGTATCTCCCTAATCAAAAAAAGACCTAGTCCGGTATTTTTCCCAAAACCTTTCTTAAACACTTTTTCTTTCTCTTCATATAATATCCCGCCACCATCATCCTCATACCATATTATCATTGCTCCTGACTCTTCCAGGCGAGAGAGTCGAATTTGAGTTAGGTTTTTTCCGTGCCGTACTGAGTTCTCGACCAGGTTGTAAATCACTTTCTCAAGCATATTGTCTGCAAAGATCTCTATTCCCTTCAGGTCCAGGACCAAATTGAGATCTGATAACAGCCCTTGAATTATCCGGGTCTTGAACAGTTTCTCCAATGTCTGCCACTTGGGTACTGTCTCACCCAGATTCTGATACTGGCCGGTGAACTCAATAAGATTCTGAATTTCAGCAGAAGATTGCTGTATTGCTTGTAATTTTCTTAGTAGGTCAGGATCAGAAACTTCCTTTTTTATCATGTAGGAATATGCAGAAGTTACCATAATCCGGTTAAGTATATCATGCCTGGTGACACTTGAGAGGATCTTCAGTTTATTGTTTACCTGTGAGATGGCCTCATGGGCTTTGCGGATCTCATCGATATCATGAATTTGTATAATAAAACAAGGCTCTCTATTGACAAAGATCCTGGAGATGGCAACTTCAGCAATAAATGAAGAGCCGGTTCTTTTAAAAAGATCCATCTCAATATGGGGAGTGTGAGCGTTATTTTCACTATCCTTGAAGAGATCTTCTATATTATGTTTTGCAAGCCTGATACCCAGATCATCAAGCAATTTCCCGGTTACTTCAGAATACAACAATTCGAAGTAAGTTAAAAATCCTCGATTAACCTCTACAATCTGAAATGCTGAGTTGAGGATTAGAATCGGATCAGGAGTTCCTTCAAAAATCGAAATGAATTTTTCTTCATTCTCTTTCAGAGCTTGTTCTATCTGTTTTCGATGGGTAATATCACTCATGAGAAGAAGAATTGCAGGACGATTGTTGTACTGGATGTGGGTACCCTTAATAATTACAGACCTCCGGCTCTGATCCTTACACACAATATCAGTCTCATAGACAGAAAGTTTGGTACCGTCTATCCTGGAAGATAAGATCTCTTCTCCCATCCCTTTGAATTCATCAGCAAAAAAGGAGATTACCGGCATCGAGACTATCTCTTCATTCAGGTATCCAAGTTCAGCATTAACTGCAGGATTTACATATAGAATCTTTTTGTCATAACCATACACAACGATATAATCAGGTAGATTCTCAACAAGCCCACGGTTGAATGATTCGCTTTCTCTTAGGGCTTTTTCAGTCTTTTTTCTTTTGTCTATATCCCGAAGAACACAAATCCGGAGTGGTTCACCATTCTTACTCCTGATGTATGTAGAGGTTATTTCTGATAAAAAACTCGAACCATCCTTCCGATAATGTTCGAGCTCATCGATGTATACGTTTTTATCTTCGATACCATCTAAAAATAACTGGGCCCTATATGCCAATTTCGGGGCAATATACGCCAAAGACTCAGGGGTCATTGAGATATCAGGTCTGATACCCATTGCTTCTTCTACAGTGTACCCGGATAATTTTTCAATTGAAGGGCTCATATAGAGTGCTTTTGTTGTATTAAGATCAGTAATAAAGAAAGCTTCTGACGAGTTGTCAGTAAAAAGGCGAAATATCTCGGAAGTTTCCTTAAGTTCCTTCTCAATCTCCTTTCGCCCTTCTATCTCGTTCTTCAGAGAATTGCTCAGCCTGCGATAATGGAAAAATGCATATCCACAAAGTATTGCTATTCCTCCAAAGAGTATTATCACTATGAAAAAACCGAGGGTATCCTGTCCGGGTCTTGGATTATATAAAAATGAATCAAGAGAAAAAGACTGGTGTATCATTCCAAGTTCATTATAAATATCAATGATGTTTTGCCATCGCCCTGGATTCATATACCCAATCTGAACAATATCCGGCATTATCAGGCGTTGCATCTGATCTGCTTCAAACAGGAGTTGGTCTTTATTTACATCCGGTTTATACCGTTGGGTGATCAGATCGGCAGTTTCATTCGGGTGTTTTAAGGCGTATTCCCATCCAATCCGACTGGCATCGAGGAATTTTTTTATTGTTTCAGGATGGTTTTTTAGATATGACTCTGAAGTGAAGAGGTTATCACCGTAGAAATCGATGCCTGATGCCCTGGGAGTAAATTCGAGAAACCGAATCCCCTTTTCTTTGAGGATATAAGGTTCTGTTGTTGAGTATGCAGAAATCGCATCAACATCTCCGTTAAGGAGAGCCGTAAGATTGCTTTCTCCTGATATTATCTCTACTTTTTCAGGAGAGATGCCTTCGTTTTTAAGATACGCTATCAGTTCTTCAGAACCAGTCTCCATCATAACCCGTTTTCCTACGAGATCGTGAATACTGGAAATGCCGGAGTCTTCTTTAACAAGGTAAATAAGAGGCGAGTGCTGAAAAATCGTTCCCAGGACTACTACAGGATTTCCCTTTGCCCTTTCAAGAGCTATCTCTGATGTTCCAACGCCAATATCAGCATAATCAGAAATAACCCGTTCAACGGGATTTATATTACTCGACCCTTCAAGAATGGTTACGTTGAGCCCAGAATCCTTGTAGTACCCTTTTTCTGATGCAACGTAATATCCTGCAAACTGGAACTGGTGTGTCCATTTAAGCTGAAGTCGGACTGGTTCAAGTGAATTATTGCCAGTTACCCCACTCACCTGGAAAGGAAAGATTGTGATAATGATAATGAGGACGATTAATCCGATATCGAATCCTGCAAATCTTTTCACAATCTTTTATCTCCTGCTGCATTTAAAATATTAATCCCCACAAATTTTCCCAAATTAATATTTAATTAAGAATAACGATAAACCAACTCTTTTAACTTATAGATAGGCAGAGTGTATATAAAGATATGTTCAAAACCCAGGATAACATATAATCTTCTGATGACAAAAAAACAGGATCAGATATTTCTTTCAACCTTAAATGATGATCAAGCCCAGAGAGTTCTCATCCATCTTCTCCAGGCAAACGAGGAACTTATACCTGTAGCTGCTGCAATTGCAAGAGAGATATTATCCGGAATCGATGAGGATGATATATCAGAATGGGTATGGTCTTCTTTATCTGAACTGGATGTGCAGGACCTCTGGCAGGAGTCAGGTAGGACACGATACGGCTACGTAGATCCTTATGAGCATTCCTATGAGATGATGGAAAGTAAAATTGAACCGTTTCTCGATGAGATGGAAAATTACATTGACCGAGACATGGTTGATGATGCATTTTCATACTGCAGGGGAATAATCAGAGGTATCTGTGTTTACATGTCTGGATGTGCAGGAGACTTTGGCGACTGGGCTGTCGATAGTGACGACGGCCTGACATATGATGTTATAGAACGGTGGAAATCGAAGAATATTAACCCTAATAAGGTTGCTGAACTTGAAACATGGCGGGTAGAATGTTTGAAAAGGTAATCTAATAATATTTGTTGAATTACAATACTGGCAGTAGACTATTTTACCCGACTAAATATCAAGCAAACGATGGCAGGGAGAAGGATAGTGCCTATTGAAAAAATAGTAACGAATGCGATTTCCCTTAATCGATCACACCGATATTCGCGTTTATCTGTGACTAACAATTTTAACCATTGATGAGAAAGTATTCGGATTCAAGAAAGGTGAGATTAAGGGGAAAAGACTTGATGGGATTCGGAGTGCTCATGATGCAGTTGCACAGATAAACCACAAGCTTAAGATATTATCCAGTATCACGCGACATGATATTCAGACTATTATCGAGTTTACAGGGCAGTACTAGGACATGGGAGTAAAAGTCATTTATAACCTGGTTGAAAACTCTGTCCGGCATGGACATAATCTGACAAAAATCCCGGGAGATAATGAGAAAAAAAAGTAGAAATAAAAAAGGGATATAAGGAAGCCAAGGATTATCTTATACAGAAAGGTATGTTTGGAATCGAAGATGAATGGAAGAATGGTTTGAATATGAAGAAATCACAGAATAAATTCTTTTTCCTGTATATAGGGATTATCATTATCTTATGTACTATTATGTCGGGCTGTACTTCCCCGAACACGATGTCGCTTAATTATAATACCCTGTGGAGATATCAAACACCAGGAAATATTACTCCCTATATTTCCGTCCAGGATGGATTTGTCTATGTTGGATATGAACCAGGTGTAGATGCACTAAAGGCTTCAAACGGCACGAAAATCTGGGAGTTTAAAACAGGAAAACCAGTGACGTCAGCACCGGTCATGGGTGGAGGGGTTCTCTATTTTACCAGTCAGGACTCGAATGTATATGCCCTGAAACCTGATACTGGTGAAAAAATCTGGAACTATTCGACAGAGGATATCATCTCTTCCTCACCGGTCATTCTGAACAAAGTGGTGTATGCAGGGAGCTGGGATACCAGAGTTTATGCTCTTGATGCTATCACCGGGACAAAAAAGTGGGATTTCAAAACAGGGGGAATGATATTTGCACCTCCTGCTGTTTATCGCGGGATGGTATACACCGGAAGCCAGGATGGAAAGATATACGCCCTTGATGGTGTTAATGGGAAGAAAAAGTGGGAATTTACGACAGGAGATGTCATAATCTCCTCACCACTCGTGAAAGAAGACGGTGTGTATATAGACAGTGGTGATTCAACAATATATGCATTGAATGCAAAAACCGGTGAGAAGAAGTGGGATTATAAATCTGGTGGTTACTTGTTTGGTTCTCCAGTTGAGAGCGAGGGCGTCATAAGTATCCGAAATTCAGAGGGTATATTCATGATTAATAATACCGGAATTCTGAAAGGGAAGTATGCAACAAACGATAATACTGACTCTTCACCGGTTATTGCAGATGGAATCCTATACCTGGCAGATGAAAATTCCGTCCAGGCATTACGAAAAAAATGAACTCCTACTTTTTGTACCCGGAATTTGTTAGCAGTTCGAACACTATATAAATTGTTAATAAAATATTTGTAGACATAAAAATAAAAAAGAGGATTAATAATGAAATCTCTCCTGATTGTTTGTTCCTATCATCATAATAATACCGAAAAAATTGCACAAGTCTTTGCAAAAATCCTTGATTCAGAAATCAAAAAGCCAAAACAGATTAACCCCGAAGATCTTCAGGAATATAGTTTAATAGGATTTGGTTCAGGGATATATGCAGGAGAACACCATGAAAATCTACTGAACCTTGCTGACAGACTACCTCAGGTCACGAACAGATTTGCATTCATTTTCTCAACCTGTGGAATTCCGGAATTCGGTATGAACGTTGAATTTGTTGCAAAAAATCACTCGAAACTTAAAGAGAAACTTCAATCTAAAGGTTATATTATAGTTGATGAATTTAGTTGTGTAGGATTTAACACGAATAGTTTTCTGAAATATTTTGGGGGGATAAATAAGGGCAGACCTAATATTGAAGATTTTAATCGAGCGGAAGAATTTGCATGTAATTTAAAGAGAAAAATAAGCAGTTTATAGCACTGCATAATAGAAATTATAATGGTTTTAACCAGATTCAACATTTTCCGGTGTATGTCTTTTTATCTTGATTCCATTCTAAAGGTGAAAAAATTTTTTGCTATAATCTTCTTTGTTGGAAAACCGGTAAGGAGGGAGCAATTAGCAGCCAGAGACAACACATGAGGATGTGCATTCAAAATAATGATCGTTTGTTGAAGGGGTACCGCAGTTCATTTCGCAGATATTACATGGATTATTTGGATCATGTGCATTTTTTGGTGCATGTACCTCTTTTTGTGCCGGAAGATCAATGATAAATTAATGCATACCCGCTACAAAACTTCCGGCAATAGATAAACATACGATGAGCAATATCAATCTGCCAATTGGTGATTTTACTAATTGTGTATTAGCCATGATGAAAAACCTTATTTATGAATTGGTTATTTTATTACTTGAATCTCTTTTGAGCTGCTATAATGTGTTATTATCCGGCAATTATTTAAATAGATCATAGGAATAGGAGAGCAACACAAAAAATATTGTTGAAATATTTTCCAAATGAATAAATCCACTTTTTTTTACTTATCGATTAGTTTTTGGGATTTCATTAAAATTCTTTTCAATCCCATCTCGATCTCTTCGAATTATTTTCCCATTTTACTTGAAGCAGCACCCTTGCCACTTAAAGCATTTGAATTATTCGGTTTAATTGCAAGGGCTTTGTTAAAAACGTCCAATGCTTCTTGATACCTGCCTAGATAGTATAATGCAGCACCTTCGCCACTTAAAGCATTTGAATTATTTGGTTCAATTGTGAGGGATTTATTGAAATTATCGAATGCTTTCTGATATTGACCCACTTTATTTAATAATGCACCCTTGTTGTCAAATGCTGATAAATAATTTGGGTTAATTGCAAGGGCTTCATTATAAGCATCCAATGCTTCCTGATATCGACCAAGTCCATTTAATGCAACACCTTTGTTATTCCAAATAACTGCATTATTCGAGTTAATTGCAAGGGCTTTATCACATGCATTCAATGCTTCCTGATATCGGCCAAGTCTATTTAATGCAGCACCTTTGTTATTCCATGCAACAGTCATATTCGAGTCAATCGCAAGGGCTTTATCACAAGCATCCAATGCTTCCTGATATCGACCAAGTCCATTTAATGCATCACCTTTGTTAGCCCAGGCAATTGCAAAATTTGGGTCAATAGAAAGTGCTTTGTTTAAAGCATCTAATGCTTCCTGATATTGACCAAGTCCATTTAACGCAGCACCTTTGCTAGCCCAACCGTTTGCAAAATTTGGGTCAATTGCAAGTGATTTATTTAAAGCATCTAATGCTTCCTGATATTGACCTTGTTCTATTAATGCTATACCTTTGTTAGTCCAAAGATCTTTATCTGATGATGGAATTATTGATGTGCAACCCGTAAGGAAAACAGCAGCAATTAATATTAAAACCGGAGTTAGAAATAAAAACCTCATAAATTACTTTCAGTGGAAATGGTTAAAAATTTTGTCCAGACTAAACGATTTTCACATGGAAAAAACCAAATATCATTTGAAGCAAAGCAAGAAAAATTTGATGAAAGTTTAATTATTTCCCAATTTTATTTAATACAATTTGCTTCCCCTTTAAAGCATCTGCATAATTCGGGTCAATCCCGATAGCTTTGTTATAAGCATCTAATGCTTCCTGATATCTACCGAGATCGCGTAATCTATCTCCCTAATTAACCCAATCCCGATTATTTTCATTCCATGAGGGGGTACTATTAGTAGAGGATTTCTTCTCGATTTGAGGACTTTATTGATTCCTGAGAGATTTTCATCTATTTGGAGAAGTTCCATATCGATTGTTGCACCCAATGAATATGCCCATGCGTAAACTGCCCATTGGGCTAAATCTTTCTGTATTCCGTATTCATGGACAAGATTATCGATAAATCGTGGTGCATCTATCTCAATGTTGTCAGGACTATTGATGAATTCATCAACAATACCTTCATCCAAGACGAGATTGAGAACGTTTTTTTCCCTATAATTAGAATTCATGAAAGTTACATAGATAATTACTTTAAAAAGAGGTCGATCGTAACATAATTCCGATTGGTTTTGGACAATTATCTCTTTTAACAATTCGTGTGGTTTCATTTTTGGCCCAATATCATCAGTACAATTAATTCTGTTATGTTTAGCTAGAGAAAGTCTTGCATAACTTATACACCAGGACTTTATTTATCTTCCTAGGGGGATGAATCACGAGTCCATACTCCTAGCCTGGGTCAATCGTGGTCACTGTGACAATTCTCTTAACCGGCTTTCTCCAACGCAAAAAGAAGCATATCAGGTTCATCAGTTCCGATATTGATTACTTTGCCGGAATAAAATTTTATTTTGATAGCATCTGAACCTGAAATATTGTATAATAACCCATTGGGTGTCAATCGAATACCATACCCATAATACCAGGGGTATGTAAAATGCGAAACTGATTCAATTTCAGATAATGAGTATTTTTTCCTGATAAGTGGAACCGGACCGAAAGCAAGCATCAGATGCTCTGAATCTATACTTACTGTCAGTGTAACGAAGATTAAAAGGATACATATCATAATGCAACAGCAAAATGTCAGGATGATAACAGCATTTTTTTCAGAAGTCGATAATAACGCAGCTATGAAAAGAATAACCAGGATCAATAGCACAAAAATAATCTGATATTTTCCAACCTGCTTGTGACAATAGGAGAGAGAGTCTGATGATTTCATAGTTTTCTTATTTCTCAGACATTCCGTTAGCAACTGATTCTTTAATAAGGTTGTACATAGTGAATTGAAGACAGAATTGAACTAAACCTCCACTGAGAAAGTTTTCTGCCCTCCTTTCATGATTTGGAGAGCCTGGTCGAAGTCACACTGATGTGTCTGTCCTTTCCACTATTCCGAAGGTTTCACACTGCTGGACGAAAATTTACTGATTAGAGAATATTAAAAAATTCCTTTTCAGTTTCTGTGATTATTTGTGAATCTTCTCATATCCGCAAACCGGCAATATCTTGTATTTGCTTCATTGAGTTATGCCTCAACATTAAGGCTCCGAGCAACTCAAATGAATGTGGGGCTAGCCAATATTCGGTATGTAACCAAAAGTTCTTCACTTGCCGGAACATATGCGGCAAATACTTGGATGAATGCCTGAAGCACAGGACCAGACAATATGCAACACCAAGGACGATAAATGAAACAAGTGGAGTTCCCGATAATTTCCGGTCGAACCCAGCTTCGCTACGGTTAAGCTTGCACCTCCACGGGTATCACGAGGAAGAGATAGATAAAGTGGGAACGGTTCATACCCAGTCTGCACAATCTTTAAACGTGCATACTCCAATCATCACTATAATAGTGCATCTGACCAAAATGTTGCAGGATCCCCCGAATACTGAAAGGCCTGCACAGGATATGAAAATTGAAAGATGCTATATCCAGGGCACCCACCCCGATGTATCAATGGGAAAATCAGACCGAGCCCCCTATGGATAACAATCACAAAAAAACAAAGCAAGAAATCACCCATTCATTGAGAGATGATGCAGAGGAGCAGCTCGCACGCTCCCCAAAGAGCTCTCCCGACTTCGAAGGCCCTTCCCCGGAACAACTTATCCATGAACTCCAGGTACAACAGATTGAGCTTGTGACACAGGCAGAAGAACTCCTACAGTCTCATCTCGCCCTGGAGGAGTCGCTTGATAAGTTCCATGACCTCTACGAATTCGCCCCGACTGGATATCTAACTCTTAACGACAAGGCACTGATAACTGAAGCAAACCTCACCAGTGCAAGTCTCCTGGGGATAGAGCGAAGCAAACTGGTCAACCATGGACTCGGACGTTTCATAGGTTCAGAAAGCCATGATGTTTGGAACCTGTATTTCGCAAACGTGCGACAAAACGTAGCAAAACAGATCTGTAACCTCACGCTCATACGGGGTGATGGTTCATTGTTCCCTGCCCGTCTGGAAGGTATCCGGACTATCCGGAGCAATGGCATTATCACGGTACGTATCATTATCAGTGACATAACTGATATATGGCAAATAGATGCGCTGCGGACGAGCGAAGAGAAATTTCGACTGTTGACAACTGGATCCAGTGATGCGATCGGGATTTTTGATCCTGCCGGAAAAATCCAGTACATTTCTAATAATATAATCAATATCTCAGGTTTCCAACCCAGTGATTATGAAGGAATTTCTGTGCTGGAATTCGTGCACCCAGATGACCTTAAAGAAATCGATAAACTATTCGAAGAGATAATCCATGGAACTGCAAAGAGTCTGATGAAAGAGTTCCGCATCAGCCGGAAAGAGGGTGGCTGGGTCTGGGTCGTGGTGCTTGGAACAAATTACATCAATAATCCAACGGTAAACGGGATAGTTATCAATTTACGTAACATCACCGAACGTAAACAGACGGAAGATAGGTTAAAAACATCAGAGACGAGATACCGGCGTCTCTTTGAATCGGCACAAGACGGGATCCTTATCCTGAACCGGGAAACTGGTGAGATCATTAATTCCAACCCATTTATCGAGAAATTAACTGGATATACCAAAGAAGAACTTATCGGAAAACCCATTTGGGATATCGGGTTCATCAAGGATCTAGTAGCATCAAAGCTCGCCTTTTCGAAATTACAGGCAAATGAATATATCCGGTATGAAGATTTACCGCTCGAGATGAAGGATGGGCAGAGGATAGATGTTGAGTTTATCAGCAACGTCTATCCAATTGATCCGCACATCTCTGTCATACAATGCAACATCAGGGACATAACTGACCGCAAGCGAGCGGAAGAGGCACTAAATCAGGCGAATAAGAAACTTAACCTCCTTTCGAGTATTACCAGGCATGACATAAAGAATAAAATTCTGATAATCCAGAGTTTTTTGCAATTCGCACAGAAAATGAAAGTTATTGAAGAGATCGAACCATTCTTAAATAAAATACATAATGCAACAAAAGCCATTGAACATCAGATAGATTTTACGAAGGATTATCAGGATTTGGGAGTTAAATCACCAAAATGGCTAATTTTATCTGACATGATTTTAATCGCCAGTAACCCCGCGATTCACATTACTGATGAAACCGGAACTCTCCAGATCTTTGCAGACCCGCTCTGTGAGAAAGTGTTGTATAATCTGGTTGATAACACAATCCGTCATGGGGAGACTGCAACGGAAGTCCATATATCCGTCATCACTGATAAGGATGATATCCGGATAATCTGGACAGATAATGGCATCGGTGTACCGGCAGATCAGAAGGAAATGATATTTAACCGGGGCTTTGGAAAGAACACCGGTTTGGGCCTTTTTCTCATCAGGGAAATTCTTGCAATTACTGGAATGACGATACAGGAGACCGGTGAACCAGGGAAAGGTGCATGTTTCGAGATAACGGTGCCGAATGGGAAGTGGCGTTATGGGAGTGAAGCGAGTTAATTTGCTGTAGATCGCTCCGGTCGAACACATGCTGATGCATCGGTCCTTCTCGCTGCTTCAAAGGTTGCACCGGGTTAAAAGCCTGGTTCGTTTCGCTCACTGGCCGGTTCTGCCAGCAATTCGCTCGTAGGCGCAAATCGATGATACTATTTCTTCACTCTCCATGGATAAGTGATAATAAACTCTTGTTGATTAGTGAACTGTTAATCGGCCAACAAATATTGTTCTGTGTGATTTCAGATTTGAATGATTCCACGATCTCGCTTGAAGTTATTTGAAAAAACTGAGGTAGTTAAAACTTAAATTCCTTCATATCAAGAAACAATTGCTAAATCATAAATCTTTACACGATCAGAGTTAGAAGGAGATTTTTTGAATTAGTGAACTACTGATGCTTCAAAAGAAGGGCATTTCTGCTCAAGGGTAAGTCCCTTACAACTATGATGGAGATATGAAAAGACTTTGTAAAAGTATCAACCAGACATTGGATGTAGTGATTAATCGATGAACTTTGATATACAAACTCTATTGTTTGTCAATTTTATTGTCAATGTCCTGAGTGCCGGGACAATGGTTCTTATCTGGTATCAGTATCGCAGACGTTTTGCCGGCCTATCAATCATACTGGCTGATTTAATCCTTAACGCGATAGGAATAGGCCTCATTCTTCTCCGAGGAACGATACCAGACATAATATCTATTGTTCTCGGTAATGGCCTGATGCTTACCGGGCTCGTCCTTCTTTTAATAGGGCTTGAGTGGTTTGTTAATAAAAGAGGCATTCAGATCTATAATTATCTCCTGATATTGATCTATTTCTCCTCAGTAACGTACTTTGTTGTAGTTCAGCCGAACCTTTGGTTCCGTGAGATGATTCTCGCAGGGATGACAGTACTCTTTGACCTTCAGATCTGCTGGCTTCTTTTTTTAAGGACCTCCCCCAAGGTTCGTCCGGCAACCCATATAGTTGGTCTTGTCATGGGGTGCCATCTCATCTTCAGTCTCCTCATATTGACTTTTGAAATTGTATTTCCTTTTGAAACAAACGATTTTTTTAATTCAGGTTTTGTTGCCGAGATGATAGTTATCATTTACCTGCTTCTGAATATCTGGATAATAATTGCACTTGTGATGATGGTCACCCGCCGTCTTCTTGGTGAAATTCAGGACCAGGAAGAAAAGTATACAAAAGCTTTTCATTCATCCCCTTATGCAATCTTTCTAACGAGAAAAACAGATGGAATTATATTCGAAGTCAATAACGGCTTTACTGAAATTACTGGATTCCAGCCTGAAGAAGTTATTGGCAAAACAATGGTTGAGATCTCTCTCTGGTCAGGGGTCGAAAAATGGGATGCATTACAAAAAAAATTTTCAGAAGGAGAAATTAAGGGAGTAGAGGTTCAATTCCGTCATAAATCTGGAAAAATTCTGACAGGACTCTATTCAGCTGAAGTAATTACAATTCATGATGAGATTTGCATCCTTGCAAATATAGGTGACATTACTGAACGAAAACAGGCGGAAGAGGCACTGCGGGAGAGTGAAGAACATTTTAGAAATCTCTTTGAACATGCTCCAATTGGTATTTTTCACTCAACTCCTGAGGGTAAGTTTTTAGCAGTAAATCCCGCTCTTGTTACTATGCTCGGTTATTCATCTCCGGAAGAACTGATTTTGAACACTAGTAACATGACTACCCAGATCTATGTAGATACTGATGAACGTCCTAAGATTATAGAAGCCCTCTTTTCAACTGATGGGTGGGTACACTACGACGAAGTCCTCTGGCGTCGAAAAGATCAAGGCATAATATCTGTCGATATGACTGGGCGTAAAGTGCTCAACTCTTCGAGAGAAATTTCCTATCTGGAGGGTTTTATCGAAGATATTACTGAACGCAAACAGATCGAACAGGCATTAAAAGAGAATGAAGAAAAGTTTGTCTCTATTTTTGAGGAAACTCCTGATCCGATTCTTATTCTCAATTCAGAGTATCAGATAATTGAAGTGAATAGGGGTTTTGAAAAAGCTTTTGAATGTTGCAATAAAAAGGTGATCGGAACAAATCTTGATGATCTCGGAATATGTCTGACGGAGCTTACCTTAAATATTATTCTTGAAAAAAACAGGTCAAATACCAATATCCTTCACCAGGAGATGAATCTGGTGAGACAAAACGGAGTTCCCTTCATTGCTGATGTAGCAATATTGCGAATTTTCATCCATTCACAGCCCTGTCTGCTCATTCAGATCCATGATATTGACGAGATTCGCCGTGCTCACGATGCCATTGCCCAAGTAAATAACAAACTCAAGATCTTATCAAGTATTACGAGACATGATATTTTGAACCGGATTATGGTGACATCATCGTATACTGATATGATTAGGGAGGAGGTTACCGATGAAAAACTTCAAAAAAGACTTGATGCTATTAAACAAGTAACCAATGAGATTCAAAATCTTATCGAATTTACCGGTCAGTACAATGACCTTGGTGCAACGATTCCAGAATGGCAGAAGATAGAAAATATTCTGAATTATAGGTCAATTAAAGGGATTCTTAACGGGATCGAACTAAGTTCTGACCTAGGAAACCTTGAGATTTATGCAGACCGAATGCTTGAGAAAGTGATGTATAACCTAGTCGAAAACTCAGTAAGACATGGAAAAAACCTCACCCAAATTCACATCTCATGCAGGGAAGAATCAGGAGATATAATCATTTGGTATGAAGATAACGGGGGCGGAATCAGTAGGGATGAGAAGCAGAAAGCTTTTAAAAAAGGGTTTGGCAAGAACACAGGACTTGGATTATTTTTAATCAGGGAGATCCTATCGATTACAGGAATTACCATCTATGAGACTGGCGAACCTGGGGTCGGTGTAAGGTTTGAGATCCGGGTTCCGGCTGGTAAGTTCAGGAGGAATGATAAAACTGATTAATACATTAACATAATTCGAGTGGGCCTATTATTATTCTCTTATGACGAATGGTCGCGTTTCACATGGGGTTCGTCGGTTTATTTACACGTGTGATAGATAGTGGAGGGTAATCTTGTTGGGTGATAGGACACCCTGCCGGGTAATCATATGGTGTTACCTGAGTGGTCGTTGATCGCTCCGGTCGGACCCTGCTTCGCTTCGGTCCTTCTCGCTGCTTCTACGGTTGCACCGGGTTAACCGCCAGGTTCGCTTCGCTCATTGGTCTGCTCTGTCAAGACTTCGCTCGTCGCCGCAAATCGTTGATACGATTTCTACCTCCTCGCTTGGAAGGTCGGGTGAAAAATGAGTTACCGTTTTTTCTTTCCTATTTCATTAATTTTCCGACGGTTACTCGAGCACAAAACAGATCGTCGGTCATGCGGGTAAACATTTCCACCCACCCCGTAATTACTTACACGCTTGGGAATAATGGGCTACAATGTATCGCCAATCAACTGATTCATCTTATTGCCTGGATAAATTGAGGTTTGTTCGGGAAGGGATAAATGGGATAAAAACTTCTTACACCCACTTTGCACAACCTTTAAACGTGCATACTCCTATCATCACTATACTAGTACACCTGATGAAATGTAATGGGATCTCTAAATGCCTAAAGGTTTGCGCCGGATATAAAGATTGTCGCATCCCTATTATCCACTTCTACTGGAACTATTAATAAACCAAACCGAGCCCTCGCATGAATAATAATCACGAAAAGACAAGACATTCTCTTTTGATAGAAAATATCATATTGCCCGGAACTCCGGAAGCGATTTGCAAACCTGGCAATATGGATAGGAATGGTGCATAATGACAGATACTATCCGGGCCCTCTATGTCGATGACGAACTTGGTCTCCTTGAAATCGCGAAATTTTACCTTGAGGAATCAGGTGAATTTTCTGTTACAACTATTGATTCGGTATCTGCGGCATTAGACCTCTTAGGAAAAGAAAAATTTGATGTCATCATTTCTGATTACCAGATGCCAGGCATGGATGGCATTGAGTTCCTTGTTGAAGTAAGGACACGGTTTGGAAAGATTCCGTTTATCCTGTTCACCGGCAAAGGAAGAGAAGAAGTGGTTATTCAGGCGATTAACAGCGGAGCAGATTTCTATCTCCAGAAAGGGGGCGAACCCGAATCACAATTTGCCGAACTCTCGCACAAGATCAAGGCAGCGACATCCCGGAACAGGGCAGAGGATGTAATAAAAGATGCCAAAGAGTATTCGGAAAAACTGATTCAGACCGCAAACGCTATGATTATCGGGCTTAATAACAAAGGGGAAATTATCACTTTTAATCCGGCAGCAGAGCAGATTACCGGATATACTTCCGCGGACATGATCGGATGTAACTGGTTTGAAGTAATTGTTCCAAAAGAGCGTTATCCCCACGTATGGAAGGAATTTAACCGTCTTCTGATCGGGGGTCTGCCGAAACATTTCGAAAACCATATCCTCACCAAATCCGGAGAGGAACGCTATATTGTCTGGAAAAATAGTGAGATCTGTGATAAAGGGGAGATTGTAGGAATAATTGCATTTGGAATCGACATCACAGAGCGTAAACAGGCAGAACAAGAAATGGTATCTGCTTTTAAGAGACTGAAAGAAGCCCAACACCTTGCCCACATCGGGATCTGGGACTGGGTTATAGAAACCGATACGGTAACTTGGTCAGAGGAGTTATACAATATTGTCGGGAGGGATCCGTCACTACCAGCCCCGACATATGCAGAACTTCCACGGTTCTATACACCTGCCAGCTGGGAAAGTCTGAGTGGTGCAGTTACAAGAGCACTTACGACCAGTGAACCGTACAATCTCGAGCTGGAAATGATCCGACCTGATGGCAATATACGATGGACAAATGAATTCGGTGGAGTACAAAGTGACTGGAGCGGAAAGGTCATCGGCCTTCATGGCACAGTACAGGACATTACCAAACTCAAGCGGACGGAAGAAGCTTTGCAAAAGAGTGATGAACGTCTACGCTTTATTAGTGACAACCTAACTTCTGGCGTTGTCATTGTGGACGTAGAAACCCATACCATTGAATTTGCAAATCCGGCTGCATCTACATTGTTCATGACCCCCTCTGATCATATCATTGGGAAAAAATGTCATAATTTTCTCTGTCCTGCTGATGAGGGGGCCTGTCCAATTACCGATTTAAATCAGGAAGTCGATAATGCCGAACGAGTGCTACTGCAAATGGATGGGTCTACGATTCCAATCTTAAAATCTGTTAAAAGGATTCAGATTAGGAGCAGGGAAAAATTACTTGAAAATTTTATTGATATAACCGAAAGAAGGCGGATGGAAGAGGCACTACGGGAGAGTGAAGGGAAACGTAATGCCATGCTGGAATCGATCGCAGACCACATGAGCATGATGGATAAGAATCTGAACATTATCTGGGCTAATGAAACTGCAAAAAGATATTTTGGGAATGATCTTGTAGGCAGAAAGTGTTATGAAGTGTATCATCAGCGACAAAATCCCTGCGAACCGTATCCATGTATAACACTCAAAGCATTTCAGGATGGAAAGATTCACAGGCACGAGACCACTGTGATTGACATTAACGGTCAGGCGAAATTCTTTGAATGTTCGGCAAATGTGGCCTTGAACGAGGAAAATGGTAAACCAATTGCAGTGTTGGAGATCTCCCGGGATATCACCGAACGTAAACAGATGGAGGATGCAATAAAGAAGAGTGAGGAGAAATACCGGCTTATAGCAGAAAATACTACAGATACCATCTGGATCTTTGATATGAACTTACACCTGACCTATGTTAGCCCTTCAGTAAAAAATATGCGTGGTTTTACAGCTGATGAAACCATGAGACAGACCTTAAATGAGATGATGACACCGGAATCTGTTGCATCTGTGATAAAATTATTTAACGAGGAAATGACTCTTGTCGCCATGGGTAAAGCTGATCCTAATCGTTTTGTAATTATTGAAACTGAGGATTATTGCAAGGATGGGGCAATTATTATTGTAAAAAATTCAGCAAGACTCCTTCTGGATCAAAATAATCTTCCATTTGCTATTTTAGGGATTTCTCATGACATCACCGAGCGCAAACAGGCAGAGGAGGCGCTGTATCAGGCAAATAAAAAACTAAATCTCCTATCTGGCATCACCAGGCACGACTTAAAGAATAAAGTTCTGATAATCCAAGGTCTTTTGGAATTAGCACAGAAATCGAAAGTTATTTACGAGATTGAACCACTATTAAATAAAATACAAGATTCGACAAAAGCCATTGAGCACCAGATAGATTTTTCAAAGGATTATCAGGACCTGGGGATAAAATTACCCAAATGGATGAATCTATCTAATATGGTTATATTAGCCAGTAACCCTGCGATTCACATTACTGATGAAACCAAAAATCTCCAGATATTTGCCGATCCGCTCTTTGAGAAGGTTATGTATAACCTTGCAGATAATACAATCCGTCATGGAGAGACGGCAACTGAGGTCCATGTATCGGTTGTCAATGAGCAGGAAAACATCCGCATCATCTGGCAAGATAATGGCGTGGGGGTCCCAGCCGATCAGAAGAAATTGATATTTAACCGGGGATTTGGAAAGAACACAGGTTTTGGCCTGTTTCTAATTAGGGAAATTCTTGCAATTACCGGAATGACAATACAGGAAAACGGTGAACCGGGAAAGGGTGCACGGTTTGAAATCACGGTGCCGAATGGGAAATGGCGTTATGAAGGGAAATGACTAATAATATAGAACCAATCCGGGTTCTGTATGTCGATGATGAAACTGAACTCTTAAATGTAGGGAAACTTTTCATTAAAAAAATGGAAATTTTTCTGTTGATGTATTACCTTCTGTCAGTGAGGCACTCAACCATCTAAACTTTAACAATTACGATGCCATCATATCAGATTATGAGATGCCAGATATGAATGGTATCTCTTTTTTAAAAACCCTTCGTGCAAATGGCAATACCACGTCGTTTATTATTTTCACTGGTAAAGGGCGTGAAGAGGTAGTAATTGAGGCACTCAATTGTGGAGCCGATTTTTATATTCAAAAAGGTGGTAATCCTACAGCACAATTCGCAGAACTTTCAAACAAAATTCGTTATGCAGTATCTCGAAAACGAACGGAGGATTTATTAAAGGAGAGCGAGGAGCGGTATCGAATATAGTAGAAGACCAGACTGAGCTCATTTGTCGCTTTCTCCCGGACGGAACACATATCTTTGTGAACGAAGCATACTGTCGCTATTTCGAGTTAGAAAGAAATGAAATTGTTGGAAGTAAGTTTAAACCGCAAATGCCCAAAGAAGATAAGCAAAAAATTTCCAATCATATTGCATCATTAACTCTAGATAATCCTTATGTGATTATTGAGCAGCGGATCTTTATGCCTGATGATAATACCCGGTGGCAGCGATGGGTTGACCGAGCTATTTTTCATTCAAATGGTAAGTTAAAGGAATATCAGTAATTTGGTCGGGATATCACCGAACTAAAAGAACGTGAAATAGCGTTGAATGAGAAGAATTAGCAATTGCAGACCGCATATGAACAACTTGCATTCAATGAAGAGCAACTTCGAAAACAGATTGAAGAGAACAAAAGTGTAACAGAAACTCTTAATGATACCAAAACCAGATATTATGAATTTTTCAAAACAGCACGGGATAGCGTTTTTATCACGACACCTGATGGACGATGGATAGATTTCAACGATGCTACATTGGAATTGTTTGGATATGAAAGTCGGGAAGAATTGTTCAATGTATCAGTACTTTCAATATATGCACATCCCGAAGATCGATCTTCATTCCTCAAACGTGTTGAGTTGGAAGGGTATGTAAAAGAATTTCCCCTGCAACTCAAGAAATGCAATGGTAAAACCTTTGACACACTCATTAATATTGTTCCCATCCGAGAGCAGGATGGCTCCATAAAAGCATTTATTGGTTCCATCAGGGATATTACCGAACAAAAGCAGATGGAAACGACACTCAGGGAGAGTGAAAAGAAATACTGTGATATCATCGACAATATGCAGGATGTAGTCTATCGGACCGATCTTGAAGGTAAACTGATAATGTTCAGTCCTCATGGGGTAAAGCTTGCCGGTTATGATTCGGTGGAGGAGATGATCGGGTTCGATGTTGCTCTTGATACTTATCAGAATCCCAAAGAACGTGAACGATTTCTTGCAGCCCTAAAAGAAAAAGGCTTCGTAGAAAACTTTCCTCTTGTTCTTCAAGCACGGCATGGTCGAATTCGCCAGGTCACTGCCAGCAGTCATTTTTACTATGATGATAAAGGAAATGTGCTGGGCGTTGAAGGAATCCTGCACGACATCACAGATCTTAAGGAAAAAGAGCAGGAACTCCTAGCCAGCGAAGAACGATACCGTGCCCTGTATAATGATAATCCCATTATGCTCTTCACTCTGGACCCTAACAGGAATATCTTCTCGGTAAACCAGGCCGGGGCTGATCAATTAGGATATACAGCTGGAGAACTAGAAGGTCAGTCTGTATTAAAAGTATTTTACTCTGATGATCAACGTGAATTGACTGAGCGGTTGCAGATCTGTCTCAAATTTCCAGGGGAAAGATTTCACTGGCAGTTCAGGAATGTTCGAAAAGACGGGACACTGATTTGGGTTGATGAATATGCCCGGACGATAATAAGTTCTAAAGGGGATCTCAATGTCCTTGTCGTCTGCCAGGATATAACAGACCGGAAACTTGTGGAAGAGGCGCTTAAAATAAATCAATTCCAGCTTTCAGAAGCAATGAACCTGGCACAAATGGCGAAATGGCAATTTGATGTTGATTCGGGTATATTCACCTTTGACGACTCATTCTATTCACTTTATAGCACCAATGCAAAATTCGAAGGCGGCTACATGATGCCGGCAGATGTGTATGCCAACAAATTTGTTCACCCTGACGATTTACATATAGTGGCCGATGAAGTAAATAAAGCCATTCAGGCTACAGACCCTGCGTATGAGTCAAAGATAGAGCACCGAATAATCCGTAGGGATGGTGAGATCCGACATATTATCGTGCGTATAGGAATAACGAAAGATGAAAATGGTAAGACTATCAAGACCCACGGTGTGAATCAGGATATCACACAGCGCAAACTGGAGGAAAATGCAGTCCACATGGCGAACCATAAACTTAACCTCCTCTCCAGCATCACCCGGCATGACATTAACAACCAGCTATTGATACAGCAGGGATACTTAGAAATACTCCAAAAAAAGCAACGCGATCCTTCATTTAACGAGTATGTCCAGAAGGTTATAACTGCTGCAGAGCGAATCTCTGCTTTGATCCGGTTCACCCGTGAATATGAGGAGATCGGCGTTAATGCCCATATCTGGCAGGATTGCCGTACACTCGTAGACACCGCGGCAAAACAAGCCCTGCTAAAACAGGTCATAGTGAACAACATTCTCCCTACCGGCGTA
>CAIYHQ010000048.1 GCA_903926075.1 uncultured Methanomicrobiales archaeon
AGTCTTGTTTGCCTTGTTCATAATATCAAGAAAGCTATAAAATTCGGACTTGAACGCTTCCTGAACCAAAGAAACTTAAGATTCAGTCCCGTTTCAGTAAGATAAGGCCAAAAAAGAATCGTATATCGGATTTAGAAGTTACCCGAATGGAGACACATTTAAATTGGTCTCCAAGAATGTAGTGAACGATGAATAAAAGATAAAATAGTGGTTATTAATGTTGAATTGTTGATGGGATCGGACGCCTACTAAACTGAATATGTACCTCATTAAGCTTTTTTTATGTCCAAGCGACAGCCTCCTGAGTCAAGGATATTTGCCGAATTCCATAATACCGTTTTTATGTCGCCATCTATGTCCAATATTGGAATTTCAACAGTCTCGAACCGTTCTCCTTCAAACGTCCTCTGAATTAAATTCATTGAGTATGAACGACTTTCATCCGGGAAAAGGAGGTCCAGGGTTTTTCCGATAATTTCATCCTTTTTTTTTCCTGTTAGTTCCTCGAATGCTCTATTAAACCGTGTTATCCGAAAAAAAGGATCCCATGTTATTATCGGAGCGTTAGCGTAATTTATCAGGTTTTCGAGGTATTCAGTAGTTTCAATAAGAGCGTTATCAATCTGTTTCCGTGCCGTGATATCTCTGATAATACATGTACTGATTGGCGTGTCTTTTAAATAACGCCGGGAAATATTTAGTTCAACCGGGAAAATAGTCCCGTTTCTACGCCTGCAGTTAATTTCTAAAAGCTTGTCAAGCACTTCAGACGTTTCCTTTAATGAAATACTACTTATTATATTTTTAAAGTTCGTCTTATCTCTCTCATCTATTGCCAGTTCAAGGAAACATGATCCAATTGCTTCCTTCTCTGTGTAGCCAAATATTCTCCAGGCTGCATTGTTCCAAAGGAGTACCAGGTAATCCTCATCAAAAGTAACAATAGCATCATTTGCCGCTTCTACCAGTTGTTTATAATTCTCCTGTATATCAACAAAAAAATTCGCGAGCACCCCTTCAAGTTTCAGCCCTTTTTCTATTGCAGATCTTTGTGCGATAAAAAAAATTGCAAATAATGCAAAAATGCATCCAATGTATTGTGTTATTCTTCCGACCCAACTGACAAGTGACCCTACTGATGAGGGGAAAAAGACAGAAATAAGACCTATTGATATTAATGCAAGTGAGACAGAGTACCAGAAGAAAAAATCACTTTTTGTCTTAAGGTATCTTAACGCCAGGATTATGGAAGATAGAACAAGAAACACAATTGTATTCTCTAAAATTAACTGTCTTGTAATCGTAGGTCCAATTCCCTGTATGAAGAAAGGAGGGATTATTCCTTTAATTGTTTCAAGGGTAAAGAGAGTGACAAAAATGAGAATAACTGAATATAATGCAACAATATCCTTTTTACTTTCAATTCCTCTTCTTTTATTTGCTACATCTCTACTAATTCCAGCTCCTGCAAGGAAAAAAAGTGAACCAATACAGGAACAGGTATTATGAACTGTCACGCTCATGTTCGGGCCATCTGGAAAGGGACTTAACCAGCCTGCTACAATTGCACCAAGGCCGAATATTAGAAAACCAGCCCCAGTCATAAGTATATTAGGTGAGCCACTTTTCAAATAGACCCGAATCGAGATGTATACAATAAGGAGTGGGATTAATCCCTGAAATACTGAATTCATGACCGGTAGCAAAAAAATCGGCTCAAAGACCGTTGGTATATTCAAAGCTACGAGTATCGCAATAATTACCAGGGAAAATGGTATAAGAAGCACCGCTGCTGTTTTTCGGAGATCATGAAAGCTAAGTCTCTTATTTGAATCTGAAAATTTTTTAATTTTCTCCTTTACTTCAGTCATATAGGAACCATTTTTTTAATGCAATATATTGGGCGAATGTTGTTAAGCAAGTTAATAATCCATCCTGGTTTGATTCTTAAAAAGAATTACCTAACCGTTTTCGAAGCTCCTTCACCTGCTCCCGCAATGCAATGGCATCTTCGAAGTCCAGTCTTTCTGCAGCCTCTTTCATCTTTGTTTCCAGTTCAATAATGAGATTTGGTATATCCCGTTTTGGAATGTGTCTTGTATCTTTTATATCAATAACTTTCTCTTTTATAGGTTTTTTTATTGTTTCAGGTGTTATCCCGTGCTCTTTATTATAGGAGAGCTGGATAGTCCTTCTACGGTCAGTCTCATTTAGTGCTGTTGTCATGGACCGAGTGAGGTTATTGGCATATAGGATGACGTAAGAGTCCTGATTTCGTGCAGCTCTTCCGATTATCTGAATAAGACTTCTTGCATCTCTTAAGAATCCTTCCTTATCTGCATCGAGAATTGCGATGAACCCAACCTCCGGAATATCAAGCCCTTCCCTTAGAAGGTTAATCCCTACAAGCACGTCAAATTTGCCAAGCCTTAATTCCCGGATAATTTCGGTCCTTTCAAGTGTGTTTATCTCAGAATGAAGATATCGGGTTTTAATTCCTTCGGCTGCAAGATACTCTGCAAGTTCTTCAGCAAGACGCTTTGTCAGTGTTGTAACAAGGGCCCGGTATCCTTTTTGAATTGTCTTTCTGCATTCAATAATCACATCCTCTATCTGTCCTTCTGTCTTCCGTACTGTAACTTCAGGGTCAATAAGGCCTGTTGGCCTGATAATCTGTTCAACCACCTGTGCTGAACTCGCGAGTTCATAATCTCCGGGTGTTGCAGAGACAAAGATTACATGTTTCATGTACTTTTCGGACTCCTGGAATTTCAGGGGCCGGTTATCATAGGCACTGGGGAGCCTGAACCCGAAGTTGACAAGAGCCTCTTTTCGAGAGCGGTCACCCCGGTACATACCATGGAGCTGTGGAATAGTCTGGTGGCTTTCATCGATAAAGAGGAGGAAATCGTCCGGGAAATAGTCGATGAGACAATAGGGTTTCTCTCCTGGAGCTCTCCTATCAAAATGGCGTGAATAGTTCTCTATTCCCTTGCAGTACCCGGTCTCCTCGATCATCTCTATGTCATAGTTAGTCCTTTGCTCAAGCCTGTGAGCTTCAAGCATTGCAAGTTTTGGAAGTGATTCTGCGAGTTCAGTTCTGATAGTCTCAATTGCACTCTTTCGTACGTCTTCTGGGATCACGAAATGACGGGCAGGATAGAAATGGAAATAGGGAAGTTCCTGTAAAACTTTTCCGGAAGTCTTTTCGATTTCAAAAATTTTCTCAACCTCATCTCCAAAGAACTCAACCCTGATTATATTTGCAAGGTATGCGGGGATTATATCAATTGTGTCTCCTCTTACCCTGAAACGACCTGGTTCAAGCTCAATATCATTTCTTTCAAACTGTATTGTGATGAGTTTCCAGAGCACATCTTCCCTTTTGATTGTCATACCCATTTTCAGGTCAAAACCCAGGTCGCGGAAGTTTTCAGGGTTCCCGAGGCCATAGATGCAGGATACTGAAGCGACAACGATTACATCCCGGGCTGATAGGAGTGAAGCTGTTGCAGAGAGTCGCATCTGTTCAATACGCGGGTTAATCTGGGCATCTTTTTCAATATACTGGTCTTTAGCTGGGATATAAGACTCAGGCTGGTAAAAGTCATAATACGAAACAAAATATTCAACCCTGTTATCCGGAAAAAAGTCACGAAATTCATTGTATAATTGGGCAGCAAGAGTTTTATTATGGGCTATAACCAAAGCAGGCCTGTTAAGCGCTGCTATCACGTTTGCCATTGTAAAGGTTTTTCCTGAGCCTGTGACTCCGATAAGGGTCTGAAAACGGTTATCTTCCCTTAAACCCTGAACAAGCCTTCTTATGGCCTGAGGCTGTGATCCTGCAGGCGAAAATTCAGATTTGAGCTTAAAATCAGTCATGAACGAACCTTTTTTGAACGGAGCAAGGTATGATATTTTATTGCAAACCTGTGTGTTTCATCCCGTATCTCGCGTATAAAGAGAGTTGCACGGGAATCTTTATCAAGCGGGAGCGGTTGACTCCGGCCAGGTACATAGACCTCTTCCAGTCGTTTTGCAATTGCTGCAACCGGGAGCGAAATATCAAGAGAACTAAGGGCCTTTTGTGCAGAAAAAAGCTGTCCCTGACCTCCGTCCACAATAACAAGGTCCGGATACTCCTGTGACTCCCGCTTAAGCCGTGAATACCTCCGTGTAACAACCTCCCTTATTGCAAGGAAGTCATCTATTCCCTCAACAGTCTTTATTTTGAACCTCCGATAGTTCTTTTTATCGGGTTTTCCGTTCGTAAACCTCACCATTGCACCGACAACAGAGGTGCCACTTGTGTGAGAGATATCAAAGCACTCAATTGCAACTGGATTATGGGGAAGGCCCAGGGCCTCACGCAGGGCTTCAAGTTTCAATTGTTCACGGAAGAAACTGTGTTCGATGTTTGTCATGACAAGGTCAAGGAGTTTCTTTTTCTCTCCCCTTTTTGGTATAGTTACCTGCACAGTCTTCCCTTTTCTTGAGGAAAGGAATTCTTTTATGATATCTTCAGGTTCGTGCGGCAGAATAAGGTCATCTGGGGGTAAATTCTCTCCATAGTACCTTACAATAAATTCTGATAATGCACCTTCTGTTGCAGGAAAACTAAATTCTCTCTTATTAATAAGTGTGCCGTTACGGACACTAAAGAGCATAAGTGAAAGAGTCTCCCCGGTTATAACGTAATTTATTATATCCTCATTGCTTTCATTGGGCCTCTGCATGGACTGGTGTTCCCTGAGTCGTTGTATTGCTGAGATCTGGTCTCTAATAGTAATTGCCTTCTCGAACTCTTCCTTCTCTGACGCAATTCGCATCTGTTCCTTTAGGGAATGAAGAAGGCTGTCATCTTTTCCCTTCAGGAGAAGGATTGCATCGTCAACTGCCCTCACATAATCTGTCTCATTTTCATTACCCATGCATGGAGCCCTGCATGTCTTCATGTGATAGCGGATACAAGGCCGTTTTGGAAGTTTCCGACACGACCGTAAACGAAATGTCCGCTTTACAAATGTTATAAGATCGTTTCGGTCCTTTCCGTAAACAAAAGGGCCGATAAACGTGCCTTTTTCATCACGTCTTCTGGCTATCCTTATTGCCGGGTATTTTTCATCGGTTAGAAGGATGTATGCAAAGCTCTTCGAGTCCTTAAGGTCGATATTATAGTGCGGCTGATGGGTTTTAACCAGGTTGTTTTCAAGTATTAATGCTTCAAGTTCGTTTGCCGTTACAATATAATCGATATCTGTAACATGTGAAAGAAGGCTTCTCGTCTTTGCGTCATGGTCATGTTTCTGAAAATAGCTCGAGACTCTTTTCTTCAGATTCTTTGCTTTTCCAATATAGAGAATTCTGCCAGTTTCATCTTTAAAAAGATAAGTGCCAGGGTTTTCCGGAATACCTGAAAGGTCAATCATGCCCCAAGGACCCGGGCGAGAAACCTCCCGGTATGGGAACCCGAATCATCTGCTATCATTTCAGGGGTTCCGACCGCAATTATTTCTCCACCCGCATCGCCACCGTCCGGGCCGAGGTCAATTATATAATCCGCCGACTTAATGACGTCAAGGTTATGTTCGATAACAATGACTGTGTTTCCTTTCTCCACAAGTTCGTCAAGTACTGATATGAGTTTTTTAACATCATGAAAGTGTAGCCCGGTAGTAGGTTCGTCAAGCAGGTAAACTGTCTTTCCTGTCGCCCTTTTTGCAAGTTCGCGAGTTAATTTGATTCTTTGTGCTTCGCCCCCGGAAAGTGTTGTTGCACTCTGGCCTAACTTGATATATTCAAGCCCCACTTTCATGAGTGTCTCAAGTTTCTGGCGGATTCCTGGGAGCTTTTCAAACAGGGTGAATGCCTCTTCGACGCTCATTGCAAGTACATCGGCAATGGACTTTCCTTTATACCTGACTTCAAGAGTCTCGCGGTTATATCTGTGGCCATGACACTCTTCACATTCTACGTAGACATCAGGCAGGAAATTCATCTCTATTTTAATAAGGCCATCACCCTCACAAGCTTCACATCTTCCGCCTTTGAGGTTAAATGAAAACCTTCCGGGTCCGTAACCCCTGACTTTTGCTTCCCGTGTCTCGGAAAAGATCTTGCGAATCTCGTCAAATACTTTGGTATATGTGGCTGGATTGCTGCGTGGAGTGCGTCCAATCGGACTCTGGTCGATTACAATTACCTTGTCTACGGGTTTATCAAAGAAGAGCTCCCGAAACTTACCCGCTTCGAGAGTTGACTGGTGCAGCCTCTTCATCATGGCCTTATACAGTGTGTCATAGATAAGAGTTGATTTTCCACTTCCTGATACACCTGTAATAACAGTGAGGAGACCAATAGGAAGGCTGATATCAATGTCCTTCAGGTTGTTCTCCCTGCAGCCTTTAAGATGAATAAATTTATCTGCTATTCTCCGCTTTTCCGGGACATCAATCATCATTTTCCTGGAAAGGTACTGACCTGTGAGGGATTCAGGTACTTTCATTACCGCCTCCGGAGTACCCTTTGCCACCACTTCTCCACCATGAAGTCCGGCTCCTGGTCCCATATCGACGACATAATCGGCTGCAAGGATGGTGTCTTCGTCATGTTCCACGACAATAAGCGTGTTTCCAAGGTCACGGAGTCGTTTTAATGTATCAACAAGCTTCTGGTTGTCCCTCTGGTGGAGGCCGATTGAGGGCTCGTCAAGGACATAAAGGACACCGGTAAGGTTTGAACCTATCTGCGTTGCAAGCCTTATCCTCTGTGCTTCTCCGCCAGAAAGGCTCCCTGCATTTCGTGACAGAGTGAGGTATGAGAGCCCGACCCTTTCAAGGAACAATAGGCGTGAATGTATCTCTTTTAAGACCTGCTTTGCTATCTCCTGCTCCTTTTTATCAAGGACGAGGTCTGTCATGAACTCCCGGCAGTTCTTAATTGACATGTCGGTTAGATCAATAATTGATTTATCTGCAATTTTTACTGATAGGACTTTCTCTTTAAGCCTCTTTCCATGGCAAAGAGGACAGGGTGAGATCTTCATGAAACGTTCAAGTTCCCGGCGCCTGTATTCACTCTGTGTCTGATGGTATAAACGGTCCGCCTGCGGTGCAAGTCCTTCCCATTCACCAGTATGAGACCACTGGGTATCGCCCTGCCGCATCTCCATTTTAAATTTTATCCTTGCATTTGATCCCCACATCAGGGCATTGAACTGCTCAAGAGTCAGGTCTTTTATTGGTGTGAAGATCTCAAAGCCATAATGGTTGGCAACGGCCCCAAGGTACTGGACGCGGTAACTGTCCATTATATTCCTGTATAGTGCAACAGCTCCATCTGCAATTGATTTCTCCCTGTCCGGAATTATCAGATCAGGGTCAAATTCCATTCGGATCCCAAGCCCTTTACATTCCTCGCAGGCACCAAATGGACTGTTAAATGAGAACATTCGCGGCTGAAGTTCTTCATAGGTCATCCCGCAGACCGGGCATGCCATTATGGAAGAGTAAATTTTTTCTGACTTTTCGTCCCATTGTGCAATTACGAGCCCTTCAGACCGGCTGACTGCAGTCTCAATTGCCTCAACAAGCCTTGACCTGTCAGTTTCATTTATCCGATCGATGACAATGTCAATGTCATGTTTTTTGTACCTGTCAAGGTGAACCTCTTCATCAGTCCTCTGTATCACACCATTCACCCTGACGCGAGTGAACCCATCTTTATTCAGGTCGAGAATCAGCTGTTGATACGTTCCTTTTTTCTGCCTTACGACTGGAGCAAGAATTGTTACCTGTCCCTTTTTTTCGGCAATGATACGGTCTGCTATCTTATCAGGCGATGAAGCTTCTATCGGATTGCCATGATTAGGACAGTATGCAATGCCGATTCGGGCATAGAGGAGTCTGAGGTAATCAAAAATTTCTGTAACTGTTCCTACCGTACTTCTGGGGTTTTTACTCGTTGTTTTTTGTTCTATTGAGATTGCAGGCGACAGTCCTTCAATACTGTCAACATCCGGTTTACTCATGAGACCGAGGAACTGGCGGGCGTAGGCAGACAGGGATTCAACGTACCTCCTCTGCCCTTCCGCATAGATAGTATCGAATGCAAGAGTTGACTTCCCTGAACCCGAGAGTCCGGTAATGACTATAAGTTTGTCCCTTGGGAGTTCTATCGTTATATTTTTGAGGTTGTGCTGACGTGCACCTTTGATTATTATTTTTTTCATGTCTTTCAGATGAAAAATGTTCGTTTCATAAGGTTATAGAGCACTCGATAGAGGTATTACGAGAGAGATCATTCCTGTTGAATTGAAACGCCTTCCCCTTTGAAATGATTGTCAAAATCCCCAGATTGATATCTTTCCCTGGTAATGAATTAATTACAATTTATGAATTTCATTATAGAGTGACACAATCGACAGGCTGATTAGGTTCAGTGTTGTTGCAGCATACCAAAAATATTGTTCAATAACTGAGAGATGGGTTATCCAGCCTGACCAAAGCATAAAACAGATGATAAGAAAGGTTAAAAGAGTATCAATTGCAAGGAAAACCAACGGTCGACCCAGATAACGACCGGCCTGTCCAATTGTGCAATAATCAAAAGAACTCTCTTTATTTAGAAGGTCAATAATAATTCGGCCGGAGTTCATGAAAAAGTCTGTACCTGCCCATATCAATATAAAGAACCCGATTGCCTTTAATATAAAATCTTGATCCCCACCTTCACGCAGGGCTGACATGCCAAACAATATTTTGAATATACAGAATGGAATACCTATAGTCAGGCTTAAAAAGAAAGGCCTTGCGAATAACGGGGGGTTATGGTTACTTTCAGGTTTCTCCATTGATTAATTTTAACCTTGCTTCACAATTTTCAAGTTTTTCTTCCAGCTTTTTCTCGTGGGAAATATCTACGATGACTCCCCGGTAACCGACAATATTGTTATCCTTTGTTATTGGGGATGCATAAATAAGAACAGGTATTATTCTGCCGTATTTTAGAAACGCGGTATATTTATGTTCTTCTATTGAATTATAGTCCAGACCCGAACTGAGATTTTTAAAAATCCTGGAATGATCTCCTGGATCTATAAATGACAATGCATTGATTCCATCTTTGATATCATTTTCATCAAAGCCCAATGCCTTCAGAGTATATTGATTTGTATAGGTTACATTAAAGTTAGTGTCCATCTCAAAGACCATCTGAGGCAGGAGGTCTGCGAGTTCACGATATTTTCTCTCGCTTTCAGTTATAACCTCTTCGGCTTTCTTGATATCGGTTATATTATGAAGAATTCCTTCTACTCCTGCAACCCTGCCCTCCCTGTCATAGTAAATATGGCAGGAGGCAGATACGAAAACAGGTTCTCCATCCTTTCTTTTCAGAATAAGCTCATACTTTTTTATTTCACCTAACGGTTCAATAATTTTCAGGAAACCATCCCGGTCTTCAGGATTCAGATAGAATGTATTCCGGACATTCTTCCCCAGGACCTCCTGGATGTTACCATATCCAAATTCTTTTACAAATGATGGACTGAACATTGTGAGGTTGCCATCTACGTCTGTTCTATAAAAAGCATCCTGTAAATTCTCTATAATTGACTGATAATCCTTTTTGCTCTCTTCAATAACACTGTTTTTCTCTTTTAATTCGTTAATTTTTACCAGCAATTCGTTTTTGGCAGATATTAGTTGCTCATTTGCAGCTTTTAACTCATTCTCTGAATTTTTTCTCTCTGTTATATCGATAAGCATTGAAATAGCAGCAGGCCTTCCCTCAAAAATTATCGATTCAGCATATACTTCTACCCAGCGTAATTCACCAGAACGGGTTATATACTGGACCTCATACCGGTTTGGGACTTCCTCGCCCCTTTGTCTCGCGAGCCCCCTGTCTTTTAAAATTGCCTGGTAGTCAGGATGAATAGCGTCCCAGAAGTCCATTTTACACAGCTCTTCTTTCGTGTACCCGGTTATTGAAGAAGTGTAATTATTTACGAAAACGTCCTTATTGCCCTGTATAACAGTGATTCCAATGGGAATTACGTCGGCAAGTGCCCGGAATTTTGCTTCGCTCTCCAAGAGTGCGTCCTGTGCTGCTTTTCTGTCTGTAATATCTCTTCCAACAGATTGATATCCGGTTAAAATGCCTTTGTCATCGAAAATTGCACGGTCACTCCACCAGTGCCACCTGATAGTGCCGTCAGGCATTATAACCCGGTGTTCAAGTTCGGCATCAGGTTTATCTATTGTCAGGGCTGCAAAGTGATTTCGAATTAATTCTTTATCTTCAGGAGGGAATTTGGGTATATATCTACTCCCGATTATTTCTTCACGCTTCTTACCAAAATAACGGCAGTAAGCATCATTAACAAAAATATATGTCAGGTCAGGCCGAAAACGTGCTATAAATTCAGTCTGGATCTCTACAATTTCACGGTACCTTCGTTCGCTCTCCTCAAGAGCCAATTCAGCTCGCTTTCGCTGCACTGACTGTTTTATTTTATGAGCCAGTTCTGCAAACTGGCTTTTTGGTTCCCCACCTTTTTGCAGATAAAAATCGACCCCCCTGTTAAGAGCGAGTATCACCACTTCCTCCCTTCCTTTGCCAGTAAAAAGGATAAAAGGTAGCTCACCATATTCCTGCCTGACGAGTTCCAGAAATTCAAGCCCGTCCATTAACGGCATCTGGTAATCGGAAACAATAGCATCAAAAGATCTTTCTTTCAGGGTTTTAAGGGCTTTTTTTGCCGAGTTTTGGAGGGTTACGGTAAAATCTTTTGTACGTTCAAGATAGATCTTCCCAATCTCAAGCAGGGAATCATCATCATCGACGTACAGGACTGATATCATTTAATGATCCTCTTTTTTAATTCTGACAGATTTATAATTTTGTGGATAATAGAAATGACCATTCAGCCTTAGAGGATCATAGATCACGAAATCATCCTCCTCCTTCTCAAATGAGACAATATATGAGTTATAGATAAGTCTTTTTATTTCAGGAATTTTTTTCAATTCTCTTTCTTCTGCTAAAGAAACCTGTTTGCGTTTACTAACAGTGACAAGTGGTGATATCCCACTGCCCAATGAACGGACTGATACTAAATAATCATTTTGTGTCTCTTTAATAATTGTCCAGCGTAATGGATTGAATGAAGGAATTGACTCCCCATCACTTGTAAAACCCACATATATCTTCAAAATAAAGAAGAAAAATAAGAATAAAAGAAAAAAGGAAGAATAGAAGCCCATTATCTGAAAAATATTGACATTTTCGATTATGAGGAAGGTTGCAATAAGGCTCACGAAAAGAAATACAGGGTGAGGACCAGGTAAAACTCCTAATGTGTGTTTTTTTGGAGAAATGGGGGCAAATAATGGGATTCCCGGATACGCAAGATAATCAAGCAGAATATGGGAAAGAGTTCCAACAAAAAAAGCGAAAATAAATGTAAGTGAAGTCTGAATTGAGATATAGTGGATAACTGCAGTTAATAGGACCAGTATATAGAGAAGAGACAGTAATATTCCCAATGTCAGGGCCCCTATGATGCTATGGGTAATCCCACCGTGTATAAATAAGTAATATTTGGGTATTTCCTTCGAAAAAAGGCCTAAAAATATATCGATGTCTGGGATAACTGCACCAAGTGCCGCAAATGGAATAAGCCCGATATTCCCTGTCGCAACCAGCAGGGCTGAAATCGAAAAGGCATGGGTGAGCGAATCCATTAATAGTTTTTGTTACTCAATGTTAAATCTTTATCATCCCCCTCACCTTATTTAGTGTTGAAAATGGTATCTTCCAGTAATGACCGATTTAAAATAGAACCCGAAGCAGAAAAAATGTACCGGGAAGGACTAAAACATTACAGGGAGAATCGTTACCGGACCGCTCTTTCTTATTTTAATAAGGCTCTGGAAATAGATTCAGGTTATGAATCGGCCCTGAACGCAAAAGGCGTTGCATTATATGCACTTTGCGAATATGACGAGGCACTCACCTGTTTCAATCAGGTCCTTGCAATTAACCCTCTAAATGATAAAGCCCGGAAGAACAGGGATAGCGCTCAAAAGAAACTGAGAACTACGTTAAACTCTTCCCCTGGTCCATCACTGTCCGGGGAATCCATTTCACGACAAAAAAACGAACCTGATTATGATTTATATTATAAGAAAAATTACTTTCTTTATATCTGGTTATTTTTCTTAGTCATTTTTGCATTTGGTGGGAAAATAGGCATTTTTATTTATATAATTATCAGCGCAGTCTTTATTTATATCGATTCAAGGCAGATCAATGCTGGCATTGAAAAGGGGTATAGCATTTTTACAGACATGGAACCCTGGGAATGGTCAGCCTTCACGTTCTTATTATGTATACTTGGATATCCCCTGTACCTATATTATCGCCATCTTATTTTTGATATTAATAATTATGACATTAAAGAAGGATACGAGCCGCCATACCGTGGTACAGGCATTAAAATAGCAGGATTCATTTGTATTTTTCTTTTAGTTCTAACTGGTGCAGTAATTATAGGGGGAATTAACGAGAAGCCCAGGTATTTGAACCCCTCATTAAATTCAGTGCCTGTTACTATCGCAGATTTCCCAACACTTAAACCCACCACGAATATAATTAGTGAAACCCCTACGCCCATGAAAAAAGTTACCACGGATGCTCCTCAATATATTGGAGGATCCTTTGGCAGAAATATCGCATTAGTAAAAGAGATTATTGAAAAATATCATGCAACTCATACCTATTCACTAAATGATCTCTATGTTTGCGGTGATATGTCGAGTGATGTTTGGGATATGCTTAAAACTCAGGGGATTAACGCAAAAATTGAAATTGGAAATGTAGATCAGGATATTTCAGATATAAAGGATTCCAACCATGCATGGGTTCTTGCCGAAGTGGCTCCGGGTTCCTGGGTAGCACTTGAAACGACAGGGGGCTATCTTGTCTGTAGCAATGAAAATTACTGCCCTGTAAATAACCCTAGATATTATTCAGGGTGGAGTTTTGATTCGCCGAAAGAATTCAAAGACGCATTAGACAAATTGAAACATCCCTGCGGGGAAGGATATGTACTTGGTGATGACCATTTATGTCACTTATCCTGCGGAGGGAATTCATATTGTACTGGCGACAGTATATGCGTAAACGGACAATGCAAGGGTTGTGATCCCGGATATATTCTTGGTTCAGACATGAAATGCCACGAGCCTTGTGGTAGCGCCAAATCTTATTGTTCTGATAATAGTGTCTGTGTAAGCGGGCAATGCAGGAGTTGCGATCCTGGATATATTCTTGGTTCAGACCTTAAATGTCATGAGCCCTGCGGGTCAACTGACCACTATTGTCCAGATAACGATGTCTGTATAAACGGGAAATGTTTTAACGGATAAAAAGATCAGTGATGTTGTGAAGCCATTTCGATGTCTTCTTCTTTGAGTGTCTTTCTTCCGGCATGGTTAGCCAGTTTTGAGGCTTTACTAGTCAATTCGCCAATATACTCCTCTGTTTTCTTTGCTATCGACTCAACTGCATCTTTCCCTACCCGCTCGGCACCATTAGCTTTTGCGATCCTGACAATTGCTGCACTTGGTAAGTCTGTCATTTGTCTTCCCTAAAAATACATCTCTTTCAGAAGAGATAAAATGATCGATACGATTTTCCAGGTCTCGACATTCCTTCAGTTGCCAGCAATTATCAGGTAGTGATATGGTCCAGAGTCCTCCACAGAATGCACCCTGAAACCCGCGGCTTCCATCATCCCCTTTGCTTTGTCAATTGAGAACCGTTTCGCGAGCGGAGGTCCAAACTCCATCGACTCATTTTTCCAGTCAAGATCTATCAATTTTCCGTCGGGTTTAAGCATTTGCTTTGCATTTTTAATGACTCTTTCTGGGTCTGCAAAATCATGGAGATCTATTCCGAAAAAGACAATATCAGCACATCCATTACAGACTATAGTCTCCTCCGCGGTCTTCACATCTGCAGAAAGGTTACTCAACCCTTCATTTGCCGCCTGCTCTGAAAGAACTCTTACTGCATCGGCATTGATATCAACAGCGTAAACTTTACCATCCGGCCCTACCTGCCTCGCCGCTGGCAATGCAAAGTACCCCTCGGCACAGCCGACATCAATAAAAACCATACTTTTTGAAAGTCCGATTGTTCTAAAAATTTTTTCCGGATCCTGCCAGGCTTTTCTTTCCGGGTCAATAGCCCGGAACCTTCGTTTATTCATAAGATATCTCCATTTTCGAATACATTACAGATTATTACGTGATGTCACGTTTAAGATGCAAGTATTTAAAACATATATAGCAAAAATAAATGGATAATTGGGAGACGTTATTTATATGAAGTCAGTGAAATACCACTTACAGATGAAGGAGTTGAGATTACAGCTTATTTAGTATGATTCCAAATTTCAATATAAGGGAAGGCGGCCATGATTCTTTTTGACCTGATAATTGCGATGCTGTTTATCTCCGGGATCAGCATGTTTTGTCTTGGTCTTTACGGAAGGCGTTTTATCGATAAAATCCCTGTTGCTACTCCCTATATTTTCCTTATGTTCTGCGCAGCGGCATATGCTATACTATACGCTCTTGATCTCCTTACAACTTCTTTGCCCTTGCGCATTTTTTATCATAACTTAAGGTTTTTAGTCCTTCCATTCTTTCCAATGGGCGAGATCTGGCTTGTATTACTCTATGTAAATAGAAAAGAATGGTTACGATGGGACTGGATCGCGATTGCCCTTTTAATACCCATAGCCGGGGCAGTGCTTGGGGTTACGAGTGGACTCCATCCATATTTCCGTTACAATTTTTCGATAAATACAATTGGACCAGTTCCTGTCCTTGAATACACGGTCAGTCCATTTTATTCAGTTTACAGTATTTATTCAGCCATTCTACTTGTAATCGCGGTAACCATTCTGATAATCGAAACTTCACGGAAAAAGACGTTTCTAAAAATGCAGACTCAGCTTCTTCTCCTCGCTCTTATTTTCCCAACTATCCTTAACATTTTTTTCGAGGTCGGGATCTCCCTTATTCCAGGCGTTAACATGACACCGGCATTCCTCTGGGTCACTGCTATCCTGTATACTGTTGCACTTTACCAATACCAGTTTCTTAACATAGTGCCAATAGCGAGGAGCTACATCGTTGATAAGATAAGTATAATAATGCTGGTTCTGGACTCAAATGAAAAAATTCTCGATTTTAACCAGTCTGCTTCTTCTTTCTTTTCTTTCCATAAGCAGAATGCAATTGGTAGGCAGATCGATGAAATGATACCAGACTGGCCGGAACTCATATCATTCTTTCGGTCCAGAACTACGAAAAGAACTGAACTCTCAAAAAAGATGAAGGGCGGTGATCATTACTTCCTCGTCACCAATGAAATAATATTTTCTGCAAATAATGAGGAGGAGGGATTGATACTTCTTATCCAGGATATAACTGACCAGAAAAAAACCGAACTTGCCCTTTTTGCAAGCGAAGAGAGGTACCGGACCATCTTTGAAAACATGCAGGACGTGTTCTATAGGACCGATAATGAAGGGCGAATTACAATGATCAGCCCGTCCGGATTGAAACTTTCCAATTTTAAATCGATCGAAGAAATGATTGGGATTAATATAACAAACTTATATGAAGACCAGAAAAACCGTGAAAAATTTCTCGAAAATCTCAAACTGACTGGTTCAGTTGATTCCTATCCGATTACAATAAGGTGGAGCGATGGGACTCTCCGGTTTTTAACTACGAACAGCCATTTTTATTATGATACAAACGGGAATATCCTGGGTGTTGAGGGAATTATCCATGACATTACCGAACTACGAAAGACTGAGGAAATCTTAAGGACCGCCAACAAAAAACTCAATCTCCTTTCAAGCATCACGCGTCATGACATACGAAACCAGATCATGGTGTTAAAAGGATATCTACATCTTTTAAATAATGTTTTGGATGACGTTTCAAAGGTTAATACATTCCTTTCAAAAGCTGAACATGCATTAAATACAATAGAACATCAGATAGAATTTACAAAAGAGTACGAAGATCTCGGAGTTGCGTCCCCTGTCTGGCAGGATGTAAAGGAATGTATTGAAAATTCGATAGCTTTGATTCCAATAGTAAGTACAAAGTTCATTATTGAGCTTGTTGGGCTCGAATTATTCGCAGATCCGCTTTTAAACAAAGTATTTTATAATCTTATCGACAACGCACTCCGGTACGGCGGAGATTCCATGGATACCATACGGGTCAGCACCACTCGTTCCGAATATGCCCTCTGCCTTATTTTCGAGGACAATGGTATTGGTATTACTGCAACGGATAGACTAAAGATCTTTAACAAGGGATACGGAAAGAACACAGGCCTTGGTCTTTTCCTGTCACGTGAGATCCTTTCAATCACCAGAATAACAATCGAAGAAACAGGAGAACACGGGAAGGGTGCACGGTTCGAAATGACCGTCCCGCATGGGATGTACAGGGACACAGATCAAAGCGTCTAGGTGATACAATATAATTGCATCCTTCCGTAACCTCATTAGCGTGGCGCATAACATCAATAATTTATCTCGAAGTTTCGTATAACTGCATCTTTTCGCCTTCGGTCCGCATAAAACTCATTATATGGTATATCCTTTGTATCCTCCTCAATATTTTGAATAGCTTCAAAAATATCATCGAGGTATTGCAACTCAGTTCTATGGATAAATAATCTCATCGAGGATATAAGGCTTATAACGGATTTTAATTGTGTTCTCCATCACAAGATCAACTTTTCTCCCGAATAGTTCTTCAAGGTAGAACTTACAATCCATATAGTTTTCAAAACTCTTAACTTTACGGTTTTAGTGCAATTAGTAAAAATTGTAATTATTCACTGTCTCCTCTATAAACAGGATTCCACCAGGTTTAAGAGTGGTGAAGATCTCCTGTATTGCTGCTTCACGGTCTGGTATCTCACCAAGCACTGTTACTATAATAGCCCTGTCGAACTAGTCGGGTTCAAGCTTACCTTCACCAACCGCAACCGGCATCGAGCACCTTCATCCCAGGAGTGAGAGAAAGAATTTGGATTATTTTTTGTGTACGAGTGCTTACTTTGCCGGAAAAAGGGGATTCGAGAAATCCTTTCATCCATACCGGACAGGGAATCACATATCTACGGGAAGCAAAACGCCAAATCAGGCCGATAATCAGGGTTCAGGGGTCACTTTAAACTCATCTACCAAAACATTTTCGGGATTCGGACACGATTTTGCGATCCATATCAATTCGTCAGATGTCATTTTTGATGGTATGGGGGCAATACTTGACGGGGGCGGGTACACCCAATACGGAATCCTTGTGAACAACCAGAGTGCAAACAATTTTAATTCCTTATCATCCAACCCACTCGGCAAGATTAGCATTAAGAATATTACACTAATCAATTTTGTGCAGGCAGGGATATTATTCAACAAAGTAATTGACACACTTTCCGGTCCAGGCTCAAATCCTTCAAGCATTACAAACGTAAATGCAAGTTATAACGGCGATAATAGTGGGATAGTCCTAGAGAATTCTAATGGAATTGAAGTGAGTTCAAACACCGTGAGCAATAATCATAAAATAAATGTAGGGGGACTTGGTTATGGCATATCTCTCGTTTCTTCCAACAACAACAACCTCATACGAAACATTGCTGATTATAACCCGGAATATGGTTTTAAGGTAGAGGATAGTTCCAGCAACACATTCTCAGGCAACACTGCTACCGGGAATAATTTAAGCGGGTTCTATGTTTATCATTCTGATTCGAATACATTCACTGGAAACAAAGGATGTTATATTTGGGACAATTCAAGTTTTATCCCGTCAGACATCAATTACTGCAACTCAACACCATCACCTACAGGAACCCCCGACCCCTATTCACCTCCTGCGGCACCTTCATAGAATGTCGGGTCGATTACATCAGATCAGGGGACAAACAACGAAACACCGCATCCCTATGATATGCAGTTTGTCAGTTCAACGATACCTTCCGGATTAAACCCAGGTCAGACATTTACAGGGGTGATCACTGTCAAAAATACAGGTACAATGGCTTGGAACCAGTGAAGGAGTTAAATTCGGTTTGAGGTCGTTTGATGATGCACTTAAGTTTGGTATTGGCGATATTATGCTCCCCCCAGGAACGACTGTCGAAAAAGGACAGGAATACAGCTTCCCCGTTACATTGATAAATCTTTTATTACCTGTTTCACTGTCTCGATATATTCCTTGATATCATCCATTTTTTCAACTATTGCTTCAATGTCCTGACGGTTCAGTCCAGTGTATTGATGAGCAAGTTTATTTCGGTAATAAACTAGATCTGACATAGTATGCATCAATTTTTCATCAATAATTCCATTATGATGTAATATGGTAAAAATATCACGGTAAGTATGGGGGATTTTTCCGTGTATCAGGGATATCACTTCTTCACCCAGTTCAAAGCAAAGATTGAGAATTGTAAAGAGTACCATTGAAACACCATGGTATCTTGCAATATCACTCTCATCTGGGACACCCAATCTGGATAGAATAGTGAAATCTTTCTGGAAATGATCAATGTCTGCAATAATTGCTATAATTCTATCAGTTTCACTCATTATATTAACCAAGTATTCTGATTTTCCATCGATTTCTCATTGATTCACAATCCATATAGGTTAGAATGACAGATCTTACAAGGTTCCGTTGATAATTAGTGTCCCTGATAAATAATGGAATTCCATTAGTAAAAATCTGGAATTTTGCTGGGAGTGGTAAATCAGAAAAGACCTGTACATCATATTTTTTTGAAGAAAACGATCCTATACGCTCCTTTTGTTTCCGGGAAGATTTCGAAAAGCCTGTAATTACAGCAATATCAATATCAGAATATGGTTTCTGTTCTAAACGAGCATATGATCCATACAGATATACTGCCTGGACCTCTGGGTCCTTCCAAAGCTCACATAATATTGAATAAATCAATTGTTTGTCTTGATTTTCTAATCCTGTACCCTTTAATAATTCAAATATTTCTTTGTTATCGGGTTTATTAGGCAATGGTTTTTTCATATTCTGATTCATCCGTTTTCATTGGGATGCTGTTCTGCAGGTTTGAACCCGTCTTTTTACTTCAAGTCTCTTTAATTAGTTTAATGATGTTCTGATACTCAATTCTTCGTTTTATACTTTAATCTTTGTTAGTGATACATAATGATTCAGGTGGATTATTAAAGTATAGTTTGTCTTTTCTGAGATACTGTTCATTAGTATTTTGTAAGGAAATACAGGAAGATGAAGTAGTCCAAAATCATAAGGAAAATTATGATGTCATAATTTCCGATTACCAGATGACGGGAATTGATGGAATTCAGTTCTTAACTCAGATCCGTAAAAAATTCAGAAAGATTCCATTTATTCTTTTCACAGGGAAAGGCAGGGAAGAAGTAGTCATACAAGCGATAAACAGTGGAGCAGACTTCTATCTCCAGAAAGGTATAGAAACGAAATCGCAATTTGCAGAACTCGCGCAAATGATCAGGGAGGCGACATCCCGAAAAAGAGCTGAGCAGGCACTGCGGGAAAATGAAGAACAATTCAGAATATTGTCAGAGCAGTCCATATTAGGTATAGGTATTATCCAGGACGGGATCTTCCAGTATTTCAATGAAGGATATTGCGCAATCTCGGGTTATTCAGAAGATGAGATTCACAGCTGGAACCGGTTCGAATATGCTAAAACTGTTCACCCGGAAGATTTGGATTTTGTAATGGAACAAATACAAAAAAAAGAGACGAATTCACCTGGTGCCGTAACGCATTACTCATTTCGCGCCCTCAATAAAGAAGGTGAGGTTATTTTCCTTGACCTTTACTCGAAGACTATCATGTACCATGGTCGTTACGCCGATTTTGTGACATTCATAGATATTACCGAACGTAAGCAGGCGGAGGAAGCAATCAGGCAGACAAACCAAAAACTTACCCTCCTCTCCAGTGTCACACGACATGATATCAAAAACCAGCTGATGGTGCAGGACGGATACCTCAACATCCTCGAAGAAATGTTACCCGAACTTACTCATAATGACGATTTTCTGAAGGTTAAAACAGTTAAAGACCATATTTTTAACCTTATCCAGTTCACCAAAGAATATGAGCAGATTGGAATTAATGTCCCGTCCTGGCAGGACTGCCGGACCTTGATCAGTATTGCAGCAAATCAAGCGAATTTTGAGCAGATTACGATAAAAAATGATTTACCGGCTGAATTTGAATTATTTGCTGACCCATTGATTGTTAAAGTATTCTATAATCTGATTGATAATGCATTGCGATATGGCGAAATAATTACGAATATCCGGTTCTCTGTACAGGAACGCGATGGATCTTATATTATCTTATGCGAGGATGATGGTATTGGTATACAGGCTGAAGACAAAAGTGAAATCTTTGAACGTGGGTTTGGTAAGAACTCGGGACTTGGATTAACCCTCGCAAAGGATATCCTTGATATTTCTGGTATCACCATCCTTGAAAATGGTGAGCCTCAAAAAGGAGCAAGGTTTGAGATTGTAGTACCGATTGGGAAGTGGCGTTTTGAAAGAGACGTCAGGTAAATGGGAAATAATAATATATCTCGATTAAAAAATTCTGTTTATTTCGCCTTATTTTCTTTTATTATTCGGTATCCTCCTTTTGGCACAATTATCTTAAATAAAGAATAAATCACAAGGATTGTGATAACTGACTGGGAATGCTTACTGGTCTTCCGATATATTTCGGAAGACTTAAGCCGTAAAGAAAGAGAAATCTTTTATGAATAAACTATTGACCTTATTACTGCTGATTGTAGTAATTTTGATTGTAGCAGGAGCATTTGATGTTGTTTTAGCAGCTAGTACCACGACAAAGACACCTAGTACTAACAAAACCGTTACAATTATTAGCAATACAACCGGGACACCTACTAAAAACAAAACAATGACAATAGTTGCCACGAAGACCACAAAAGTTGTAAGTAACAAAACAACTGCGGTAACACTTACAAAAGCGATTATTAATTCTACTTTAATTCCAACGAAAACTCAATCTCAACCAACCAAAATAGCTTCCACTTCAAATCAGTCAGCATCAAATAGTTCCGCAAATTGTCCAGTTGGAAAATGCTGGGTGAATGGATATACAAAACAGGATGGCACGAAAGTATCTGGTTATTGCAGAGCTTGTTGATAAATTCATCTTCATTTCTTTTTTTTTTGGCGCATCGCTAAAATAATTGGGTAGTGATAAAAATTGCTGTATTTATAGCATAATAAAATTAAAATATATCAATATGATTCAATGGGTGTTTGTGGATGAATCTATTTAGTAATCACTGCAGTATTCTATTTTTCTTTCTCGTCTTCTCATTAATAACTGGAACAATTGTAACAGCAGATACAAATGGATTCTCATTGAATTCTACCGATATCTCATCATCTGATACAGGTTCTGTCCTAACGCCTGATGCAACCATTTCAACAGTAACAACTGCGGATCCAACAATTCAGCAAACATTCAGTATTGAGACTCAACTCCACCCAACCCCCACTATAACAATAAATGATCTACCTACAATTACACCTACAGTAACTGAGAGCCTTCAGATTTTGGATACACCAACAGAAACTCAGAGCCCAAATGAAATTCACAAAACCGATTACGCAGTGAATGAAAGTAGTTTCTCTATAAATAATGTAGAGGAAACCACTACTGCTCAAGCTGCTCAGGCCACATGGTCTGACCCTCCGTTGAATACATCGTCAAATAATCCTTATTATTCCAATAGTAATAACAACTGGGTTATTAATGAGTCTGGCCATGACTGGACTATGGACCTTGATCCCAGTCATAATACAGGGTCAGGGGTAACATTAAATTCATCTACTAATACATTTTCGAATTTCGGATCAACTTTTGCAATACTCATCAATGCTTCAGATGTATATTTTGATGGAATGGGTGCAATACTTGACGGCGGCGGGAAAACACAATATGGTATTCTTGTGAATAATCAGAGCATTGGAAGTTATGATACTTTTTCATCAGATTCGTCAAATGCACTTAGCGGAATTAATATTAAGAATATCACACTTATCAATTTTTTAAACACTGGGATATTTTTTAATAATGTAATTGACACACTTTCGGGTTCAGGTTCAATCCCTTCAGCCATCACAAATGTGAATGCGAGTTATAATACAGGTAATGGTATTGTCATTAAAAACTCTAATGGAATTGAAATGAGTTCAAGTACTGCGAACAAAAACATAGGGCAATATGGAATATATCTTTCTTCTTCCAATAACAACTATATCAACAGTAACACCGCCACCGGCAATCAAGGAGCTTGTGGTATTTCCCTTTCTGGAAATGATAACAAAGTCAACAACAACACTGCAGATAGCAACCTAATAAATGGGTTTGAATTATCGGGAAATAACAACATCATAAACAACAACACAGCAACTTATAGTCAATTGGCTTATGGATTTTGGCTCGGATCGAATTCTATCAACAATACCATCAACAACAACACAGCAACTGGTAATCAATATGATGGATTTTATATTAGATCTAGTTCTAACAATAACCTCACTGGCAATATCGCTACTGACAATAAAGAGCATGGGTTTCACATTGATCAGAGTTCTAACAATAATCTCATAGGGAATGCCGCAACTGGCAATCAATGGGATGGCTTTTCCTTGGATGCAAATTCTAACAACAACAACCTCACAGGGAATACTGCAACAGGCAATTATCAGTCCGGGTTTGATATCAAAGGGAGTTCTATCAGCAACAACATTAATGGAAACAACGCAACTAGGAATTTTAATGGTTTTTCCTTGGATGCGAGTTCTATCAGCAACAACATCAATGAAAACAACGCAAATGAGAATGCATTTGGATTTTCCTTGATTGGGAGTTCTAATAACAACCTGACAGGGAACGCTGCAAATGGGAATACAGGAGAAGGGTTTTATCTTTATGGGATTTCTAACAACAACATCACCAACAATACAGCAACAGGCAATCACGAGTTTGGGTTTGATATCAGAGGGAACTCTAACAACAACAACGTTAATGGCAATACGGCAACTAATAATCATTGGGATGGGTTTTACCTTATTTCAAATTCTAACAACAACTTCAATAATAATAATGCTAATAGCAATTACAATAATGGATTTAACTTTGAATCGAATTCTAACAATAACCTCACAGGTAATGCTGCAACCGGCAACCGTCAAAATGGATATTACATTATTCAAAGTTCTTACAACAATCTAACTGACAATATCGCAACTGCCAATTGGTGGAATGGATTTAACCTCGAATCGAGTTCTTACAACAATCTTAATAATAACACCGCATCAAATAACCTCAATAACAAAACCGCCTATCAAGAGGGAGGATTTTACCTCCATTCAAGTTCAAATTACAATAACCTTAACAATAACATTGCAGCCGATAATAAATGGAACGGGTTTTTGTTTGATTCGAGTTCTTACAACAATCTCACCACCAATCATGCAACTAACAATTCATGGGAAGGATTTCTACTTGAATTGAATTCCAATAACAATCTGACTAACAATACCGCTAATGACAATCAACAAAATGGAATTTTTCTTTTATCGAGTTCAAATAACAATCTGACTAATAACGCCGCTACCGGCAATTCCGTGATGGGTTTTTCACTTGTACAGAGTTCAAATAACAATCTGACTAATAACGCTGCTACTAGGAATGGAATAAATGGATTTGAACTTTATAAAAGTTCAAATAATAACATTACCGCCAATACAGCAACCAGTAATAATTGCGATGGTTTTGTACTTTATCAAAGTTTAAACAACAATTCGCTCAACAATAATACGGCAATTGATAACCAATGGGATGGATTTTATCTTTATCAGAGTTTAAATAACACACTCAACAATAATACAGCATCAGGTAATCAATTGAGCGGGTTTAACCTCGAATCGAGTTCAAACAATTCGCTCAACAATAACACTGCTTTAAGCAATCAATTAAGCGGTTTTTATTTTGACAATTCAAATAACAACACAATTATTGGAAACAATGGTACAGGACAAGATATAGGGTTCGATGTTAATTATTCTAATTCAAATACATTTACAGAAAATAAAGGATGTTATGTGTGGATAAATTCAAGTTTCATCCCTGTCGACATCAATTATTGCACAACAACTCCCATACCAACTCCAGTACCAACAACCAATCCCTCTACCTCTTCAGTTCCAATGCCACCTTTCTGGAATAACGCCGGCTCCAGCACTTCAGACCAGGGGACAACAGATGAATTCCAACATCCCTATGATATGCAATTTATCAGTTCAACGATACCTGTCGGAATTAAACCGGGCCAGACATTTACCGGGATTATTACTGTTAAGAACACAGGTACAATGGCCTGGACATCTGAAGGGGTAAAATTTGGTTTGAGACCGTTTGGTGATGCACTTAAGTTTGGTATAGGTGATATCATGATCCCTCAAGGTACGACTGTAGAACCCGGTCAGGAGTTTAGCTTTCCGTTCACTCTCATTGCTCCATTAGCCATGGGATCTTACGACCTTCAGTTCAGGACGTTCTTCATTACTCCTTCAAATAATGGAAATCCAGTAGCAACATTCTTTGGTGACATAATTAATATAAACACAGACGTATCTTCAAACGCAAAGAAAACAGAGTCATTGGAGAAGAATCCGGGTTTTATTAGTTCTTTTACGTCCCCTGTTCCAACTCAGAAACAAGTTGCTCCAATTGTTACTTTATTAAGAAGATCGCCCACACTGATGTTAAAACCTACATCTACTAGTTATCACCCGACCCCAATCCTAGGACCTTATACAATAAAATAAAAAAAACGAGGGGAAGTATTTCACTTGAAAGAACTGAAAGGATAATTGTGATTTAGAAATAAAGAGGAAGAGAAAATGGAAAATGAGATAAGAGTATTATTTGTTGAAGATTCGCCAGACGATGCAATATTATTGACAAATGTATTTGAAGATGGTGGTTTTAAATTAAAACAACGAAGAGTTGAAAATGTCCCCGAAATGAAAGATGCAATAACTAACGAAACCTGGGATATAATTCTTTGTGATTATTCAATACCTGGTTTTGGGGCGATTCCCGCACTGTCGCTTTTAAAAGAGATGAAGTGTGATTTTCCTGTAATCATATTATCAGGTGTCATAAGCGAAGAGATTGCAGTGGATGCAATGAGGGCTGGAGCACGCGACTTTATCGTTAAAGGTAAATATTCCCGTCTTATCCCTGCAGTCAAGAGGGAGATTGAGGAATACATACAACTTAAAGAACGGGAGGCAGAAGCAAAGAAACAGAAAGATGAAGCAAAAAAGCAGCGTCAGCTTGCTTTCACGATGGTTATGCAGAATCCCCAGCCATTACTAATTATCGACACTGCCTTTAATATAAAACTTGCAAACGAAGCTTTCCTAACCATAAGCGGATATTCTGAAGATCACTTGCAGAAGATGAATATCAGTGAATTCAAAATTTTAAAAAAGAGCGGGCATAACCTCAGGGAAGCTGTTGAGACAAAAAAGGGAGTCACCGGGCAGGTCATTGTTGAGTTCCCAAAAGCCACCCATACACTTGAACAGATCACTATCCCTCTGCTCGATAAAGATGGTGAGATAGTAAGCATCATGGCAGTGTATAACGATCTCACCGAGAAACTAAAAAAGGAAGAAAAACGAGAGGAACTGGCTAACTATATCACTGCCTATCTCTCCTCAATGACTGATAATTTAATAGAACTTGCTAAAGGAAATCTCAATTTCAACTTAGAGATTGCACCTGCTTCCAAAACAACCGAAGAAGCACGCCAATGGTTTACTGAGATCAATAATAACCTTGCCAAAGTTAGAGATGCACTCGATCTCTTGATTTCTGATGCTGATAGACTTTCAAAAGCTGCTATTGAGGGTAAACTTCACACGCGTATCGATTCACAAAAACATCAGGGTGATTATAAGAAGATAGTTGAGGGTATGAACGCAACTTTGGACGCAGTCATTGGTCCTTTGAATGTTGCTGCGGATTATATAGATAACATTAGTAAGGGAAACATACCCACAAAGATTACTGATTCATACAATGGTGACTTCAATGTCATCAAAAACAATCTTAATCAGTGTATTGAAGCTGTTAACCTGCTTGTTCATGAAGCCCACATGCTTGTCAGAGCAGCAGTAAATGGGAAATTGTCAACGAGAGCAGATTTGACAAAACATCAGGGGGACTTTAGGAAGATTGTAGAAGGCGTGAATCACACCCTTGATAGTGTTATTTTACCTGTGAACGAGGCACTTCGTATCTCTAAGAGTTATGCTGATTATGATTTTACGAATCGAGTCTCAACATCGCTGAATTTACAGGGTGACTGGGTACCGTTTAAAGATGCTTTGGATAATATTGGCATCAAGATATCAGAAGCAGTTTCCCTAATCAATAAGAAAGTGACAGAACTCGCGACAGGTGCAGAAAAAGCAAAGGCAAACATTCAGGATATTTCAAAAGGGGCTCATCAGATAGCAACAAATTCAAATAAGGTTAGCAAGAACGCAGAACAAGGAGGAAATGGTATATCTCAGGTCCTGAGGGCAATGGAAGATTTAAACGAAACAGTTGCATCAGTCTCAAAAAAAGCAGAATTTGTTTCTGCATCATCGAGTGAAGCAAATAATTTTGCGAAGAATGGGATTGATCTTGCCAGGCAGACTGAGAAGGCCATGAATGAAATCGCAAAATCTGCAAAAGATGTTGATTCAATAGTGAATGATATTAATGAACAGATGAATGAGATAGGAAAGATTGTTAAGCTAATTTCTGATATTGCCAACCAAACCAATCTTCTTGCTCTCAATGCAGCAATTGAAGCAGCACGTGCCGGAGAAGCAGGAAGAGGATTTGCAGTTGTTGCAGCTGAAGTTAAATCACTTGCACAGGACTCGAGGAAATCTGCAGAAAATATAGCTGAAATGATCTCAACTTTGCAAAGCAAATCAAAAAATGCCACTGAAGCGATGAATAAATCTACTACATCCGTTCAGGAAGGGAGCGTAGCTCTAGAGCAAACTCTGGCTGCATTTAATCAAATCGCAGATACTATTGAGAATATAACTCAAAATAATGTAGAAGTAGCTTCTGCTTCTGAAGAGCAGGCAGCATCTGTTGAAGAAGTTACAGCAAGTATTCATGAAGTGTCAGAACTTGTTCAGAATACATCCCATGAAGCAGAAAATACTGCTGCCGCTACTCAGGAAACGACTGCAGCAATCGAAGAGATTAGCGAAATTGTTAATAATGTTGTAGGAATTGTGGACAGTGTATCACAGGAGATGATGAAATTTAAGGTTACATGATATCCTCTAAATTCTTAAAAATATTTCTTAATCAATTAAAAATCGATGAGATTTCACAAATAACTAATATCAAAATAACAATTAATCAATTCATTTGGAATAGATAGTAGATACAATTAATAAAGAAATATATATATATTATCAAATTTTGTATTATATCACTGAAATTTTAATGAATGTATCTGAAGAAGTAATAGATGGTATTCGTGAATTAGTCACAATAGGAGTTGGCCGCTCGGCTGGAATGCTTAACCGACTCACCAAAGCTCACGTAACGTTGACGGTTCCTGAAGTTCAAATTTCAAATGTCACTCAAGATATCCAACTAATCAAACCTACAGCAAATTCAATAAATTCGGAAGAAATTTCTCACATCATTCTTGAATTTTCTGGAGAATTGACAGGATCATTTGATCTTATCATTCCTTTTTTAAGTGCCCTAAATCTTGTTATGCTCCTTACAGGAGAAAAAGAATTATCAGATGAAATGGATGCTCTACGGGTTGAAACACTGCTAGAGGTAAGTAATATCATTATCAGCTCTGTAATGAGTTCTCTGAGTATTTTTTTAAAATCTCGGCTTTTATTTCAATTTCCTCGTTAGCAGGTTGGAAAAGCCAAATCAATCATTCCTTATGCGATAACTGGAACCCTTATCGGAATTATCGCTCATACTCATTTTCTTGTTCAGGATAGACATGTGGAAAGTGATATATTCATAACCTTAACACCTGAATCATTTCAGTATCTAAAAATCCATATAGAACAAGCGATGGAGAATGGATTATAATGTGGGATGAGAAAAAATCTCTCATTGCTCTCAATCTCAATACACTTCCAGTGGGTATCTGTATAATAAGAGAGAATTATACTATCTCTCTATGGAATCGGACAATTGAACAATGGTCTGGTTTAATAGCAACGGATGTACTTGATAAACCAATTGAGGAAGTGGTTCCACGATTTGCAGATCCGCTCATTCAGGAGCGTGTACGAGTAGTCTTTCGAGGTGGAGGTCCTGTTATTTTCTCATCCAGGTTTCATTCGAGAATCTTCCCAATTTTATCTGAAACTCAGAATGAAGGAAAAATTCAAAGAATAACCGTATCTCCCTTTGAACTGTCTGATGGAGAACCACGTGCAATGATATCAGTTGAAGACGTTACTGCAATTACTGAACAGGTTCTAAAATACCGTCAAATAAAAGATATGATAAAAAATGAACTTGAAGAGAAAAAGAAAACTGAACGGGCATTAGCAATTGCTCTAAGTAAATTAAATACACTCTCATCTATCACCCGACATGATCTCAACAATGTTCTGACAGCATTCCTGGGTTATCTCACCTTTGCACTAGATGAAAAACCAGAAGGAAAAATCATTACATATCTTGGAAAAATGAAACAGGCTGCTCAACTAATGCAAAACCACATAGCCTTCGCCCGTGATTATCAGGAGATGGGAAATTCACTTCCATCCTGGTTCAATGTTGAATCACTTGTTAGATCTTCAGGGGTTGGCCCAACTTTTTCGGGCATGACACTTAACGTTGATACTGGGACACTTGAAGTCCTTGCAGATCCACTTATTGAAAAAGCAATCTATAATCTACTGGAGAATGCAGTTAGACATGGAGAACATACGACACAAATCACTATTCGAAGTATACCAATGGAACAGGAAGTAATAATCATTATTGAAGATAATGGAACCGGTATTCCTCTCCAGATTAAAGGGCGGATATTTGACAGGGGATTTGGTTCAAACACAGGATTAGGATTATTTCTTGTTAGGGAAATCCTTGGAATAACTGGTATGCAGATTATCGAAACGGGTACAGAAAATATAGGTGCTAAGTTTGAAATACGTGTTCCAACAGGTCATTTCAAATATACAGGACATTAATTAAAGTTAGTTAATATGAAAAATTGTGCAAATATGCTTCATACAGAAATGTAGGAATATATATCTTTATTAGAAACACACTTATGGTTGTTAAATGACTCGCATCTTAATCGTTGATGACTCATTATTCCAGCGTCGTATTATCACTGTACCTTTAAAAGCCAAAGGATATGATGTTATTGAAGCAGTGAACGGAAAAGAAGGCCTGGAAAAGATCATTGCGGATAAACCAGATGTGATTCTTCTGGACATTTTGATGCCTGAAACCGATGGGATTAAAGTACTAAAAGAACTCCAACGAATTCAGAATAAAATTCCAGTGATTATGCTCACTTCTGATGTTCAGGATACAACACGTGAAGACTGTCTTTCGATAGGTGCAAAGGCATTTATTAATAAACCTGTGAAAGCGGAAGATTTAATTCCGGTTATTGATTCTCTTCTCTCGTGCCATGAATGATATGCCTGAATTAATTCTTGACGGAATTCAAGAACTGGTTAATATTGGAATTGGCAAATCTGCCGGGAGTCTGAATTCTCTTACAGGACATCATGTAACCCTGAATATTCCAGTTATTTCTCTCAATCTCGTTAATAAACTTACAGATATATTTTCATATCAGGATGCATCGTATTCGATTGTCAGCCAGGATTATTCTGGAGCATTTGAGGGAACTGTAATTCTTATTTTTCCTGAAAAGAGCTCAGATAGTTTGTTTTATCTTCTTACGGGAGAAGAAAAAAGGACACCAATGAATGACGATCTTTGGAAAATGACCTTTGTTGAAATCGGTAACATAATAATCAATGCAATTATGGGATCAATTGCTAATATTCTTGAAAAAAAAATAGAATTTCATCTTCCTGTATATCATGAGAAATTTCCAGACAATCTTCTCATTTTTACACAGTCCGATATATCACAATCTGTTATCATAGCTCGAACCCAATTTTCAGTTGATGAAAATGAGATTTTTGGGGAGATTCTCCTTCTTCTTGCAGATCCGTCAATTGGCGTTCTCACTGAAGCAATTAATAAAAAAATGGGAATTTGCGGGGAGATATAAAATAATAAAACCGTTTGCTGCATAGGAGAAAGAATCCATGCTTATAGCATTATTGTAAGTGTTAGGTAGGATCGCTTTTGTTCTCTGAAAACCTGTATCCTCCTTTTGGCACAATTATCTCAAATCTGGCTCCTGAATAAAATGTTCCGGTTTCTTTAATATTTATATCGGTAATTGTAAGGATTTCTCTTGAAAGGTTCAATCCAAAACCTGTATTTTTAAAATATTCACGGTTGAATATGGCATTTTTAAGATTGTCAGGGACCCCAACTCCATCGTCCTCTACAATAATTACCAAAGACTCCCCTGTTTGCTGTGCATAGTAACTGAGTTTTGTCGCTTTTTCTCCATATTTAATGGTATTTTCTGTGAGATTGTAAAACACCTTCTCAAGAAGTGGATCCGCATAAACAAGAATCCCTTCTACTTCATTATTCAATATTAGTTTTTCAAACTTGAATGATTTTATTATCTTATTAATTAGATCGTGAATATTCTGCCATGTAGGAGCCTTTACACCGATATCCTGATAATCTCTCGAAAAAATTAATTGGCGATAAATATTATTAGTTGACAACCTTATCTTTTCGATATAATTTGTTAATGAATTATCATTATTTTGTTTTGAAATTATATCACTATAATAAAACAACACCTGAATCTGGTTCAGGATATCATGGCGGGTTATACTGGAGAGTAGATTCAGTTTTTTATTGACAGTCTTGAGTGCAATTTCATATTTTTTATTTTCATCTATATCTATTACGAATACAATGAGCTTTTCCACTTCACCTTTGCCATTTAAAAGGGGGATTTTATCTGTTTGCACCCATCTTATCTCTCCATTTGATAATGTCATCTGCTCTACAATTCCAGTTTTAGGTGTTCTGGATTTTATAACTTCAAGATCATCTTGATAATATTTATCTGCGAGGTCAGGAAATAACTCATAAGTACTCTTACCTTCAATCTCTTCAATCGATTTTCCTAAATATTGTGCACCATTTCGATTGACTCTTATGAAGTTATTATTCGTATCTTTATACCAAACCATTGCAGGGATATTATCAAGAATAATTTCTTGATCTAACACCATTTGTCTGATAACTTCTTCATTATGTTTTCTTAAACTAATATCACGGACGACTGCAAGTGCTATTTCTTTCTCCTGAAAAGAGTAAATATGGACGTTAATCTCAACGGGAATTATAGTTCCATCCTTTTTTTTATGTCCCGTCTCAAATATTGCCGATTTCATTATTTTAAGACGATTTCCAATCTCTTCAAGTGGAATACTGTGGTACTCTGTTGAAAATTCAAGAGGACTCAAACGGAGCATCTCTTCACGAGTATAGCCAAGCATTGTACATGCGATATCATTTACCTCAATTAAAGTGCCAGGTAAATAATCATCTCTAACTTCGTGTACATGAATAGCATCATTTATATGATTAAATATCTTGTAAAATTGATCCTTTCTATAGGCAAGCTCATCTAAAATCTTTTTCTGATTTATGATATCCTTGATCCAATGTCCGAGTTCGAAAAAAATTCCCTCAACATTTTTATCTTTTCTGATGTAATAAGCAGCACCAGCATTTAATGCTTCAATTACGATATCCTCATTTCCTCTTCCGGTTAAGAGGATAAAAGGTATTTTATTACCTTCTTCTTTCAATTGCTTTAGGAAAGAGATCCCATCCAAATCCGGCATATCGTAATCTGAGACAATTACTTCATAAACTGAGCCTTTCAGTTTTTTTAATGCCTCATTTGCAGATGTAGAACTTTCAACAATAAAATTCTCATGAGTCTCAAGAATTCTTTTTCCCATTTCAAGAAAATCAGGTTCGTCATCAACGTAAAGAACATGGATTAGATCGTCATTCATAGTAAATCCTCAAAAAAACGCCACTTTCCGTTCGGAACTGTTATCTCAAACCGTGCTCCTTTTCCAAGTTCCCCGGTCTCCTTTATCGTCATTCCTGTAATTGCAAGTATTTCGCGAGAGAGAAACAATCCAAGTCCCGTATTCTTCCCGAAACCTCTCTCGAATATTATTTCCTTCTGATTAGAAGGAATACCTACACCATTATCTGACCAAATAATCCGAATATTATCATTATTGGTAATAACCGATATATGGACCTCGGTTGCAGTCTCTCCGTGACGTATTGTATTGTCTATCAAATTATGAAGGACCCTTTCAAATAGTGGATCTGCAAATACCTGGAAAGATCCCGTTTCATTGATAATATTAATTGCAGGATTTCCTGTCATTGCTATAATAGTTGATAATTTCATCCATTTAGGCTTTAATATACCTAAATTTTGATAATCCTTTGAGAAATCTATACGATTTTCAATCACCTTTAATGAATGTTCTATTTTATCAAGAAACGGTTTAATTTCTTCTATACTTTTTCGTTTTCTTGCGAGTTGCAAGAAACCCTGAATAGCAATCACTTTATTTTTTATATCATGCCTATTGACATCGGACAAAAGATTAAGTTTTTTATTTGCCTTATCTAATGCCTCTTCAAATTGTTTACTGTCAGTGATGTCGCGAATAATACCAATTATGCCAATAATTTCTCTAATCCCATTAAAATGAGGGCTATAAATCCCGGATATCCATCCTGATTTTTTAGTCTTTGGAACATAGTATGGTATATCTGGCGATTGGAGGACTTCCCCATTCAGTGCCCTTTTTAGCAAAATATCAACTTTCTGCTCCAGGAGGTGAGGAAATAGATCGAAGGCATTTTTCCCTAGCGCTTCTGGTTCTGTGATCCCAGTAAGTAACTCCATGAAGGGGTTCCAAATAAGATAATTAAAATTCCGATCATAAACAATGATACCCTCTTTTGCATTGTAGATAATCTCTTTTGTGAATTGTTCACTCTCCAGAAGTGCGTTCTCCACCTTTTTCCGCTCGGTAATGTCGAGGAAGGTTCCAATAAGTCCTCCAACGGATCCATCGTTGTTGATGAAAGGGGCTTTATAAAAAATCACATTGTGACGGGTACCGTCAAAGAAAATAAGCTCTGTCTCATAATTCTGAATAATTCTACTCTCAAAAACCGTCTGGTCTGCGGCTTTGTAAATATCGGCAAGGTCTTTCGGAAAAATCTCATGAACAGTTTTTCCAATCAAGTCACTACGAGCGGTCCCGATGTATTCCTCAAACTGTATATTGCATCCAAGATATTTTCCCTCAACATCTTTGTAGAAAATAGAGATTGGAAGAGTATCCATCAACGTTGAAAGGAAATGGGAATGTTCTGAGATCTGCTGCTCATACTGCTTATGTTCGGTGATATCAGTGCAGAAAGCTATGTATTTTTCATTAGGTAGCTCCACAGCATTAAGAATTACTGGTATTGTCTCACCATTTTTTTTCTGGAGCAATAATTCTTCCTTTAATTTTCCAGTCTTCTTCAATTTAACAAATCTTAAAAGACTATTTTTAGGTGAATTAAGAGGATTTAGATCACGAATGGATAAGGTGAGAAGTTCCTCGTGAGAATATCCAACCATAGAACATGCAGAAGGATTTGCATCCAGGTAATTACCTGTTGCATCCACAATAAATATCCCATCAGGCGAATTATCAATGTATGTTCGGTATTTTTCTTCGTTTTCACGTAATTCGTTTTCCATCTGTTTCTGGACGGTTATATCATTTCCTGAAAACAATACACCGATTATCCCTTCTGGACCACTCATAGGTGTATTATGAAATGCAATAATGCGTTTTTTCTTAGTCTTTGTTAACACAGAGTTCTCATAGTACTCAGTGGATGCAAAATTGCCGTTCATAATCTTATCGAAAATTTCTTTTATTTCTGCTTGCGATTCCACCGGTAGGAACTTTTGGAACCAGTTTTGACCTAGTATCTCCTCTTTAGAGTACTCGAGAATCTCGCAACCTTTTCTGTTGATCATAGAGATTGTCCCATCTCGATCCAACACGACAAGCATCACTCCTGCTACATCAAGGTATTGTTGTATTTGGTCACTTTTCGTCCGGAGGGCCTTCTCTGCCAGTTTTCGATCTGTTATGTTGGTATGTTGTACTACGGCATTCGAAATTTCACCATCTGTATCAAATATAGGAAATATAGTAACCTCTAAAATAGTAAATGTCGATTTGATCAGTTTAACGTTTTGCAATTTTGAAGTATCGTAGATAATTTCGAAATGCACCACCTTTTGCTTATCAAAAACATCCCTGACCAATGGAAGAAAACCTTGATTTTCAACTAGGTTATCACTGAAAATATTGTATTGACCGACAACCTCTTCCTTCGTTATATTGAATAAATTGCAACATGCCCTATTAAGATGAATAAGTGTTCCCTTTTCGTCAGAAATCCATGTGGATGTAGGACTTTGATCGATAATGCTGTTTAAGAATCGAATTGAATTCTGCAGTTTGTATTCGGCTTTTTTTCGTTCAGTTATGTCTCGAATACTACCGCGTTTCCCTAGATAATATCCATTACTATCATATACTGACTGATATTCGTGACCTATCCATCGTTCTTCCCCATCTCTAGTTATAATCCGAAAGTCTAGAACGCCATGATCGTCGTGCAGTTCCTGTAATGAAGAAAAATAATCAATAATTTTGTTCCGGTCATCGGGATGTGTTATTGTAACTAAAAGGTTCGGGTCAAGGTAAAACTCTTCAGGAGAATAACCGGTTATCCGTTCACAGGAGGGAGAGATATAATTAAATTTTGCATCGGGTGCAATCCAATATTCCCAGTCATAAGTAAGATCTGCTACAATTCGATAGTACTCCTCACTTTCCTTTAATGACTTTTCTGAAGTGCGCCGTTCTACCGCTATTCTTATTTGATTGGAAAGTTCGGCAAACTGTGCTTTAGGCAGACCACCTTTTTGGAGATAGAAATCAGCACCACTATTGAATGCTTCAATTACAACCTCTTCGCGTCCTCTGCCAGTAAAAACAATGAATGGTATATCATTGCCACTTTCACGAAGAATTTTTAAAAATGTGATACCATCCATCTCCGGCATCTGATAATCTGAAATAATCGCATCATAATATATTGATTTAAGACGAATGAGTGCTTCTTTAACAGAAGTCAATGTATCGACTTTAAATTCCCCATTCATCTCAAGAAAGACTTTGCATAATTCCAATAGATCAGGTTCGTCATCAACATAGAGAACTGAAATTGTCATTTGGTATTTCGTAGAATGTTTTTCGGGATAATAAATATGTTGATAATTACTTCAGATTTAGTGTTGAAGATGTTACACAATTCATTTGATTTATACAATTGGAAGAATGGAGTCTAATTAAAAGTCAAAATTGATAGTAATTTTTGAGTGGATAGCCAAATATTATCCTTTTGTATCACTAATTTTCGTTCATACAATAACATCATATAATCTTCTCAATATGTAGTGTCTACTCATCTGGTAATATCGCGAGGATTCCTTTTTCGTTAATTTAGGAATAAATATTTTAATCGTTGAACAGAGACAATATAACATAGAATTATGGATGATTTCCTGAAAGAAAGATTAATAAAATATGATACTTGGCTGGAACGAAAACAAATTTCATTTTCTTCAAAAATTATTCCCTTAAATAAATCTTTATCTGCTCAGCAATGGGTATTACCCTCAGAACAGGTATTAAAGATATTGCGCAACGCACAATCCGTTGCAGTACAAAAATGCGGATGCCGATTACATTATTCTCGGTGCGATAATCCACTAGAAGTCTGTTTTGTACTCAACAAGCTAGCTGAACTTTCCATTGCAAAAGGTCGAGCACGCCCAATTTCCATATCAGAAGCTATGGACATATTTCATAAATCAGATGAAAACGGGCTTATTCATCTTACTCTTTATCAACCTGACCATGAGATTTATGCACTATGCAACTGTTGTCCTTGCTGCTGTCATGATCTCCTGCTTATGAAGATATGCGACCGCCGAGATCTAATTGCCCACTCTGAATATGTTGCAGTTACTAATATGGAATCCTGCAATAATTGCGGCAAATGCATTCAGAGATGTATTTTTGAAGCCAGGACTTTGAATAATAACCGGATGCAATACAATTCCAATTTATGTCTAGGTTGCGGACTTTGTTCCACGATTTGTGAGGTCAATGCAACCGTGATGATGCCAAGAAATCCTCAATAAAGAAGGAAATCAAGGAAATTTCTCTTCGCGTTTTTTTTTGTTTCCTGAATATTACACTGCAATTCAAAATATGATACAGCTTTTCAACCGCATGAATAGTTCCGATAGGAAAGGATATATTTAGATTGGGAACAATTTCATATGTTCCTGGTTTTTTGGGCTTAAATCAATTAGACCACGAACACTCTTATTCTTTTAGTGGCAAACTTGGGCTTCAAGAAAATCAGGTTCATCATCGACATAGAGGACGCGGATTAGATCGTCATTCATAGCGAATTCTCAATAAAACGCCACTTCCCATTCGGTACTGTAATCTCGAACCTTGCCCCTTTACCTTGCTCACCTTTTTCACAAATAGTGATACCAGTTATACCTAAAATCTCACGGGAAAGAGAAAGTCCTAATCCAGTATTCTTCCCATACCCCCGTTCGAAGATTCGCTCCTTATCCTCAATTGGTACACCATTGCCATCATCCTCGCACACTATTATTTTATCTTCATCACATTCCTCAACATAGAACCGAATGGTCGTTATTTTCCCGCCATAGCGAATTGCATTGTCCATTAGATTATAACAGACCTTTACAAACAACGGGTCTGCGAACACTTCTGCACTCACTGGAATATCGTTTTTTATTTTGATGTACTCCAGTGGGGCTTCCTTTGCAACATCGTTCACTAGCATGTGAACATTCTGCCATGAAGGGGAATGAACACCAATCTGCTCGTATTCTTTGGTGAACCTGATCATGGATGAAATTCGTTGTGCAGCGATACTGGCTTTCTGAAAATATTCAGCAAATCTTGGTTCATCCTTTTTTTTCTCAAGAATAGAAAGATAACCTTGTAACATCGTGAGCTGGTTGTTGATATCATGACGGGTGATGCCATTGAGCAGGTTAAGTTGTCGATTTGCTCTACGGAGAGTATCTTCAGCTCTCTTGCGTTCAGTGATATCATGACAGATGCCCAGGAAGGAAACAATGTTTCCGCAGGAATCACGTATGGGAGAAGCTGTTGTGGTATGCCACTTCCATATACCCTCCTTGTGCCTAATCCGGTACTCGATCCCGCTTTTCTTTTCCCCGCTCATAAGAGTTTGCTGCACGAATTCATGACATGCGGGAAGATCATTGATATGAATAAAAGCATCAAATGATTTTCCAACAACTTCGCTGGAATCATGCCCTAGCATGTCAGTCCATGTAGGGGAGACATAGGTAAAAATCCCATCAGGTGTCAGCGAATAGATGATATCATTCGCGTTCTCCACATATGAGCGGAACTTTTCCTCGCTCTGCTGTAAGGCATGTTGTGAATGTCTCTGTTCGGTGATGTCAGTCAGTACATTTAATATTGCAGGAGAATTGTCGAATTCAATGATAGAACCACGGATAAGAACAATCCGCCGACCTCTCACATGAGATAGGAGTTCAATTTCATACGGATCATCGAGCCCGGTTTCAATCCGCTTTTGAATTGCTGCGGCAATACGTGGATGATATTCAGGAGTTATATAATCATAAATCGATTTGTTCATAACCTGATCCGGACTTATCCCCATGGTGTCAATCATTGCGGGATTGACATATTGAATGATCCCGTTCCTATGTACTAGTACGAGATCTGGTAAATGATCAAGAACCATGCGGAAATTATCCTGGCTTTTCCTTAAAGCAGTTTCAATCTCTTTTTGTTCTGTAATATCTCTAATAATTCCAAGAATCGCCGGTTGATTTTGATAGAGGATCCGGTTTACAAAAAACTCGCAGTCAAGAACTTTACCACTCTTTTTAATTATTCTCCCTGTAAAGTTTGGAGGGAGATTACGACCAGAGATTCTCTGTTTCCCAGATTCACGGAGGCGAATCCGGTCATCTGGATGGACGAGAACCCATATGTCCATTGCCAAGAGCTCTTCATTAGTATAACCGGTGAGATCCGCTGCCATCTTATTGGCAAAAAGGATATGGTGATCCCGGTAAATATAAACGGCATTATAACTGTTCTCGACAACAGTTCGATAAAGTTCCTCGCTTTCGATTAGTGATTCCTCAGTTTTCTTGCGTTCGGTGATGTCAAGTAATGATATAATAACAGCATAGGGTTTCGAATCACCCTGCCTAATAAGAGGGCTTGTGTTGATATTAACCCATGAAAATCTTCCATCAGCACTCGTGATGCCCATGACAACATTTTTGTATGCTTCACCGGTTGCGAGAGTATACATGGAAGGGTGATCAGAATCTAAAAATTCTGTTCCATCTTCGTGGATTGTTTTCCACTTCTGGCCAGTTTGCGTATGCCCAACCATTTCCATGGCTGTGACACCAAATAACTTTTCTGCTGCGGTATTCCATGTAACTATCTCTCCCGTTTTCTCCTGGAGAATGATAGCTTCATTAACAGATACTACAAGTGTCCTATATCGCTCTTCACTTTCTTTGAGCGATTCTTCGTTTAATTTTCTGTCTGTAATATCTTCAAGAGTCTCTACTGCTCCAATAATATTACCTTCTGAATCTTTTATTGTCGATGCAGTAAAAAAGAGCCATACTCCACTCGTACCCATATGAGGAAAAAAGTCAGTTGCCTCATAACCCTCTTCAACATATTTGGAATGTTCATATTTTCCTGGATACCATAGAGGGATTTTGTCAATATTACGCTCAATAAGTAGATCTGCCATTACTGGACGTTCTTTTTCATAAAACGCCCTCCAGGCAAAGGTTGTACCTAATACTTCTTCAGCATTAATCCGGCTGTATTTTTCAAGAGCTTTATTCCAACTTATAATTTTATGATCTTTGTCTATTACAAACTGTGGAGTCGGAGAGCCATGAACAATCCCCTGAAATTTTTTCTCACTCTCATGAAGTGCCTGAGTAGCAACTTTATTCTCTTCAAATTGTTGTCGTAATTCTTCTTCAGCAGAGGCTATTTGTTCATATGCTGCCCGAAGTTCATAGTTTTTCTCATTTAACGCTAATTCGCGTTCTTTTAACTCGGTGATATCCCGACCTACTGACTGATATTCCTTTAACTTACCATTAGTGTCAAAAATAGCACGATCAACCCATCTTTGCCATCGGGTACTGCCGTCTGGAAGATAAATTTGTTGTTCGATTGTTACAAACGGGTTATTCTGAGTGAGGGAAGAAATTAGTTTACCAACATTCTGATTGTCTTTCAGAGGCATTTTTGGCTTGAATTTACTGCCTATAATTTCTTTGCGATCAAATTCGAAATATCGACAATAGGCTTCATTCACAAATACATGCGTTCCATCAGGAAGAAACCGGCAGATAAATTCACTCTGATCCTCAACAACACTCCTGTACCGCTCCTCGCTCTCTTTCAACAAATTTTCTGTACGTTTTCGGGATGCTGCATAACGAATTTTGTTTGAAAGTTCTGTAAATTGTGCTTTTGGTGCACCACCTTTCTGAATATAAAAATCTGCTCCACAGTTAAGAGCTTCAATTACGACTTCTTCACGCCCCCTTCCAGTAAAAACGATAAATGGTGTTTGATTCCCCATTTTTTTAAGATGTCGCAGGAACTGGATCCCATCCATTTCCTGCATCTCATAGTCTGACACTATGACATCGTAATGAGTGGAATTTATGCAGTCCAATGCATCCTGAATTGATACGGCTGTATCGACAATAATCATCCCATCTTTCTCAAGGAACAGTTTTCCTACGTTTAAAAGTACAGGTTCGTCATCGACATAGAGGATCCTAATCGGAACTTCATTCATAGTAAATCCTCAATAAAACGCCACTTTCCATTCGGCACGATTATCTCAAATTTTACTCCATACCCCGATTCTCCAGTTTCTTGGATAGTAATATCAGTTATGCTAAGAATTTCACGGATAAAGAATAGATCATAATCTGAATAGTTTCTGTGAATTGGCTGAAAAATACTTTCCTTTTTCTCAAAAGGAATACCAATTCCATTGTCTGTGAAGATAATTCGAATGTTGTCCTTTTCAGTTACGACATATATATTAATATCAGTTGCAGTTTCTCCATAACGGATTGTATTTTCAACCAGATAAAGAAACATATTCGCTATGAGAGGATCTGCAAATATCTCAAGATTTCTTATTTCACAAGCGAGGTGTACAGAAGAGTTGCTGGCTAATACAACCAATTTGAACAAATTCATCCATTTTGGAGGCTTTACACCTAAGTCTTGATAACACTGTGAAAATTTTATTTGAGTTTCAATATTTTTAGCCAAATCATATATCTTATCGAAGAAAGATTCTATCTCTTTAATATTTTTTATTTTATCTATATAGTGTAAGAAACTCTGAATTGTTATCACTTTGTTCATTATATTATTGCGAGTAATATTCGAAAATAAATTCAGTTTTTGGATTGCATTTTGGACTGCTTTTTCCATTTGTCTTCTTTCTGTTATATCACGAGCAACCGAAATTGCAACTTCGTTCCCTTTCAGTTTTAAAATCCGGGTACTGATTTCCACTGGAAATTCTGTTCCATCTTTTCGCCGATGTATAGCATCAAACACTCCACTTTTGTTTAGAGAGAGATCGATGCTAATCTTTGGAATTTTAGGAAGATGCTTAGAAGATACAATATCAAATGGTGTTTTTTGGAGTAATTCATCTTGGGTCATGCCTAGACGTTGACAGGCAATATTATTTACTTTGATATACTTTCCAGGAGTTCCATCTGGTGAAATATAGTGTAGGAATATTGCATCGTTGGCACCTTCAAATATACCTTTAAATAATTCTTCCTTCTCTTTGAGTGTTTCTTCCATCTGTATATGGGAAGAGATATCATTTCCTGAAAATAATATTCCACAAATCCCCTCGCGATCTTGAATGAATGCGTTATGAAATGCAATGATTCGTTTCTTATTCGTTTTGGTTAGAATCGGATTTTCATAGTACTCAACCGTTGCCATATCAGCGTTCATAATTTTGTTAAAAATACCCCTCACTTCTACACGCAATTCCTCAGGAATGAACATTTCAAACCAGTTTCTGCCAACTATTTCTTCCTTAGTGTACTCAAGAATTTCACACCCTTTTCTGTTGATCATTGTGACAATTCCATTTCGGTTGAGCACAACCAACATCACACCTGCTATATCAACGTATTGCTGTGCTTGGTCACGTTCGGCTTGGAGAGTTTCCTCTAATATTTTTCGATCAGTAATATCACGATTACTACCACGATTTCCCCAGTAATCTCCGTTAATTTTATATACTGGTTGGCATTCGTGTTCTATCCACTTTAATTCACCGGTTTTTGTAATGATTCGATACGGAAGTGTTTCATTTTTTTCATGAGGGGTCAAAGCATTATTAAGATGATTTTTAATCTTGATTTGATCATCAGGATGTGTTATTTTAATTAAGAGGTTCGGGTCAAGGTAAAACTCTTCAGGAGAATAACCGGTTATTCGTTCACAGGAGGGAGAGATATAATTAAATTCTCCATCGGGTGCAATCCAATATTCCCAGTCATAAGTAAAATCTGCTACAATTCGATAGTACTCCTCACTTTCCTTTAATGACTTTTCCGAAGTGCGTCGTTCTACCGCTATTCGTATCTGATTGGAAAGTTCGGCAAATTGTGCATTAGGTTGACCACCTTTTTGGAGATAGAAATCAGCACCACTATTGAATGCTTCGATTACAACCTCTTCTCGTCCTCGACCAGTAAAGACGATGAATGGTATATCATTGCCACTTTCACGAAGAATTTTTAAAAATGTGATACCATCCATTTCTGACATCTGATAATCTGAAATAATCGCATCATAATATACAGATTTAAGATGAATGAGTGCTTCTTTAACAGAAGTCAATGTATCGACTTTAAATTCCCCATTCATCTCAAGAAAGACTTTGCATAATTCCAATAGATCAGGCTCGTCATCGACATAGAGGATTCTAATTGAAACTTCGTTCATAATCAATCATCAATAAAACGCCACATGCCATTCGACACAATTATCTCAAATCTGGCTCCTTGACCAGGTTCCCCGGTCTCCTTTATCGTCAATCCTGTAATTGCAAGTATTTCGCGAGAGAGAAATAATCCAAGTCCAGTATTCTTTCCATATCCATATTCGAAGATCTTCTCTCTCTCCTCCTCAGGTATACCAGTACCATCGTCTTCGAAAATGAGAATATAATTATTTTCATGTTTCTTTGCAGAGAATCGTATTGTTGTGATCTTACCTCCATATCTTATTGAGTTGTCCATCAGATTGTAAAAAACTTTGATAATTAGCGGGTCAGAGAATACTTCAATATCAGCCGAAATATCGTTTTTAACATAACCTTGCTCTGACGGAGTTTGCGTTATCGCACTATCCACAAGTGTTCTGATATTATGCCAGACTGGAGAATTGACACCGATTTTCTCATATTCCCTTGTGAACTGAATCATCGAGGATATTCGTTCTGCTGCGTTTGTGACTTTCTGAAGATAGTAATCAATCGAAGGATCCAATTGTTTCTTTTTAATAATAGCAAGAAAACCATCTATTATCGATACTTGATTTTTTATATCATGACGAGTGATGCTAGACAGAAGGTTGAGTTTTCGGTTTACCTGACGGATTGCTTCCTCTGCCCGCTTTCGTTCGGTAATGTCGGTAACCATTGCGAATGCGCCGGCAAATCCATTATCTTTAAAAATTGGAGTCGAAGAAACAAGTCCCCATACCTTTTTACCATTTTTTGTGCGATACAAACGTTCAAACTTTCCACTAATTCCCCTTTTACGCTCCTCTGTAATATGTTCGTGGCTAGTTAATTCACTCGAATCAAGAAAATCAATAAGAGGACGTCCCTGCATTTCATCTTGCGAGTATTCAAGCAATTCTGCCATATAACCATTAATCGAAATGATGTGGTATTGAGGATCGAGAATTATAATCCCTTCCTGTGCAGTTTCGATTATTCGGCGATATCGTTCTTCACTTTCCTTTAATTCATTTTCCATCCTCTTTCGGTCTGTAATATCCCTTCCTGACATTATGACATGTTTAATCTCATCGTTCGATGAATACTCAGGGACAGTATTTATTTCAACCCTAATACCGTTTGGGAGCAGAAATTCATTCTGTATCTTCATCCCGGTATCAAAAACAGAATCTATCATCTTTTCTAATTCATCCGAAATTGTGTCGGGGAATCCAAGTTCCCTGTGAGTTTTATCTATAAAATCCTCTATATTAATTCCCGTTTGCAGCTTCATTGAATGATTTACATACTGATGACGGTGATTTCGATCGATTCTAGTTATACCCTCATTAATGGACTCTGCAAGACTACGGAATTTTGCTTCACTTTCTTGAACCTTTAAGTTAAGGGTCTTGATCCCTTCAAGAGTTTGCCTTAGTTCGTCTTCAATACGATATCGTTCATCAATCTCTCGTTTTAAATCGGAATTCCTATTTTCGAGTTGATTCGTCCGTTCTTTTATTTGAGATTCCAGGTTTTCCTGATGATTTAACAGTTGGGCTTTTGTCTTATTATATTCGGTTATATCTCTAATTGTCCCTAAATACCCCTTAACAGAGCCATCTTCGTTTCGTCGGCATACTGCAGTAATTAAAACGTCAAAAATTGTACCATCTTTTTTTATACCCTGTGCAGGATATTCTTTGATATATCCTTTCTGTTCAATATGTTTTGTGAAATAATCCCGGTTCTCCTGATGTGCATAGACTGAAATAACTGGTATTTGAAGCATTTCTTCCCGGGTTTCATAACCAAATAATTCAATTAATGAATCATTAAAATCAAACCATTTTCCATCAAGAGTGGTAAAAAACAGACTATCAAGGGATGTTTTAAAAAATTCATGGTATAGAGCTTTACTATCCCTTAATGCATCCTCGGCATTTTTTTGTTCGGTAATGTCAATGAGAAAATTCAATGTTGCTGGCCGGTCTTCCCATATGATAGCAATAGAATTGAGATCTACCCATCGAATCGTTCCATCTTTTCGAATTAATCTGAATGGATTATGAGAAGGAATATTTTCTCCATTAATTCGTTTAGAATATTGTTCAAACACCTGATCACGATCTTCCGGATGAAGAAATTGAGTGAATGGATTAGTCAGCAATTCATTTTCAGAATACCCAGATATTTTAACACATTGCGGGTTGAACATCTTGAACTCATCATCCTGTACTACAGCAATAGCCTCTCTAGCGTTCTCGATCAAATTGCGATAATTACATTCACTTTTTTTTAGAGCTTGATCTACTTGTCTTTTTGAGATGGAATGTTGGATCTTGTGTATAAGTTCAGTATAGACAGATTTTAAATCGTTACCCTTTTGTAAATAAAAATCAGCCCCTGCATTAAGAGCATCAATGACAATCTCTTCCCGTCCTCGACCTGTAAAGATAATAAATGGAATGGAATTTCCTTCTGAACGGATGTTTTTAAGAAATTCTATTCCATCCATCTCGGGCATCTGATAATCTGAAATAATTGCATCATATCTTACTGTTTTAAGGTGATTGAACGCTTTCAAAACGGATGGACATGTATCAACAGCAAATTCCCCACTTTTTTCAAGGAAACGTTTCCCGATTTCTAATACATCGCGTTCGTCATCAACATAAAGAACATGGATTAGATCGTCATTCATATTGAATCCTCAATAAAACGCCACTTCTCACCTGGTATTATTATCTCAAAGCGTGCTCCTTTTCCAGGTTCTCCTGTTTCACGGACTTTTATATTAGTAATATCCAGAATTTCTCTTGAAAGGGCCAGACCAAGTCCTGTATTTTTACCAAAACCGCGTTCGAAGATTTGTTCTTTTTCATTGAAAGGAACACCATATCCGTCATCCTCACAAATCATTATCATATCTTCATCTTTTTCATCAAGATAAAACCTGATAGTCGTAATTTTCCCGGCGTAACGCACTGCATTATCTATCAGGTTATAACATACCTTTACAAATAGCGGGTCTGCAAATACTTCAAAATTTGCAGGGATATCGTTTTTCACTATAACGTTTCCAATTGGGGCTTGATTTACTGCATTATCTACAATTTTGAGAGCTTTCTGCCAGGAAGGGGAATGTACTCCTATAAGTTCATATTCTCTGGTAAACTGGATCATTGACAGGATTCGTTGTGCAGCTGTTGAAGCTTTATGAAAATATTGATCGAGTGTGGAATCTGGTTGTTTATCTTCCAGAATAGAGAGATATCCCATCAATACAGTAAGCTGATTGTTAATGTCATGTCGGGTGATACTGGAAAGAAGAGTAAGTTTCTTATTCGCTATGGCGAGTGAAGTCGAGTATTTTCTGAGCTCCTGTTCATGGTACTCCATTTCCAGTTCCAGTTCTTTGCGCTCAGTGATATCACGGATACTATGAACTGTTCCTATCAGTTTGTGTGTCTCGTCCAGAATTGGATCTGTAACAACAACAAAAAGCTGGTTACCTATCTCGAGTTCCATCGTTTCCCGTTTCAGCGAACTCTGCATACGGATGAATGGGCAACCATGAATCGGCCCTAAAGAACCATGCACAACCTTCCAGCATTGTAACCCAATAATGTCATCTGGGTTCTTTGCACAAACTATGTCCTGCATAGTTCGATTACACATTATTATTCTCTGATTCGCGTCTAAAAGACAAATTCCATCCTGATTTGAATCAAACGTATGTTGCCAATTGAGTACTGCGTCATGAAGGGCTTCTTCAGCAATTTTACGCTCAGAGATATCACGAATGGATTCTATAGCTCCGATACGGTTACCGTGGAGATCGAATATAGGTGATCCAGTCACCCATAAGTATGCCCCTTTTCCTTCGTATAAAGCAGGGGCAAAGACTTCTGCATAAAGTGTTTTTCCTTTTTTCTGGACATACCGATATTTCATTTTCAGGTCATTATCATCCAGATCAATAAGATCAAGCAGGTGTTTCCGTCGCTCGCCGTAGAAGGGAATTGTGTATGCATAGTCTCCTTCGCCAATCATCTCATCCTTGCTAATTCCTGTCATCTCCTCCATCGCAAGGTTCCATGCCACCACAATTCCATCACGGTCAATGACTATTGTTGCATCAGGGAGAAATTCAATAATATCAGTAAGTTCCCGCTTTGATTGTTCCAATGCCTGTTGTTGCTGGTTTAATTCCTCCAAATTGGCGCGAAGTTCCTCTTCTGTTGCTGCAATTTGCTCATATGAAGATTTCAGTTCTTCCTCTGCATGCTTGCGCTCGGTAATGTCCAGCAATGAAATGACAACTGCATAGGGTTCCGGCTCTCCTTGTCTGATAAGTGGGCTTGTATTGATACTAACCCATGAAAATCCTCCATTAGCACTTGTAATGCCCATAATAACATTTTTGCATGATTCACCGTTTTCCAATGTATGAATTGATGGATGTTCTCTCTCTGGAAAATCAATTCCATCTTCGTGAATTGTCTTCCACTTGTGACTTGTTGAAGTATGACCTATCATTTCCATGGCAGTAACGCCAAATATCTGTTCAGCTGCTTTATTCCATGTTATTATCTTTCCCGACTTTTCCTGGAGGATTATTGCCTCATTTACTGATAGAACAACGTTTCTGAACTTCTCTTCGCTTGCTTTAAGCGCTTCTTCCTTGAAAATTCTATCAGTTATATCTTCAAGTGTCTCTACTGCCCCTATCACAGAACCATCTGAATCCATAATTGAAGAGGCTGTAAAATACAACCAGACCCCGCTCACCCCCATATACGGGAAAAAATCAATTGCTTCGTAGGCATCCTCAACATACTTAGATCTATGATATTTTCCGGTATACCATTCAGGGATTTTCTCTATTGATCCATCTAATATTAAATCTGCCAACACCGGGCGTTCTTTCTCATAAAACGCTTTCCAGGCTAATTTTGTACCGATCACTTCTTCAGATTTAATCTGACTGTATTTCTCAAGTGATTCATTCCAGCTTATAATCCGATGATCTTTATCAATCACAAACTGAGGAATTGGTGAACCGTGAACTATCCCCTGAAATTTTTTTTCAATCTCGTGCAATGCCTGCGAAGCGATTTTATTCTCTTCTAACTGCTGTCGTAATTCTTCTTCATTCGAGGCAATTTGTTCATATGCTGCCTGAAGTTCATAGTTCTTCGCATTCAGTGCTTCTTCACGTTCTTTTAGCTCTGTTATATCCCTGCCAACTGACTGATATTCCTTTAACTTACCATTAGTGTCAAAAATAGCACGATCAACCCATCTTTGCCACCGGGTACTGCCGTCTGGAAGAAAAATTTTTTGCTCAACTGTTACATACGGGTTACTCTGATTGAGGGAAGAAATTAGTCTGCCAACATTCTGATTGTCTTTATGAGGCATTTTTGGCTTGAATTTAGTGCCGATAATTTCTTTACGATCCAATCCAAAATATCGACAATAGGCTTCATTCACAAATACATGCGTTCCATCAGGAAGGAACCGGCAGATAAATTCAGTTTGATCCTCAACAACATTCCGATACCGTTCTTCGCTGTCTTTAAGCAGTTTTTCAGTTTGTTTTCGAGATACTGCGTACCGGATCTTGTTGGAAAGCTCGGCAAATTGTGCCTTTGGATTACCACCTTTCTGAATATAAAAATCTGCTCCACAGTTAAGAGCCTCAATTACAACTTCTTCACGCCCTCTTCCAGTAAAAACGATAAATGGTATTTGATTCCCTGTTTTTTTAAGATGTCGCAGGAACTGGATTCCATTCATTTCCTGCATCTCATAGTCTGATACTATGACATCATAATGAATGGAATTCAGAAGATCAAGTGCCTCTCTAACTGAAACTACAATATCAACATTAAAATTTCCTTCTTTCTCAAGGAAAAGTTTCCCTAAAGTTAAAAGTTCAGTTTCATCATCGACATAGAGGACACGGATTGATTCTGAATTCATTTTATTTCACTTTCAATCTCCAAATCCCATTCGGAACAGTAATTTCAAACCTGGCACCTTTACCTGGAATGCCTGTTTCCTTTATCGTCATTCTACTCAAAGAGAGAATTTCCTTAATTAAAAAAAGTCCATAACCGGTATTTTTTCCAAATCCACTTTTGAATATATGTTTTTTATCACTTGCACTGATACCTTCACCATTATCTTCCCATACAATAGTTGCTTCCTCATCAGTTCTATTGACATAAACATCAATGCGGGTCACACATTGACCATGTCGGATAGAATTATCAAGAAGATTAAAAAATATTTTTTCGATAATAGGTTCAACAAATATCTGAAAACCTGAAATATTAGAATTCAATTTTATTGACTCAGGCATTTCCAATCGTTGTAGCATATCCTCAATGTCCAGCCATTGAGTTTTGTGACTTTGAAGACTCAAATACATTTTAGTAAATGCAATCTGATTTTGAATAGTATGTGAAGCAGATTCTATCTTCTTGCAATACTCATCCAGAGGAGGAATAAGTTCCTTTCTTTTTAGGAGATTGACATACCCAAGAATTATAATAACCTGGTTAAGAATATCATGCCTCGTCATACTTCCAAGAAGGTGCAATTCATTGTTTGCTTTAGACAAGGATTGTTCAATCTGTTTAAATTCAGTAATATCAAAAAATGTTGCCAAAATATTCTCTTCAAGTAATATCCCTGAAATAATGACATTCCGTTCTACACCGTTTTTACATGTAATCCGGTATTCTCTTGGTTCAATGTTAGTCTGTTCCAATTTAGCCCGTGTGATATCTTCTTCCCATGTTCTTAGTACCCATGTGCGATATATTTCATCTGGATAGGCTTTAAGCCACCAATTTTCTAATGAATTGAGATCGTTACCTGAATAGCCAAAAATCTGAAGAAATGCACTGTTACAATATACTGTTTTCCCGTCCTGATTGATCAATCCTAATGGAACAGGCATCTTTTCTATTATAGTTTTAAACCGGTTTTCGCTTTCTATTAATGCTATTTCGGCTTTTTTGCGTTCAGTAATGTCTTCTATAGATGATAGAATATGAGGTTTACCATCAATAATGATAGTTTTCGATGAAAACCTGCAATTTCTGACTTCACCATTTTTCCTTTGACAGTGAACTTCTATGCCCGATATCTGCAAATTATTTTTCAATAGAGTAGTTATCTGTAAATATTCATGTACCTCTGCAAAAATTTTCAAATCTCCAGAGGTTTTTCCGACAACTTCTTCTTTGGTGTATCCAGTTTCTTGTAAAAAAGGTTCATTTACATCAACAAACGTGCCATCAACTG
>CAIYHQ010000049.1 GCA_903926075.1 uncultured Methanomicrobiales archaeon
TTCACACGTTACCTGCTCCCAATGAAATGGGCAATCCTATCATCACTGATACTCACTTTTATAGTTTCACTACTTGGCACAGCACTGCCTCTTTCGAGCAAATGGATAATCGATTATATCTTCATGCACGAGAGTATACAACCCGTCCTTGACGGACTTGCCTCACATCATCTCTCATTCCTGATTCCGTTCGTATCCACGGCCCTCACTTCGCTGCCATTACTCATTGCAACACTTGCTGTCGTTTCGGCTGGAAAGTACATTATAAGCAATGAGTTAATGTTAATCAATTACAGGATTAATACCGAATATGCTTACCGGGTTAAAATGACTATATTCACTCATGTTATGAAATACCCGGTATCCTATTTCCGATCTACAAGAAGCGGTTACCTTCTCGCAAGAATCAATTCTGATGCCGGTGGGATTTCCAGCCTGTCCGGGAGCTTTCTCCAGGGTATCATTACATCAGGCACAACTCTCTTTGTAAGCCTTACCATCCTTTTATCACTTTCTCTTCCGCTCACAATATTCGTGATACTGACTGTGCCGGTTACAGTTGGAATCAGTTATTGGGTAATAAGGATCTATCGTTCCTATGGAATCAGGTCCAGGGAAGCAGGACTCCAGATAGCTGCTGATGGGCAGGACCTCTTCAGCTCAATTGACCTCATTAAAACCCATGCTGCAGAAGAGCGGGAACTCGGTCGTTACATGAAACGTTCACTCGATATGGTCTCACTTACTATTTCGAACATGCTTTTCGGCCAGATGACGAGTGGCGTCCAGTCTGCGTATACAAACATTGTCCGGCTTGTTGTAATGCTTGTAGGAGGAGGTCTGGTCCTCACCCAGCAGATGTCAATTGGGTCATATACAGCTTTTTTGGCAATGTATCCCCAGCTCACAGGGGCGATTTCGTCATTTCTCCAGATACCAATATCTCTCCAGGGGACTGCGATAGCTGCAGGCAGGGTAAAGGAACTTTTGGACATGTCGACCGAATACGAGCATGATGACCCTGGAAAATCACTTATTTACCCGGATTACAGTACTGCAGGGCATATTCAGGTCGAGAACATAACTTTTTCATATGATGAGGGAACTCCTGTCCTTAAAGGGATTACTCTTGAAATAAAGCCAGGAGATAGAATTGGAATTGTCGGGCAGACCGGGGCAGGTAAGACCACGTTTATCAGTCTCCTCCTGAAATTTTACCGCCCACAACAAGGAAAGATCTTAATAGACGGCATTGATTACAGAGACCTGAACCCTGCCTGGATACGGAACCAGATTGCGGTGGTTTCACAGGACCTGATGCTCTTTCATGATACAATAATGAATAACATCCGTTACAGCCGGTCGGATGCGAAGGATGAGGAGGTGATGGCGGCAGCCCGTTCTGCCGGAATCCATGAGGAGATAAATAATTTCCCAAATGGGTACGATACAATTGTCGGCGAGCGGGGGAGTAAACTTTCAGGCGGCCAGAAACAGAGGATAGCCATTGCAAGGGCATTTCTAAGGGATTCAAGGATTATTATACTTGATGAACCAACGGCACACCTTGACAAAGAGACTGAGGAAGCTCTGATAAAAGAATTCCTGGTGACTTGTGCAGGAAAAACAATGATAGTAATTACCCACAGGGAAAGCCTTCTTGAACTTGTGAGCCGGATATACAGGGTGGAAAACGGTAAATTTCTGGAAGAGAAGAATTGAAACCAACTCTTTAAATAATCCTTTTTTGGCGGCATGCATCCAGTAGTTTTAACGAGATTCTCTATATCTGATCAGTTTTTATTATCCTGGCGTGCCTTCATCGCATCCTGAACCACAGTTTCATATCTGGGTAACTGGTCCGGGTCTACCAGCAACAGAAAAGGTGCACGGATTACCCATGGTTTTCCCCCTCCCCTGCACTGCCCGATATAACGGTCATTAAGAAAGAGCCTGACCACGGCATTGCCGTCCTTCACATATACTATCGGGTCCAGTCTTATGAAACGGAAGAATATCCGCCCTATAACTGCTTTTCTCGCTATAAAATAATATGCTGGTTTGATTATAGGAAGAGTACGACGAATGGAACGATGGACTGATGATATATAACTGTGGTAAACTTTTCCGTATATCCTGCCCCTGATCCGATAAATACGCCCAAAACATTTTTTTGCAATTACTTTTCCAATGACATCACTTGTATGAATTAAGTCATGGTCAGGTTCCTTGTTATTGTCTCCTGCAGTTTTGATATCATCATTTTTTATACAGATAACCCTGTGGATTATGTATGAAAATCTTTCCTGGCTTGGAAAAACAATAATATCGCCTGTTTTAACGGGTGCATTGAGCGAAAGAATCAGACGATCACCTTCGATGAGTGAAGGGTACATACTATTCCCCAGATAAGTTATCTCATTACCCTCAATTTCAGGAATATCACCCCGTGGGTTTATTGTGCGATACTGCGTAATCATGCATTATAAACTTGTTTTTATTTTCTAAAAGAATTTTTTCTTATAGAATGTTCAAATCGCAAACATTAACAGTTAATAGATAAAATGAAACAAATAATGCTTAATCTACAGGGTATCCTTACAGATAACAGATCATTCTTTGAATTAATCCAATTTTTAAGTCCAAATCACTTTCATCCACAGGAAGTTCCAGATCCTCTCTGGGACCAGATACATATTTATTCGGAATCTATGCATGTAACACCGCTTCTATTTTACAGATTAAAAAAGTACTCTAAAATTTTGCCTCCAAAAGAGATATATGAACAATTAAGACTGAGATACCTTGTAAACGCAGCAAAGAATTTTCACCTTGAGACTAAATTAAAACAGGTCCTTGAGGCTCTTGAAAAGGAAAATATCCCTGTAATCCCATTAAAAGGAATAATACTCGCAAATACAGTGTATGAAAACCCTGCGATGCGGGAAATGAATGACATCGATATTTTGGTAAGATGGGAAGACATTAAAATTTCCATCATTGTTCTTGAGTCACTTGGTTACAGAGCATCTGCTCCTTACCATTTCGATGATGAGAGCATGTTGTATGACCACCATTCACCAGTGTTTATCAATGAGTCTGGCACTATGCTTGAACTTCACTGGAATATTACAGATGCATTTAATTTAAGCCCTGAAGGGCTGAACCTGGGGAAACTCTTTTGGGAGCAGGCGCAAAAAGGGACATTTTTAGGTGAAACAGCTTATCTTCTCCCTCCCTCAGTCCTTATCTTCCACTGTGCGATTCACTTGAGCATACAACATGCCTTTAATTTTGGTATGCGTGAAATTTATGATATTGAAGAATTATACCTGAAGTACTCTCATTGCATTGATTGGAAGCAATTAATGAAACTGTCAGACAATTTAGGCCTTTTAAGGCCACTTATGATCTCATTGACCCTAACAGACCTTCTGACAGGCACTGAAATTATTAAAAATCTTAATAAAATCGGATTTTTTTGCAATATCCCCGAAAATTACCTTAATTTTGCAATACATCAGTTTACCATATCTAAAACATCGGAAAATATCCCTTTTCGATTGGTCCAGACAAATGCGACACCAATTGCACTTTTAAATTCTTTTAAAAAGCGGATCCTTTTAAGCCCAAAAACAATGCAGATAAAATACAAATTACCAGAAGGTTCTTTCAGAATTTATCTCTGTTATCCCTACCGTTTCTTTAATTTGTTGTATAGGTTTGCTCCGGGTATAATAATGGAAAAATTGTTTTTTAGTGGAAAAGCTGATGATAAAGATTTTTGGAAATGGCTGTACCGCGGATAAGATATATAATAGAAATTTTTCAAAATGCGAATCTTATTAGTGACGTGATAGTTTTTACCGAATGGATAAATGCAATAAGCAATAGTGATCAATTTCAGGCAGGATTTCTTGAAAGACGGTTCAGAAGCGAATTTATGCCAGCTTTTAATACCTGGCTTAACGGCTCCAGACCGAATTCCCCTGATTCTTTACCTTCAGGGTCACCATTTGTCCTGCCAGAGTATTCATTAATTAAGTACAACGAGAGTACACGCCTTGAAAATGAAGCAAATCAGGCTTTTAACAAAGGAAGCGATGCAAATGAAAATGGAGACCAGTATATAGCTATGACAGTGCTTTTTGCAACGCTTTTTGGAGAGGCAAATAATTATCATCACTTACCGCTTTTTTAGGAATAAAACATGCCCCTCAAAGTTGATTAAAGGGGGGGTAAGTTTTAACACTCACTGGCAACAAAGAAATTTTATTGTAGAGCCTTTTTTTCCTATACAGTGTCCTGTAATCATAAAAATAAAATTCATACGTATTCCACATTGAAGCCCAGTTGGCTATAACGAGGAGAAATCCAATAATCTCTACAGGAATTGACGTAGCTGACAAGTCACCAGTGTTCATAAAATAAAGAAAAGTAAGGCCAAAAATTGCATTGACTAAAGTTATTATGCTGCTGTACATCCCCTCCCGGTTCGTTAGTTTTAAATAATGGATAATGTCGGGGATCCGCTCTTTGAAATGGTTATGGATTGCTTCATCAATTAACTTTATTTCGCTATCACGATTTTTCTCCTGGGGGAGTTCAATAACAAGGTCCAGGTGTGCCCTTACAGGGTATAAATCGACATAACTGAAAATTGTCTCTTCAGCAAGTTCTGAAACTTCACGATACGGGAGCAACCGGTTATCTGATTCATCGAAGAGTTGATTTATTGATTTGAACCGAAAAGCAAGTGTATTTTCTTTACCGGATTTTAGTTCTTTTACATTGATTATCTGCATAAATTCTCCACATCTTGTCTATCATTAATTATTCTCAATCTTTTTTATTACTAGCCAAAAAAAAATAAAAAGACTTAAGGTTCGTTCAATAAATTAAATAGTACTATGAAAACATATAACTGGAAGATTGTTTTCACTTGTTGCCTTATTTTCTTAATATCAATCGGTTCAACCATAGTTTCTGCAGAGGAAGGAATAAATATAACAGATGACCCTCCCACAGTTGATATTTCTCCTCAAGAAACATTCTCATTCTCTTCTTCAGGGGCAGAATCACCCACACCAACACTAGAAATTACACAAGTACAGACCGTAACAGATACTCCGACAGCAGAAGTAACCCCTGTTGTTGAGATAACTCCGACCGAAACAATTACAGAAACTCCTCCTGTAACAGAGTCTGAATTTAAAATGAGTTTGTCCTCATTGAATCCCATGGAAAATTCAGCTGTTAATGACACAGATAGCATAGATTCTGTAATTGACATAGATGATCAGTGGTTTATTGACCATACTGACCGGCAACTTGCATCAGGAAATATATATAACCTCCTCGTTGACAATTTTACGCTATCAGGAAATGGATTCAATCTCATGGGAAATGATATAACCTTGAATGGAAACGGGCATACACTTACCGGAAATGGATCTGAATTAGGTATATATGTAGATGGTTATGATCTATCCGATATAATAATTAACGATTTAAACCTGGTGAACTGGCAGGTCGGAATTTGGTTCCCTGCTCAAAACAGTATATTATCCAATATCACTGCCAACCAGAATTTAAATGGTATTGATGCAGGTGGACCCGGTAATACCTTTTCAAATATAACGATTAACAATAATAACGTAGGGATGCTTTCATCAGGAAACAGCAATACCTTTTCAGACATTGTAGCTAACAGCAATAATGTAACTGGGATCGATTCGTTTGGGTCTTATAATAAGTTTTCAAATATAACGAGTAGCAATAATGGCCAGTATGGGATTCTTTCGTATAGAAGTAACAATGTTTTTTCGAATATAACAAGTAACAATAATGGTCGTGATGGGATTTTTATCTGGTTTGGTAATTCTAATAAACTTTTAAATAGTACAATCCAAAATAACGGGCAATATGGTATAAATATTAACTTAACCTCAAGCAATAATACGATAATTCATAACCTGTTTAAAAATAATGGAATTGATTCGTCAGATAATGTAAATGTCGATGAATTTAGCTCAAATGTCTGGAACGATACTACCGGTGGTAATTACTATGGATATTACGGAACAGGTTATTCTGAAATATGCAATGATATTGATAAAAATGGTATTTGTGATGAACCATATGTAATAAACTCTAATAATATTGATTATAAGCCATTGACAACACCAACTATTGCACCTAATCCAACGAATCAAGGAAACATAAATCCCTATTATTACAGCGAAACACTAGGTTCTTATGAAAGTGGCTTGTCTGACGAATCTTCAGATACACAACCCTATTCAGGCAAATTGACATTCTCATTTGTTCCAGGTTCAGCCCAACCCGGTCAGTCAGTTCAGTTGTCTTTTACATACCTTAATGATGGTGAATTTGGCTGGAGTGCATATGATAAGGTCGGGCTATTGGTACAGTTGAAAGATTCCAACGGAAATATTGTAGAGACAATCATAATTCCTATTCCCAAAGGCATTACAATTGAACCAGGCCAGTCATACACATTCCTTGGAGACTTTCCCATGCCATCTGTTCCTGGGACTTATACCTTAACAGCAACACTGGAGCATATGGGCGGTAATACTCCATTGACATTCGGTCAACCGTTCCAGCAGACTATCACAGTTCGTGAAGGAGGAAAGATTATAAACTCATTCAATAATCCGACTGTGATCTCTACGATTGTTAGATTAACCCCTGCCCCGGTTTCATTGTATTCTCCTACACGGTATCCAAAAGTAACTCCATATATGAAAACTTATACAACAAATATGCCAACAGTGGCTGAATCACCAATCATTGAAACCCCATGAAGTCGATAAAAAAATAGAGAAGATTTGTTAGGGTTAGTGAGGCCGGTTTTTCAATCTTTACACTTTTAATAAAGTCTGGAATCTATTTAGGTGAACACTCCCCTCTGAATAAAGCCCACTCTTCGCATTCAGTGCCATTGGAAAACTTACAGACACCATATTCGCCTCCCGATGGATCCTTGCGTATCTCAAGCACACCGCCTTTATCTATACAATTTACTGATGCAGGATTTGGCATTCCTATACTAATAGAGGAATTCTGGGTCGTTTGGACAACAAATGAAATAGGTGGGTTTACAGCAACACTAAAGACTGAAATTGCCTGTGGACCTGTCATCATCATTCCTTTTGTTTTACTGCAGGAGGTTGAAGATGCCTGGCCCTTTATAAATGTTAGATTAACACTTGAATTGTCATTCCTGCCATTATAATAGAACTGCTGGCCAGGGTTCATACTTTTATCATAAACTTTTTTCTTCTCACTAATCAGGGTCACTTTTGCTGATTTTGCATCACAAACGGTTCCAGTACATTTTTTGCAGTCAGCCACTGTTACATAGGATAATTTGTAATTACCTGCAATTGGCGTTATCACGCGTGAGGGGTCACCTATAATTGCAGTTGAATACTGCTTCCCGTCTGGTCCCTTAATTATCTTTGCAAGTGTTATAAAATTTCCTCCGGGTCCTCCCAGACTGGTAGCTTCCACAGTATCTCCAGACTTAAGGAGAGTGAACGCAGACGAATCAGGAACTGTTCCATTATAGGATGTAACATTGACTGGACTAAAGTCACATATACTGCCAGTTTTTGTAAAACTACACCCATACTGAGAAGAAACTTTAATTGCAATGTTCTGTGTCCCAGGAATTAATTTTTCTACAGTGCCCATTTGGGTCACTTCCAGAATTACTGCGGTTACAGCAGATCCACCTGCAACAACAAGCAAAACAAAAATTATAATTACTATTGATAATTTTGGATTTTTCATAGTTTCATCACCATTTAAGTCAAAAAAAGGTTGACTATGCGGTAATATTGATTACCAGTTTTCAGAATAAAAGGTTGCTGGTAAAAGAATATTTATCTCTTTTTTCCGGATCCACCTTTAGGCTGAAGGTTAATACTTTTTCCTTGAGTAAGTGATGTTTTTGTACCTGATTTTTTTGTCGGGAGTGTTATATGCGGACTCGCGATCGTTTGCGTTTCTGTCGCTTTTTGAGTTATTTGTGGGGGGTTAACGATAATGATTGCACCGCCAACAGCAGTAACAGGGACACTAGTTGTAGTTACAGGGGTAAGGACAACAGCAAGTTCACTGTTCTTGATGAGTGCAACAGTAACAGAAGTTACAAAATCTTCATAACCCATATATGTTAGTTTGATTTCGTGAACACCAGGGGATAGCCCATTTAAAGTGACTGGAGTGATACCTTTCAATGAATTATCAAGGTATACATTTGCACCAGAAGGAGTAGATGTAATAGAAAGAGTACCACCCAGGGCTGACACCGGAACTGCCAGAAAAACTGATCCTAATATTATAGCCATAAGTGAAATTTTCTCTAATTTTTGCATATTCCACCTCTATTGTATATTATATTAATTTTTTAATTGCCTATAAATTATTATGATCAACCTCTTTTTGGGATCCAATAAAAAGCTGGAATTCGATTTATAATAAAGATTAATTTCACAAATCTTAAATAATTATACAATAACTAAAAGATAATCAATTTTAGATCATGAAATGGAAATTGCCGGGTTTAAGTAAAAATACTTGTGGAGACTCCTATTCTCGCCCATTTTGGCATTATCTGATGATCTCGCTCTTTTTAGTTTCAATTATCATCATAATTGTCGCTGTTACTACAAACTATGAAAATATGGAGATAAATTCTGAAAGAAATACAATGCTTCTACAAAATCAGACAGAAGCAAATATCCTCCGCTCTTTTCAACAGATTGATACTGGTTTGAAAGTATATGATTCATCCTTTGATAAAAGTGCTAAAAAAGCACTATTATACCTGATGGTTGAATACAACCGGACAGGTCACAATGTGACAAATATAGACACAACAAAGATTTCCCGGATTATTGATTCACCTTATGAAGTGGATATAATTAACAGAAGCTCTTTTATGGTCGTTACTACAAACCCAATGTACAAGGAATTTGACTTCAAAAAAAATCTTCCTGATTTTTCAGATTATCTTATGTCAATTATTGACAAAGAAGGTTATTTCCCAGAGAGAGTAGTCCAGGAGTATTTTACTGGAAATATTACCAAATTCGCCTATATGCCCACATATGATCATAATTACGTGTTTCAGATTGACATATCCGCTGAAGAATTCAAAACACAAAGGAACAAATTAAGATATCAGGATGCAATTAAGGATATCCAGCTTTTCAATCCTAATCTCCAGTCTGCCCGGATATTTACATCAGCGAAGCGTCTTGTAGGTAATAAAAGTTTTACTCCTTCACCGGAATTATCTTTGATTCTTGACAGGTTGTTTAAAGAAAAAAAGAATATTGAAATAATTAACGGTGAGACCGGGGAGAA
>CAIYHQ010000050.1 GCA_903926075.1 uncultured Methanomicrobiales archaeon
ACTAATTTTTTCCATCTCCCAACAGAGATTTTGCATACCCCCGTATTTAGGTTATTGATCATTGTATGCAGATTTAAAATCTCCCTTCCAGATTCGTACCTGTGATCCGTTAAGTTAATTCACAGTCTCGTTTAATCATCTATAAGTTACAGGGATATTGTGATTACAGTCCTCGTTGTTGATGACGAACAAAGTCTTTCAAATCTCACCAGTATATACTTATCAGAAGATCCGTCCATAATCTGTGAGACTGCTGATTCAGGGACCCAGGCACAGGAGATGATCGAAAAGAACCGGTATGACGTTGTAGTCTCTGATTATGCAATGCCTGACATGAGTGGCATAGAACTCATGAAAACTGTCCATGAGAAGGGTAGTTCCCTCCCTTTTATAATTTTTACCGGAAGAGGACATGAGTCCGTTGCAATTGAAGCCCTGAATGCCGGTGCGCAGTTCTACCTTCAGAAAGGCGGGGACATGGAAGTCCGTTTTCACGAACTTTCGAACATGGTGAAGAAGGTTTTTGATAAAAAAAGGGCAGAAAACCAACTTGTTCACATAAATCAATTATACGCTGTTTTATCTGAGATTAACCGAAAAATAATTCAGATATCCGAACCAAAAGCGCTCTACAGTGAACTATGTAAGGTTGCTATTGAGAAAGGAGGTTTCTCAATGGCCTGGGTCGGCCTTGTGGACTCTGCATTCGGTGCGATAACGTCTGTAACTCATGCAGGAAAGGAAGAAGGGTATATTGAGCGTATAAGGATTGATATTGAAGGAGATGAAGGATTTTTCTCTCCCACTGGAACTGAAATACTTGAAGGCCATTGTGCTGTGAATAATGATATTGGAAGTGAATTATTAATATCAGAATTGAGGGAAAAAGCTATTCAAAGAGGGTACAGGTCTAAAGCATCTGTTCCCTTCAGTTGCCAGAAACGGTTTATCGGGACCTTCAATTTATATTCAGAGCGACCTGGTTTTTTTGAAGGGAGTGTTATAGATCTTCTCGAAAATATAGGGAAGAGTATCTCCTACGCTCTCGAGCATATAAAATACAAGAGAGAAAGGAAATTGTTTCATGAGGCTTTATCCAAAGCGAACACCAAACTAAATATCCTTTCAAGTATTACCCGGCATGACATACTTAACCAGATTACCGCTCTTCTTGGATATCTTGAAATTTCAAAGGGATACGTGAAAGATACAAAGGTTTTAAACTTTATTGAGAGGGAGGAATTAATTACAACGACAATTCAAAGACAGATTGAATTTACAAAAGATTACCAGGATATAGGTGTAAGGGAACCCCTCTGGGTTAAGATCTCGTCTTTAATAAAACAAGTGTGCAGGAATATAAAATTGAATGATGTAACACTGGAAATTGGGGACCTGGAGATTGAGATCTTTGCGGACTTTCTCCTTGAGAAAATATTTTCAAATTTGTTTGATAATTCACTAAAATACGCAGAAGGTCTAAAGATCATCAGGATTAATCTTAAAAATGAAGGTGATTCGCTTGTTGTTTTATATGAAGATGACGGGCCTGGCATACCTGATAAGGAGAAGGAAAAGATTTTTTTAAAGGGTTATGGCAAGAATGCAGCTTTTGGTCTTTTCCTCTCACGTGAGATCCTCTCAATAACCGGATTATCGATGTCTGAAACAGGAATCCCCGGAGATGGAGTAAGGTTTGAGATTAGGGTCCCTAAAGGTCTGTACCGCGAGGTCAGATCTGACCAATGACACAAAACCTTAATCAGGTTAATAGATTAATAATAGAGGCACAGAGCATCGATGGTCTAGTGGTATGACTTTGGCCTTCCAAGCCAACTGCTCGGGTTCGATCCCCGATCGATGCATAGGGCTCGTGGTCTAGCCGGCTATGACGTCGCCTTCACACGGCGGAGGTCCTGAGTTCGAATCTCAGCGGGCCCATGGTGCCTGAGGATTTGCGATAAAGTTATTGCAATATGACTTAATTTTAATAATATCTACAACGAAATAAACAAGTGAAATATATGTTCTACCGAATTTTTCCAGTATTTGTAATCCTTATTTGTGGGATTTTTCTTCTTTCCCCCTTCATAACCGCAGGCGCAGAGTCAGTTTCTTCATTGAACCCCACTCCGATAAACCCCTCACGTGGAGTTAACTTACAAATAATAAAGTCCACACCGGTTATAAAAGTGAACTGGACTCCGGATCTTAAGCCGATTTCAACACAAATAACAAAACTGGTTGTAACACCTCTGATAAAAGCTCCCGTAAATTTAAGTATAATAAGAGATTTGCCAACAATTCTGGAAAACCCCACAACTCTTGTTTATGTGACCCTCCCTGCCAATTATACCCCCACTGCGTATCATGGAAAGGGTAATCCCACTCCGATAAAACCGACACCAACTCCGACTAAAATTGTAAGCACCCTCAATTTCTCTATGCCATATAATTCAGTTCATCCACTTTTACCTGGGGGAGTGGGTATATTACCCTAAACAGGAGTTTCATTTTTTTTAAGGTGACCGGAATAGAGAAACCAAACTTTTAACTTCTTTTCCGATAATTAACAAATACCGTTTTCGCAGATTTTAGTTTTAAGTGAACTCGGTTTAATTCAGAAACAGGGGGTTAAATATTGAATAATACAGTTTACTTAAGGATTTTACCTATAATCTTTTTCATCCTTTTTATTCTAGTTAATTTTGCCTGTACTGTCAGTGCAGATATTAATAACGGTACCGGGTCGTTTGCTACTGACGTAACACAACCAACTCTATCGTTCACGCCTACACTGGTGAATGAGATAGATGCGGAACATGGAATCATGCACATTTCAAAAGAAGAGAAACATGAAGATGTATTTCAGTATCTTGAAGCTCCAAAAGCTCCGGATGTTAAAATAGATATTAGATCTGGGTCCAAAGACCTGCTTTCCCAGGTTCCATATATACCTTCGGAACGAAACCAGGGCAATTGTGGAAACTGCTGGGTGTGGGCATCTACTGGTGCGATGGAAGTTGCGCATTCCATCAGCAATGGAGTGCATGAAAGACTCTCTATTCAGTATTTTGATTCGAATTACAACAATGGAAAATCTCCGGGCTGGTCATGTGAAGGTGGAAATATAAATAAATTCACGACTTTCTACTCAACTTCAGGTTTTGGTAAGGCGATACCATGGGCAAACAGGAACGCTTCCTTTTCTGATGCGGGTGCATGCCCTTTAGGAAACTGTGGAGGAGGCACAACCATGTTATCACAATATATTGAGACATCTCCGAATTACCCTTTAACTGGAATTTCAAGTAATAGTCTTAGCACTTTTGGTGTGGCTAAAGATACCGCAATCAACAATATGAAAGCGCAGATTGAACAAAATAAGGCGGTATACTATGCTTTTTATCTCCCTGATAAGTCATCATGGACCGAATTTAATTCATTCTGGAATTCACAACCTGAAACGACACTCTGGAACCCTGATCGGTTTAATGAGATTCCATACAGTTCCAGTAGCGGTGGTGGTGGCCATGGAGTTTTGATAGTTGGATATAATGACCTTGACGCTTCCAACAGTTACTGGCTAGTACTTAACAGCTGGGGAACGACACAGCTTCGCACACGGGGTGTTTACAGACTTGATATGAACATGGATTATAGTGGAACGGATGCCACTGGGAGCCCTAACCATCTGTTTTATGTCCTCAATCCTGTTTTTTCAGGCGAGACCCCTACGATTACCTCAACCCCTACTCCAACCTATACAGTTACTGTTTCACCGACAGTAACACTAACCCAGACAGCAACGGTAACACCCACAATAACCAGTACTCAAACAACAACAGTCATTCCAACTTATACAACGAGTCCTACACCAACATTCACATCAACACCCACTAATACTCCCACACCCACATTTACATCAACGTCCACCTCGACTCCCACAACAACATCTATCACGACCCCTACAGCAACTTCTACATCATCACCTACTACAACCTCTACTTCCATACCATCACCGACTATTGCTCCCACTTATACCCCCACAGTCACACCAACATTAACTGTGACAACAGTGGTTCCAACACTCACTCCCTCACAAACAATGGCTCCTGGTGCAGTTTCTGGTTCTGTCAGGCTTGAATCAGATCCAAGAGGAGCAATTATATTTATAGACGGGACATTCAAGGGCAACACACCGCGGATGGTTACGGGAATATTACCTGGGACACACTCCCTGCGGATTTCCTATCCATTCTGCAAGGACTGGACAGGAAGTTTTGTTCTGGATGCAGGAGAACTGACAGTTTTACCAGAGATAATTCTCGAAAAACAGTGATATTTTTTTAAAAAATTATTAAAATAACAAAGTAATAAAATAATGGGGTGCGCTTTTACGCATTTTTTTATTTTTTTTAACCAGAAAAAGTCCAATTCAGCTTTCGTTTTTATTGAAAATACTATCAGTCTTTTCTGGAAGATAATTCTCATGATAAAGTATATCAGGGACAAAAGTAGAAAACACTAATTTACTCGTTCTGTCTCTGAAAAAAAAGATGGGGGAAAAAAATATGGCAATATGTGGGAGAATAACCTCCCTTGGATGTATCGTCTGGATAGCAATACTCATGGCTTCTTTTTTTATCGTGAGTTTCGCCTCTGCAAACGGAGATGTTCCGCCAGTTGCTCAGTTTACATCAAATACAACATTTGGATCACCACCGCTCGCAGTCCAGTTTAATGACCAGTCTCTCAATAACCCAGGTTCGTATATATGGAACTTTGGTGACATGGAGATGGCTTTTGATGTACCAAATCCAGTCCATGTGTATCAGGATGAAGGCCTTTATACTGTGTATCTCACAGTGTCTAATGCAGCCGGCAGCAATTCTGCAACTATAGCCAATTACATAAATGTAACAAATGCACCATTACCGCCGCCAGTTGCTGATTTTAAAGCTAACATTACTTCAGGGACAATGCCTACTACAGTGCAGTTCTATGATCGGTCAAAAAACAATCCATCTTCATATGTCTGGAACTTCGGAGACGGAACAACATCAAACCTGAAAAATCCTGTCCATATCTTCTCATCAGAGGGTATCTACACGGTCTCCCTTGGAGTCTCAAACCAGGCTGGTAGCAATTCAATTCTTAAAAAAGATTATATTGTGATTAATTCACCAGTTCCTCCACCAGTTGTTGATTTCACTGCTTATCCTGTGAGTGGACCCGCACCACTTATCGTGCAGTTTCTTGATGCCTCAACAAACAATCCAAACGCTTGGTCCTGGACTTTTGGAGACGGTGTGACCTCAAATGAACAGAATCCTCAGCATTCCTACAGTACTGCGGGTCAATATACAGTAACTCTAAGGGCATCTAACAACGCCGGAAGTTATACTCTCTCAAAAAATGCCTATATCACTGTTACCTCACAACCTCCGGTTCAGCCTGTTGCCGATTTTGCAGCCAATATCCGGCAGGGTACGATGCCACTCACAGTACAGTTTATTGATCAATCAAGTGGGCCGGCAACTTCGTGGCTCTGGAATTTTGGCGATAATGGTACTTCATCGCTAAAGAGCCCATCTCATACTTATACCCAGAGCGGTTCGTATTCAGTTTCCCTGGGAGTGTCAAACAGTGTAGGAAGCAATTCCGTCACAAAACAAAATTACATCCAGGTAGATAGCGGGAATTTAAAACCGCTTGTTAACTTCACCGCCAATGTTACCTCTGGTGGAAAACCACTTGTTGTTCAGTTTAGCGACCTCTCACTTCAGAACCCGACAACATGGCTCTGGAGTTTTGGAGACGGGAGCACCTCTTCAGAACGTAATCCTCTGCATACCTATGCAACGTCAGGTATTTATTCGGTGACATTATCCGCCTCAAATTCTGCGGGAAGCAACCAGTTAATCAGGTATAATTATATTAATGTAGTCGATATATCACCGCCTGTTGTTGATTTCAATGTTAATATCACAAGTGGTTATTATCCACTATCGGTGAAGTTCACAGATCTGTCCCAGAAGAACCCTACGGTTTGGTCCTGGGACTTTGGTGATAATGGTACTTCATCAGAACAGAACCCGGTCTATGTATATACACGATCAGGTCAGTTTACAGTCCGACTGACCGCAACTAATGCCGGGGGCAGTGGCACTGCAACTAAAAATGCATATATCAATGTAAGCCAGCAACCGGTACCGATAGCGGATTTTACGGTCAATAACACTGCTGGTTATGCCCCACTTACGATAAAATTTACCGACAAGTCAAATAACCTTCCCTCCTCCTGGCTCTGGAATTTTGGGGACAGCGGAACCTCTACAGTTATGAACCCTGATTATGTCTATACGAAAGCCGGGGTTTACAATGTTACACTTACTGCATACAATAGTGGCGGGAGTAATACGACCCTGAAGGCAAACCTTATCACTGTTACAAATCCCCCTGTAGCACCAGTTGCTGATTTTAGTGTAAATAATACTGTAGGTGTTTCACCGCTCCCGGTGAAGTTCACGGACCTGTCGACAAATACTCCAACCATGTGGTCCTGGGACTTTGGTGACGGAGGGACCTCGCCAGTAAAGAACCCTGATTATATTTATACAAAAACAGGCATATACACAGTAAAACTGACCGCATCCAACACTGCTGGTAGTAATACTACAACAAAAAACAGTTATATTAACGTTACAACAAGTCCCCCGGTACCTGTTGCTGGATTTACGGCAAATAAGACAAGTGGTTACACACCACTAATAGTAAAATTCACAGATCAGTCCAGTGGGAGCCCGACCCAATGGCTCTGGGAATTTGGTACAGGGGCAACATCATCGCTACAGAACCCAGAATACGTCTACACTACACAAGGATTATATTCAGTCAGATTAACTGCAAACAATTCTGCAGGCAGTAGTGTTGCATTAAAAAGCAGTTATATCAATGTTAGTGCAAGTCCCCCTGCACCTGTTGCAGCATTCACAGCAAACCAGACGATTGGTTACGCTCCATTATCGGTGAAATTTACTGACCAGTCGAGTAATAATCCGACCCAGTGGCTCTGGGAATTTGGAACCGGGGCGACATCACCGCTACAGAACCCAGAATATGTCTATAGTACACAAGGATTATATTCAGTCAGATTGACAGCGACGAACTCTGCAGGCAGTAGTGTTGCATTAAAAAGCAGTTATATTAATGTGAATACCAGTCCCCCTGCCCCGGTTGCTCAGTTTGTTGCTAATACGACGACAGGTTATGTCCCATTAGCGTTGAAATTCACCGATCAGTCGAGTAATAATCCGACCCAGTGGCTCTGGGAATTCGGAACCGGGGCGACATCATCGCTACAGAACCCAGAGTACCTGTATTCGCGATCCGGGATATATCCGGTTAAATTAACGGCTATTAATTCATTCGGGAGTAACTCCGCTCTTAAAACCGGATATATTACAGTAAGTGACCGTACCATAGCACCTGTTGCAGACTTTGGAGCGAACCAGACATCAGGAAACATACCTCTTCCAATAAAATTCACAGACTTTTCAAAGAACACACCCACCATGTGGGTATGGGAATTTGGTGATGGCGGAACATCAAACCTGCAGAACCCTGATTACCTATACACGAAATCCGGGGTTTATAATGTCAGATTGACTGCAGCAAACAGCGTCGGCATTAATTCAACACAAAAGAATGCATATATCAATTCTACCGCTCCAGTCACCACTTATACTATTTTTGCCTCCTCAACACAGGGGGGTTCGATAAGTCCCTCAGGCGTTGTTTCTGTAAAATCAGGTAACTCCCAGACATTCGTCTTTAATCCACAGACATGTTATGAGATTCAGGATGTTACTGTAGATGGAAATTCTGTTGGAAGAATTAATTCATACAGCTTTACGAATGTTACCTCGAACCATTCAATTCAGGTCTCATTCAGGCTATTACAATATCTGATAAGTGCGACAGCACTTACGGGCGGGTCAATAACGCCATCCGGTCCTGTGTATGTCAATTGCAATTCAAGTCAGTTATTCACGATAACTCCTTTCAGCTGCAGTGATATACTGGATGTTTTAGTAGATAGTAAATCTGTAGGAAAAGTGACAAATTACACTTTCACGAATGTTACAGGCCCGCATTCAATTATTGCTACATTCAATACAAAATTGTTTGTTATCAATGCTACAGCAGGAACAGGTGGAGCAATATCACCTTCAGGCCCGGTATCTGTAAATTGTGGGATGAACCAGACCTTCACATTTACACCAGAACAATGCTATTCAATAGCTGATGTTCTCGTTGATAATACATCAATGGGAAAGATCAACAATTACACTTTCTCAACAATAACGGGTCCTCATTCAATCATTGTGAAATTTGAGAAGCGTATCTTCAATATAACTGCATCTACAGGTGATCATGGTACTATAACACCCTCAGGAGTGGTGCAGGCCGGTTGCGGTGAGGACAGGACATTTACATTTACCCCTGAATGGGGATATGTCATACAGGACGTCCTCGTTGACGGAAGCTCTATAGGGGCCGTTCAAAGTTACACCTTCAAAGGAATCACCCAGGATCACACTATTAAGTCATTTTTTAACCTTGTCCCTGTAGGTTCGATTCGGATATCGTCAATTCCGACCGGTGCCTCAATCTATATTGACGGAGTATACCGAGATACAACAGACAGGTTTATTACAGGTGTTCCATCCGGCAAACATGAAATAGTCCTTAAATACCCGTTCTATGCAGATTATAAAACAACAGTTGATGTATTAGCGGGAGCAACAGTCACTGTCCCGGTTGCATACCTGATACCTGGCACACCTACACCAGGAACTCCAACACCCACCCAGACACAAGGTCCACCCGGGATGCTACAGGTGACGTCCTATCCACTTGGTGCTATTATCTATCTCGATGATGCTTATAAGGGGATAGCACCTCTCCTCTTAAATGACGTTTCATCCGGTTCGCATCAGATTAAGGCAACCTTCCCTGGTTACATTGATTATTACGGTTCAGTCTCTGTATCGCCCTCTGTTGTAACTCCGTTTATTATCACAATGCAGAAAAGTTAAAATCAGAAATTTCTCTTTTTTTGGCGGTATTCAGTCATTATTTCTCACTCAAAAAAAAAGGAATAAGTCCTGAAGAAAACCAGAAAACATTTCAATAGCTTTATTAGTTGCAAGTGAGAAATAGAATGTCAGGTGAGCTTAATGCACATAGGAAACATTGTTGGTGAATCCTTTGCTTATGCAAAGGAAGGTGTTTGGAACAGGTGGGCACTCTGGATTACTCTTGCGATAATGCTTGTTCCCACATTTTTAGTCGAGTTTGTTCCAAAGGGATTGGAACCGGTAAAATGGGTTCTTGAGATCCTTTCGATAATAGGAGCGATACTCATTGCAGGGTATATAATGGAGATATACCGTGGAAAAAAACCAGCTCCCGAAATATCAAACTGGGGAAAAATGTTTGTTGATGGTCTTAAACTGCTGATTACAGTGTTTTTGTACATGTTGATCCCAATACTTGTACTTACTGCAGCTTTTTTGGTCCCCCTCATAAGTTTAATTATGAAAGTAACGAGTAACCCTGCCTTAATGATGGACAGCATGCAGATGATCCTGGGTATGGTTACACAAATGATTGCGGGAGCAATTATTTTTGTAATACTTGCGATAATATTCGGCATCTTTATGATTATAGGGATGGTCCGCCTTGCAAGGTTTGAAAAATGGAGTGAGGCCTTTAACTTCAGTGCAATCCTCGCAACAATTGGTAAGATTGGATGGGGGAGCTATATTCTTGCTCTTATTGTCTGGATAATCGTATGGTTTATTCTTGAAGTCATACTTGGGATATTCTTCCTGATTCCATTCATAGGCTGGGTTATTACCGTACTCCTCACGATACCGGTTATGCTCTTTATTAACCGATACCAGACAATGGTCTATGAATCAGCAGGCGTATAATTAATTATAATTCTCTTTTTTTATTTGTAAAATTTCAGCAATCTCTTACCATAATTCATAATAAAGAATCATGAAATTGTTCATGCCTTGTGTCGCCGTTCTGTTCTTGTTTTCAATTATCTCGCTAGTATCAATCCCGGTTCTCTCCTCTGATTTTATAATTAACAGTTCATCTTCTCCTTTGTTCACAACATTAAAGGAAATTATACAGTTCCCCGAAATAGAAGAAAAACAATCAGTCCAGTTTGTAGCAAACCCGCCAAAAGGAAAATATTATCACGGAACTCACCCGAATACGAAAGGAAACGAAGGAAATGTTACTATCGAAAATATCAACTCCTACATCTCACTTTCCGGAAAAAAGGTTGCATGGGTGTACTTTTCCAATGAATGGTTTCCATGGAATGCAAAGTGGAACGGTGAGATTGAAGGGGCCGTGAAGTTTGTACAGGCATACAGGAGGATAATTAATATTTCACGAGAAGAGGGAGCGAATAATATAATCTGGGTATTTCATATTGATGATTCTGATAACCCCAGTTTATCCTGGAATCGTATGGAAAATTATTATCCAGGTTCTGATGGATAAAGTTTATCCTAGACTTATGAAAATGAGCCCCAAAAAACCGATAATCATTGCAGAATTTGGAGTTACTCAAGGTTACCCTGGTAAAGACCAGTCACTTTGGGCAGAAGAAGCATTAACTAATATTCTTAAAAGCCAGTGGTCAAATGTCATTGGATTTTCATGGTGGAATGGTGAGTGGCAAAATGATGACAGTCCGAAAAACAACTCAGTGATGTCACTGGAAGCGAATCCTGACCTTGCTAAAGTCTTTAATAATACAATTGGAAAAAGCCCTTCTGTTATTGAAAGAGTGCTTTTCACCCAGCGAAAAGTTACATAATGTATTATTGTTAGTTCCAGTAATCTTTGAGTAATTTTTTTGGTCTAAAAGTACCTTACCATGTAAAAAGTCCAAAAAGCTTATATTAATACTCGACCCAATATCCATCCTATGATTAAGAAAATATACGGATTAATTGCGATTGCGGTGATCGCAATTCTTCTCACTGCGGGATGTACACAACCCCAACAACCCCCTCAAAACATCGTAACTCCAAGTGTAGGAATTACAACTCCGGTTCAAAATCAGACTCATTCTTCTGATGTACAGGCTCCTTTTCTTGCGAGTTCAACACTAGCGACACCAGGTCCTACACAAACTCTTCCAGACCAGTACAGCCTTACTTTCCAGGTTCAGGGAAATGGAAATACGGTAAATCCAAAGATTGGTGTGAACCTAAGGGGTGGCAACGGACTAGCACTTGATTCACAGGTGGATTCAACAATATTCCGGACGGATGGCTCAGTCGAGCAGGGTTCAATGTTCCAGCCATTACATGGTGGTCAGCAGATAGTTTTCAATGCTACAAATTCGGACAAAAACAGAGTTGAAATCTGGGTAACCGCACCGACAGTCGGTAAAATAAAAGTTTACGATGATTACGTACCACTTAAATGACTTAATTCCTAAACCCTTAATTTTTTGTCGTCCTTAACCATGTGGTCCCGAATCGAATATTTATATTAGTTTGTTTTATAAATAGCAGGAGGGCACGAAATGAATGAGTATCTCCGAAAAATTTCTCACCTTCTTTTTGGTTTACTAATTGCTGGAGTTATCGGAATTTTCCCAAAAAATGAAGCACTGGCAATTATAGCAGTATCTCTTTCAGTCGGGCTAATCCTTATTGACCTTTGTATTAAGGAATACCGGATACCTGTTATCTATGAACTTATCCTAACAATGGAACGTGATGGGGCGTTTCCAGGTAAAGGGGCTCTCTTTTTTGTATGTACCTCATTGTGTATTCTTGTTATTTTTTCCTCTTTAATCGCTGCAATCTCTGTCGGAGTACTTGCAATACTCGATTGTTTTGCAACAATAGTAGGCATCCGTTATGGTACACACAAAATCTATAACAATAAATCACTTGAGGGATTTTTAGGGGGTTTTATTATTGCCACCATATCTCTTGCAATTTTCATTTCGCCAATTTTAGCCCTTGTTATAGCGTTTATTGCAGGAATTTCTGAGTTATTGAGCCCGGTCGATGATAATCTCATAATCCCCTGGGTTGTTGCCATATTAATAACGATTTTAACTAATATTTAAGAAAAACAAAAACCTTTTCTTTGTATATGAGAAACGTTTATAATATTACTTCGATATAACTAATATCAGTTTTTTCTTTGAGAAGAAGCAGAGGGGAACGAGATGGAGAGAATGCGTTCATCACATTGTTTATGCTTTGAAAAATTTTTTGGAATTGTACTACTTGCCAGTATGCTCATGATGATTGTTTCTGCAGAAGACACATCACCTATGGCAGGATTTTATGCAAATGTAACATCTGGCAATGCTCCATTGACTGTATTATTCAGTGACCAGTCAACAGGGTCACCAGGTTCATGGTTTTGGGATTTTGGTGATCTTGGCTCGACATCAAATCTTTCAAGCCCAACATATACCTATTATTCTGCCGGTCTCTATACCGTAAATCTTACTGTCACCAGCGTAAATGGTACGAATACTACTTCAAGAAAGGATTATATCAACGTTACAAGGGCGTTATTCCCTCCAAATCCCCGATTTACTGCTAATGCAACGTATGGGGTCGCACCATTATATGTTCACTTCACTGATCTTTCAGAGAATACTCCTTCCCAATGGAACTGGGATTTTGGTGACGGGACAACATCAATACAAGAAAATCCGGACCATATCTATATGAATAATGGTCTTTATACTGTAAACCTTACTGCTTCAAATTCTGCAGGAAACAATACAATTTCCCAGAGCGGACTCATAAATGCGACGAGTGCCATCTATCCGCCTGTGGCCGGTTTCAGTGTTAATACCACTAGCGGATCAGTACCTTTAACTGTCCTATTTACTGATAAGTCAACAAACAGTCCGGATTCATGGAAATGGGACTTTGGAGACAATTCGACTTCTCAATTAATGAGCCCCCCACACACCTATATTGAGACCGGACTTTTTAATGTCAGTCTTCTCGTATCAAATTCTGCAGGATCAAATTCGACAGCATTTAATTCTCTTATCAATATTACCACGGCTATCTCCCCTCCGGTGGCAGCATTTACCTCAAATGTCACTTCTGGGACATCCCCGCTTAATGTCCGCTTTATTGATACATCCATTGGAAGCCCGAATGAATGGTTCTGGGAGTTTGGAGATGGAACAAACGGAACAGAGAGGGATCCAGTCCATCTATATAATAACGCAGGTAACTTCAGTGTAGGACTTACAGCGATTAATGGGGGAGGAAGCAACAAGACCATTTTATCAGATTATATAAGTGTAATTAATCCTGATACGCCCCCTTCTGTCTCATTCTTTGGAAATGTCACCTCTGGTAACATCCCATTAGCAGTCCAGTTCAACGACAGTTCAACCGGCATACCTACGAGCTGGCTATGGTCATTTGGTGACGGTAAATCGTCTCTTGAACAAAACCCTGTTCATATCTATACTAATGTAGGTAACTTCACTGTCAATTTGTCTGCTTCTAACCATGCAGGGTCAGGAAACTTTTCAAGGGCCAATTATATCAGTCCAAGCCCTGCAGGAATCCCGCCGACAGCAGGATTTTTTGCCAACATAACAACAGGAATAGCCCCCCTTTCGGTCCAGTTTACTGACAATTCGACAGGTGAAATTAACAGCTGGTTCTGGGAGTTTGGAGATGGTATAACATCCCCATTAAAGAATCCGGTTTACATATATCAGAGGACCGGACTCTTCAATGTCAGTCTCACTGTTTCAGGGCCCGGAGGCTCAAATAGAACAACGAATCCAGGTTATATCAACGTGACCGGTTCTCCTCTTCCGCCTGTCTCGATATTCACTGCAAATGTTTTCAATGGTACAGCTCCATTGAGTGTTCAGTTTACTGATGAATCAACAAATAATCCAAAAATGTGGCTTTGGCTTTTTGGAGATGGTGGGAGTTCGACCGAACAGAACCCTCAGTATAACTTTACAAATGCCGGCCTTTATAGTGTTACTCTTTCTGTATCAAACCAGGCAGGTACCAACAGCTATGTAGCAAGAGATATGATCAATGTCACCTCTACCCTTGTTCCACCTGTTGCCGGGTTCACTGCAAATATTACCGGGGGATACAGTCCACTGACAGTGAAATTTACAGATGCATCAATTAATTCTCCAGACTCCTGGTTCTGGGAATTCGGAGATGGGCAGAATAGCAGTGAGAAAAATCCGGTTCATACATACATGCAGGATGGTTTATTCAGCGTAAACCTTACAGTAATAAACAAGGCAGGATCAAACTCCATCGAACAAAAAGATTATATAAATGTCATGAAATTGCCGGAGGACTATTATATCAATGCAACATCTGGTGTTGGAGGGGAGATAATACCTGGCGGGTATACTAATGCAAAACCCGGACAGAACCTGACATTTAATATAACACCTGATGATTGTTTTACTATTAAATCCATAACAGTTGACGATATTTCACAAGGGGTTGCACAAAATTATACATTCTACAATATCTCAGCGAACCATACGATAACGGCTGATTTTTCAAGAAAAGTATTTAAAATTACAGCATCAGCTGGAGATAACGGCTTTATTTCTCCATCAGGGGATGTTTTTGTGAATTGCAGCGAGGACATTCTATTCACCATTTCACCTCAATGGGGATACGCTGTTTCAGATCTTCTGGTGGACGGGAAATCAGCTGGAAAATCAGGTACCTATACATTTCCAAACGTAGAAAGTGACCATACAATACGAGCTTTCTTTAAATCATTGCCTTCCGGATCATTAAGGGTCTCTTCAAACCCAACAGGGGCATCAATATTTATTGACGGCGTTTATCGGGATAAAACCGACCGGTTTATTAGCGGAATCCCGATGGGTGAGCATGAACTGCTTCTTGTTTATCCTTTCTATAAAGATTACAAACGGACTATCCGAATAAATCAGGGACAGACAACCGATATTAAGGATGCCAGGCTTCAGCCGGAGTCTCCTACCGAAACACCAACCGTTTTACCCTCACCAACAACTACAGCCAATAATACATCAGGTAGCTTAACCGTGAATACATCACCACAGGGCGCTAACCTGACAATTGATAGTGCTTACTATGGGTTGTCACCTCACACAATAACCGGTCTCGCCGGTGGAGTGCATACACTCTCTGTCACCTATCCGTACTATAAGGATTACTCGGCCAATATTACAGTAATCGAAGGTGAGAAACAGGAACTCCCTCTTATTATACTGGAGAAGAGGTAGTCTCGCCACTTTCGCACCACACAGGTTGCGTTTATTGGTAAAACTCCCATGAATGTATATAGAGGTTTATGAAGGGAGCAACTCTCTTTTCATGACCTCCGGAACACCCCTTCCGCAAAAAACCATGATCTGAGGAGACCGGAACTTAAACTCCCCGACAACCGGTACCCGTCGGGTCATTCTTTTTTTCCAAAAATAATCCCTTTATGAATTTCCCGGAATTTATATGTGCTCACTCTCCAATCAGATATGGTATGGTCCTGCGTTCAGTGAGCCTCCCGGGCATTGGAACTAAATACGAACTGAAGACGGATAAAGGTGACACAATTGCCGTTTTTTTTATGAAAACCGGCAATATCCAGGTCTACACCCTGCCAAAGGAATGTCAGGCCCAGTGTGTGGCCGAACTCTCAATGAGTGAAGCGAGGAGGCTCGGAAGCATTCTAACTGGCGCAGTAATGGATGTAGACCAGGAAAGTGTTGAGATAGCATTCTCTGCCCTCTCTGACCTTCGCATAAGTATGCAGACCTATATAATTCCAAAAAATCTTGTTGGCCATTCACTGGAAGAGACGAGGATTAGGGCTAAAACAGGTGTGACAATAATTGCTATATCGCGTAAGCAAAGAAATGTTATAAATCCCCCGCCATCTTTTCTGTTCGAGTCCGGGGATGTTGCCCTGGTTATCGGTGAAACCGACCAGCTCCGTTCATTCGAACGTGAGTTTATAGGTGAGTAATGGAAGGGATAGTCCTCGCTCTTCTTGTTTGCCTTGTACTCGCCTGTGTTACAAAGTACTTAGGAGTCCCTTCGATTCCTTTCTACATCATTGCAGGAATAGCTCTTGGTAAAAGCGGACTGAATCTGGTCTCGGCCGATTCTACTTCACAATTCTTTACCGATTTAGGACTTATTTTCCTTCTATTCTTTATGGGACTTGAATTAAACCCTTCGCGAATCATTGAGAACAGGACTCAATTTCTTCGAAGCGGGTTAATTGACCTGAATGTAAATCTTTTTATCGGATTTATCGCAGCCTATATCTTTGGTTTTACTCTCACAGAGTCTCTTGTTGTAGGAGTTGCATTTTTTGTTTCCAGCACTGCTATGACGCTTACTTCGTTAATAGAGAACAGGAAGCTCATGATGCATGAGAGTGAGACCATTGTCTGGATGATGGTCTTTGAAGACCTTGTCCTAATCATCGCACTCGCATTTCTCGCAAGAGGTGATTCAAATCCATTATTTCTCTTTTTGAAAGTTATTCTAATGTTCCTGTTCTTTGCAATAATAGGCAAATATGGAAAAGGAATAATAAAAGGGATACTGAAAAGGGACGATGACCTTCCGGTTCTCTTTACTTTCTCAGCAGTGCTTGCGATAGCATTCTTTTCACAATCAATCGGGGTGCCTGATACACTGATGGTAATAGCATTTGGTGCAGCACTTGCAGCATCGAATGCAACAGCATTTGAAGTCCATGCAAAACCATTTAAAGACGTTTTTTTAGTAATATTCTTTGTATTTTTTGGAATTTCGGTAGACCTGTCTGGTGGGATCTCAATTATAGCCGCAGTTGTTATAAGTGTTCTTGCTTTGGCGAGCAAATTTATATCTGGTCTAATTATTGGACTACGAATTCATGGTAGAATTATGTCCGGAATTGAAATTGGTGTAAATACCATAGGAAGAGGAGAATTCTCGATAGCCCTTGCAACAATTTTTGGTTCTGCGGCCGTGTCAACCATGATAGCGGTCGTTGTAATTACCACCTCAATAATTGGTGCATTTCTCGCCAGGTATAGTGATGTGATAAAAGCAAAATGCATGGAGATCAGTTAAAATGGCAAGGCATAAAGGTTCATCATCGAATGCAGTACCGTTTTTAAAATGGGCTGGAGGCAAGTCTCAATTACTGCAGGCATTTGAAATACGTTTCCCCCTCGAATTAAAAAAAGGTGGCATCACTACTTACATTGAGCCTTTCATTGGAGGTGGAGCAGTTTTTTTCCACATAGCACTTAATAATCGGACTCAATTCAACTATCTCTGGGATATAAATGAAGATCTCGTAATTACCTATAACGTCATCAAAAATAATTGTGAACTACTTGTAAATGAATTAAAACAACTGGAAGGAGGTTACCTTAAAGGTGATGAAGGCGAGCGTGAAAAAAGATATTACGAAATCAGGGATGAATTTAATAAAGAAAAATGCGGGTTAAATTATACGACTTTCAGTTCAGACTGGATTCATCGGGCCTCGCAGTTAATATTCCTCAATAAAACCTGTTTCAATGGACTCTATCGGGTAAACTCAAAAGGTGAATTCAATGTCCCGTTTGGGAGATATAAAAACCCGCTAATTTGTAATGAAACGAACCTCATGCGGGTTTCAGTTACTCTTTCAGACACAATAGTAAGGCTCGGGGATTTCTCTCTCTGTGAGATGTATGCTGATGAAAATACATTTGTTTACTTCGACCCTCCATACAGGCCGCTTAACAAATCTGCATTCTTCGCGTCTTACGCTAAAGACGGGTTTTATGAAAGAGACCAGTTAAGACTTGCAGAATTGTTTAAAAAGCTTGATAAAAAGGGAGCAAAAGTTATGTTGTCAAATTCAGATCCAAAAAATGAAGATCCTGAGGATACGTTTTTTGATGATCTGTATGAAGGGTATTTGATAGAACGTGTCCCTGCAAAGAGAGCTATAAATTCAAACGGTTCTCTCAGGGGTGCGATAAATGAACTTATCGTAATGAACTACCTGCCCCCGGCCGTTACTCCCCTGAACCGGCAACTGACTGAACTGTAAGGAATACTGGTCCGCGTAAATCCGTTTTTTTATGATTGTCTGTTATATACCTGCGTACATAGGGTGATAGAGTTATGTTTATATCACCTGGCGACTTTGCCATTTTTACCTGAACTGTGCATCCCTCTCCACATCTTGCAGCGAGTTCAATTTTTGCTGCAATACCCTGTGCAACTGCATCAATAAACCTGAATCCTGTGAAAGCCCCCTCTTTTCTTACATGAGCCCATTTATCATTGTCCGGGACTCCAAGAAGTGCACCTTCATAAAAAAATATTGCATTTTCGCAGGCAGGCCCGAGCAATTTTGTCCCGCTCTCTCTTTCGAGGACAGAGACCTCGACGTTATAATTGAACAGTCTGCCGGACCAGGCCTTAAATTCACAGGGTCCCGGAGAATCGGAATTTGAAAGTGCAGTCGAGACAATGGCTGAAGCTATATATCTTCCATTTATGCTTCCAGGTGATTCCGTCAGGCGTATCCCTCTTGCGAGTTCGGCATCTGAAAACTGTTGTGGGAAGAACTGAGGATAGGAGAGGGCCCTTACATCTTTTTTCCCTGATAATATCATTGCAAGGCGTTCTACACCGAGTCCAAGGTTCATTACAGGAATACCAATTCCATATTGGGAGAGGGCAGTTGGTGAATACATTCCAAATGTCGCTACTTCGACCCATCCGATGGTTGGATGAAGGGCATATACTTCGGTCTGAGTACCAGGGACATAATATTTTGACCTTTTTTCGTCAGGGCTGAACCTGAAGGATATAAAACCGAAAGAGGATAGTAAACCCTCGCTAATTGCTTTTCCCTCCTCGTTTGTTATATCGTCTCCTGCAACGACACAAGATGCTGAATGATAACTCATCAGGCGGGTAGGGCCTTCCGCCTGCTCTCTCCTGAAACAGCGGTCGACTGAAAAAAGACGTAAAGGAAGACTGGACCTTTCCCATATCTCTGCAAGAGAGAGGAACCATCCGCTTGTCATATGGCTCCTGAGGGTTGTACGTGATGATTCAGGTGTTAATTCCCGGAACTCAGGAAAGACTTTCTCAAGTATAGTGACCACAATACCATCGTCGATCTCCAGGACGAGGGAGATGGCGTGGACAAGATCATCACCATCTATTGAACCTTTCTTGTACTTATGAAGTGTCTCCTGCAGTTTCGCTCCGACATCCTCTGAAATAGATTTTCCTGTAATTGAACCAATTTTATCAAGGTCTTCTTTTCCAATACCTACGTTGGGTCTTGGAAGGCCTCCAAGATAGAATACACGGTCAAGGACTGCCATTGCTTCAGGGCCAAACTGCCGGTAGACCTCCTGTTCTTCAATCAGAAGAGGCACTGATGCTTCGTCAAACCCGAGTGCGAGATATGTCTCTCTCAAGCGCTGTATTGTGTCATAGACCGGATGAACTTTTGCCAATCGGTACCGTGTCCTGGGATAGGACTCGTTCAGAAGAGGGGGGTCAACAATTTTTTCCCCTTCGTGCCAGGCAGTATCAAAATTTTCAAGGGATTTACGTTTAAATTCTTCAGGATCAAACCTCATACTCCTCTCTCCAGACAAATAACCCTTGACAGGGGTGACTCATCCAATATTTTATAGTCAGAATATTCCGAAATTGATTTTGCAAACTCCTGCACCTCAGTGTGTTCAGGCATATTACCTCTTTCCAGTCGTTTGCGGGAATATCCAAGATACATATACCCTTTAACCTCAATGAAAGTAGCTCCGGAATCCTTAAGAATCGCACCGTATTTTTCAGGAGAGTGATCATTGATACCTTTTACCATGGTTATACGGACTGCAGACCTTTGCCTGCTCATTTCACTGATACTAGTAAGTACATTCGCCCAAAGATCGGAAGAAGGCCTGCACAGTGATTCATATGTCTCTTTATCAGGTGCATCAAGGGAGATGTAAAGTTGAGTAGGACGGCATCTCCTGAGCATTTCAGGCTTTGTGCCGTTACTCACAAGAAATGTCGAATAATTCTTCTCTGTTAATCTGTCAATCAACTCTGGAAGCCAGGGATAAAGTGTTGGTTCGCCAGAGAGTGATATTGCTACGTGCCTTGGCGTTAAAGCTTCAAGAAAACGTTCTTCCGGCACATGTGGATTTACTTTATAACCTGACAATGCTTTCTTCTGGAGCCCAGGAAGTGCTTCGATTATCTCGTGAGGCTGGAGAATAAAAGTATCAGGCTCTTCATATTCGAATGAACGCCAGCAGAACAGACAACGCTGGTTACACATAAGTGTCGGCGTCATCTGGACACAGAGATGACTCTCTATCCCGTAGAACTGATGTTTATAGCACTGGCCACCACCGGTAAGTGACCTTTTACACCACAGGCACGGTTTGACGGCGGCAGAGGAACCCGGCTTCACAAACTGGTAACCCTGCCTCTTTAAGCCTTCACATCGTTTTAAGCGCATCAATACCCATTACAGAAAGGGTTTCTTTCAGTGTTTGTGCAGTTGCCTTTACAATAGTGAGCCTGCTCCTTTTCTCTTCTTCAGCTGCCTTTAAAACAGGGAGGTCATGGTAAAATGAGTTAAACAGGTCTGCAAGTTCACGTGCATAGGATGCAATGAGATGAGGTCTGAGTTCAATAATCGTCCTTTCAATAATATATGGGAATTTTGCTATCTGTTTCACAACTGCAATTTCACTCTGGTCTTTAACCTGGTATAAAGGTGAAAAATCACCGGCTTTTTCAAGTATACTTGAGGCACGGGCAAATGCGTACTGGATATAAGGACCGCTCTGCCTTTCAAAATTAAGGGCTTCTTCCCAGTTAAATACAGTATTCTTTTCTGGAGAAACTTTCACTATATCGTAACGAATAGCTGCGAGAGCGACAGACTGTGCAATTCTCTCCTGTTCTTCAGTTGAAAGTTCAGGCCTGCGGGTCCTTACCTCTTCCCTGGCACGCTTCCGTGTTTCAAGAATAAGTTCATCAGCAGAGATGAATTTACCCTGCCTTGTGCTCATCGAGCCTTCAGGAAGTGAAACAAATTCAAAATGTACTATCTCCGGAGTTCTCTCACCAATAAGTTTGAGTGTTGCTATCAACTGACCACCTATCAGTTTGTGGTCTGCACCCAGGACATCAATTACCCTGTCAAAATTTCTGCCTTTCCAGATATGGTATGCAAGGTCCCTTGCAGCATAAACTGTGGTACCATCGCTCCTGACAATAACATATTCCTTGAGAAAACCCTCATTTGAAAGGTCAAGGTACATCCTGTCCTCAATATGGCACTCTGGAAGCCGCTTCAGTTTCCCGATAAGACGGTCAGTATCACCGTTTCTTATAAAGTCGCTTTCACTAACAAAACGATCGTGTTTTGCATTCAGTTCTAGCAGAGTTGTTTCAAAGCCACTTAGGCATATCCCTACAGCGTAGAAAAACTTCTTTGTTGTCTCGGGTTCAATTGCTTCAACTTTCTGCATAAGGTGGTCAATCTGGCCGGTTATTGTGTTATCGTTATTGATCTTCTTATTAGCTTCAATATATACACGGGCTATGAAATGGTCAGATTTTTCGGATTCATTCTGGATTAAATCGAGATTATCAAGTCCCCAAACTACAATTGCTATCTGGCGGCCGATGTTATTGACATAGTACTGGACTTCCAGCTGGAACCCTGCTTTACGGAATGCACGGGCAAGAGTGTCCCCAATTATCGTGTTCCTGATATGGCCGACGTGAAGAGGACCATTTGGATTAGCACTTGTGTGTTCAAGGACAACACGTATACCTCTTTTTTCAAGGTTTCCATATCCCTCCTGGCATGCACAGACGAGCGCCTCCTTAAGATATTCCTCCCCTGCAATGAAGTTTATGTACGGACCCTTTGTCTCAATTTTTATTGCTTTTAAAATTTCAAGTTTTGAGAGTTTATCCGCAATATCAGTTGCTATAGGGACTGGGGAGGTCTTATTTTCCCGGCCTATACTAAAGGCGACCGTTGACGCAAAATCAGCATGTTCACCGCCTTCAATCAGGCCTACATCCTTAATGCCGGTAATCTCCTGTAATGCGCTCTCAATACACTTATAAGTCTCACGAAACATTATGAACCAGTCCTGTACCTAAGAATAGCTGCAATTCCACCAAAGGCGCTGTAAAGTATCGAACCCTCCTCAAAATCGTCAGAAATTATCTCAACTTTTGAGCTTGACAGGTCAGCGGTCTGGGTAAGTTCTTCGACAATATCTACTTCTTCATCAAGGATAATGGGCGATGAACAATTCGGGCAGTGTCCGAATTCAAGGTCTTTGACGTGTGTACCGGGTTCAACCTGGATTGTCCTTTCTTCGACTCGCCCACAATTTGCACACCTCAGTTTTAGCCGGGACTTTCTCAGTTTGGAAGAGAGGAGTAATATATCAACAGCTCCCAATCCAAGGTTTTTCCGTACACTTTCCTCACCATAAGATGCAAGACCGTCTTCTTTTACGAGTTCCTTCAGGAACCTCTGCATAAGGTCTTTCTCTTTTATTACCTCCATTCCCTTGAGTGCATCGCGGGCGTTATCAACTAGTTCAGCAAGACCGTCCTCATTTGTGTAGGCGACATCAAAGATACCGATTATTCGTTTCTGGATCTCGTGGTGGAGAAAATTCCCGGCTTCAAACTCCTCTTTTGTAGGGCTTGGCCCTCCTATCAGGAGTCCCTTAAACCGTTCGAAAAAATCTTTCTCAGAGAGAAAGATCTGGCTGGAACGCTCACCAATCTTAGTATAAAAGTCGTTAATCGCTATAAGTCTTAATCGCTCAAAACGGACGCTTGACTGGCCCCCTTTACGTTGTTTTCCAGGGACTGTTGAAGTTGTCCCTCCAATTGGTTCAATCCTGTTGCCACGAAGAAAGCCCCAGTAAGCTTCACGTCTGTCAAGGACCAGGAGGCCGTAAACCGCCTTTTCTTCGAGCATCTGGCGCAATGGTTCGAGCTCGAAACTTGAACTGCAGCGGTAGATGTAAAGGTTGAGTGGTTCAGGCGGGTCGACTATAAGGCATTCCAGGTCTGTTTTGTCCCCTCCAAGCTGGATTGCGCCACAGAATATTGCTATTCCGCGCGGAGGTGCAGTCCTGTAATATTTTAATCTGGACAGGATTGATGAAATGGCACTCTGAACATTTGTTTTTGTCTGCTTGCTTTTAATGTTTGAAGTCTGCCCCAGCTCATCACGGAGCTGAGCTGCCACGTCATAGATCTGTTTGTCTGGTGGTATATAGAGAGAAATAAGTTCAGTACCGCTGCCCTGTTTCTCCTCAAGTTTCTCAAGCATCTTTTTAAATTCATACCTGTGCCTGGCATCATCCATCTCAACATTCTCTGTCACCCCATCTCACCTTTAAAAAGTCTCCTTATTCTATGGCTTTCAGTTGTGATATAACTGTGCCAGCCTCTGCAATATCAGCTGGTCAGTCTCTTCATTTATTCCATGAGTTCCATTGAAGGTTAAAAATTCCTTTGGATCTTTTGCATAGGAAAAGAGTTTTGTTCCTGAATCAAACGGAATAATCGGATCAGTTTTTGAGTGAAAGATAAAAGTATTCCGCGGACTGATTAAAGACAGATATGTATCAGGGTCGATTGATAGCAGAAACTTGCGCTGAATTCCTGTATATTGATCACCCTCCCTGTCAAACCCTGAGGTTGAGACTGCAATGACTCCTCTGGATGCAGAGTCAAGCGCAGCTGCAATTATAGCATATCTTCCACCATTGCTCTCACCTATGTACATAACCGGAACTTGAGTGCGGTCTCTGAGATATTGGGCAGCTTCAAGCATGTCCAGAATGTTGTCATAGTACTGCGGAAATCCCTGATTTGCGAATTTCTGGAAGTCAAGTTTGAAATCCAGGGGGTATCCTTCAGTTTCTCCCCCCTGGCCACGAATATCCAGGACAAGATACGAATATCCGGATTGCAGATATGGCTTCATCCTGTTGATGTGACCTTCTTTTTTTACTCCTGCACCTGGTGCATGCACAAAACCAGCTATTGTCTTATTGTTTGGTATCCCGAGGATTCCGTATACTTCTCCGTGTGGTGTATGAAACACCAGCCGCTCAATAGTATAATTTGCGTTTTTTTCAATAATTGAGGTTGATACTGGCGACTCCGAAAAATTTAAAGTAAGTCTGCCATCTTCCGCTACACTATACTGCCTTGAAGCAGGTTCATGTGATGTGCATCCTGAAAAAGAAGCCAGTATTACTAATATTACAGATAATGCAATAATTACTGGAATTTTATTGAAATGCTTTATAAAACAGACATATTGTTTTTGCATCTGTAATTCTCCCGTTAAGTATCATGTTCTTTACTTCATCAAGTGAAAACCTGCGGACTTCGATTATCTCATCGTCATCCATTGGATAATTCTCTGATTTTGTGAGTCCTTCGGCAAGAAATAGGTGAATTATTTCATCTGAATACCCGGGAGTCGTGAATATTGTGCCTAGTGATGTTAACCTTTCTGCATTGAGATGTGTCTCTTCTGCGAGTTCGCGTTTAGCAGTCAAAATCGGGCTTTCACCAGGTTCGCACTTGCCTGCTGGAGCTTCAATAATGTAGTCTTCAATACAATAGCGATATTGCGAGAGCAGGTAACAATCGAGTTCCTCAATAGGGAGAATCGCAACAGCATCTCCTGGATGGACAATTAATCCCTCTTTACGGTACCCGTTTGGAAGGACTACCTTTTTTTTCTCGATTGAAATATTCCTGCCCTTGTAAACTTCCGTCATTCTCACTCCATATATTTGAGCGGGTCATGAATCCCGTCAGCTGCAAATGCTTCCAGGCGGTAATGGCATGCTCCGCATCGTCCGCATGCCTTCTCTAAGTTCTGATAACATGACCATGTATGCTCGTAAGGAACATCAAGTCTCATTCCCAGTTTGAGGATATCTGTCTTGGTCATATTTACAAATGGTGCATGAAGCTCTATGTCAGTCCCATCTCGTGTCCCCAGGTCTATCACTCTCTGGAAAGCTTCTATGAATTCGGGCCTGCAATCAGGATATCCACTGTAATCAAGTGCCTGAGCTCCGATGAAAATTGCAGACGCACCCCGCGACTCTGCAAAACTCGTTGCAATTGAGAGCAAATTAGCATTCCTGAATGGGACATAAGTGTTTGGGAGGTGTGAAAGGTCTGGATCGAAATCATCGATGTCTATCTGATTATCTGTGAGCGCACTTCCGCCGATCCTGGAGAAATATTCGAGATTAATTTCAATAAATTCAAGAACTCCAAGAAGATCTGCGACTTTTTGTGCACACGCGCGTTCTTTGCTTTCAGTTCTCTGACCATAATTAAGGTGAAGTGCATATATACTGAATCCCTCTTTTTTTGCATAATATGCAAGTGTCGATGAATCCATTCCGCCTGAAAGCAGACATAAGGCTTTCATTATTTCACTCCTATAAATTTGTGTATTTGCAGTTGTACCCGTGCATCAAGAGAATTTGAGATGATATATTCCGCAATATTTAGCACATCCGACCCCTCAACAGGGGAAAAAAAGACTTCTCCTGATATCTGGTGATTTTTAAGGATCTCCCCTGCGTATTTAAGGTCAGGATTATCTTCTACTACGAATTTTACTGTGTCGTTCTCACTAATCTGATTAAGAAGGCTGAGGTCACTCTTCTCCCCTGACGAGGGACATTTCACATCCATGCATATCGATGCGTACTCCTGGAAAGGCCTGAAATCCATTGTCCCATTCGTCTCGATCTCAATTTTAAAATTATTCTCTTTCAGAAGCTTAAGGAGGGGAGAAAGTTCTTCTTCCTGGATTAAGGGTTCACCACCAGTGATGCAGACTCTGAAACAGTTAAGTGACATCAGTTCGCGAAATATTGATTCTTTACTCATTTCTATCCCGTTTCCGCGAGCTTCAGGGGTGTCACACCAGCTGCAGTTCAGATTGCATCCAGCAAACCTTACAAATGAGCATGGGTATCCCTGCCCTTTTCCCTCCCCCTGGATGCTTAAAAAAATCTCAAATACTCTCATATCAGTTCAGCATAGCATGTTGGCGACTCCCAGACTCTGATCTTCAAAACTCTCGCCTGAATTTTCTGTGATATTATCGCTTCTTCAAGCATTTTACGGAAGAGAACGGCAAGGAGTTCGCTCGAAGGGTCACCGGGCGTAACAATTACCGGTTGGAATGGTTCAAGGGCAGACACCATGTTGTCCTCTTCATTTAATATAGTCTGGTGGTCAAAAGTTTCTATGACTTCTTTAATGAGGTTATAATCCATAAGGATCCTGGTCTCTATGTCACACTCTCCTTCAACCCAGACTTCTACCTTCCATCGGTGACCATGAAGCCGGTTACACTTCCCTTTATAGTGCATGAGCCTGTGACAGGCATCGAACTGGACTTCCTTGTAGACACCAATACTCATTATGAAAGTTTCGGGTGCAGGATATAATATTATTAGCAATGCTGTACCAAATATACAGGCACACAGCGGATATAGAATACTATATAAACTAGATCCGCGCGTTAACAGCGGCCGGAACAGGCCGAATCTTAACTAAATTCATTGAGGGTATCTAATGGGACAGGGAAAATTTGCAGCACGCAAGATGGTCCGCGATTCGAATAAGTTCAGGTGGAGTGATCCAAATTATGCAAGGAGACAGGATGGGCTTGACCTGAAAAGTGACCCGCTCGAGGGCGCTCCTCAATCACGCGGAATAGTGCTCGAAAAGATTGGAGTTGAGGCAAAGCAGCCAAACTCTGCAATACGCAAGTGCGTCAGGGTTCAACTTATCAAGAATGGAAGACAGGTCTCTGCTTTCGCAGCTGGAGACGGAGCAATAAACTTCATTGATGAACATGACGAAGTCGAGATCGAAGGTATCGGCGGTCGTCTTGGACGTTCCATGGGTGATATCCCTGGTGTCCGGTTTGTCGTCACAAAGGTGAACGGAGTATCACTTAATGAACTTGTGATTGGAAGGAAGGAGAAGCCGAGGAGGTAAGAATATGGTTGATATAGAAACAAAAAAACTCCTCTTCAATAAATATGACATGAATGAGGTTCATATTGGAGACCCGGGCCTTGTCAGGTATGTAAACCTCTCATCAATGATAGTACCTCATTCATGTGGGAAATTTACCCGTCAGGAGTTTAACAAAGGCAACATGTTGATAGTTGAACGACTTATCAACCGTCTGATGCAGACAGAGAACAATACAGGGAAAAAAACGCTCTGCATCAACATTGTACGCGATGCATTTGAGATAATCCACAAGCGCACAAAGAAGAACCCGGTCCAGGTTCTTGTAGAAGCTCTTGCAAATTCTGGTCCTCGTGAGGAGACTGTCCGTCTAAAATACGGTGGAATTAATGTCCCAAAATCGGTAGATACAGCACCCTTGAGGCGTGTAAATTCAGGGCTAAAGTACATCGCGGATGCAGTAAAAAGTTCATCAAAAGGGACAAAAAAACCTGTATCTATCTGCCTTGCCGATGAGTTGATCGCTGCTTCAAAGGGCGATATGAAATGTTATTGTGTTAACAAGAAGGAAGAGCGCGAGCGTATAGCAAAATCCGCCCGTTAATCTCTTTTTACTCTTTTAGGTGTATTATGTCACGTGCAAAGAAAACGGTTGAACGAGTTATAGAACTTATGAACCAGCCGGAGCATATCCGGAATATTGGTATCGTTGCCCATATTGATCACGGGAAGACCACACTCTCTGACAGTCTGCTTGCAGGAGCCGGCATAATAAGTGAAGAACTTGCAGGAAGGCAGCTCTTCATGGATTCCGACCCAGAGGAACAGGCACGTGGAATCACGATAGACGCAAGTAACGTCTCAATGGTCCACGAATATGAAGGAACAGACTTTCTTATCAATATGATTGATACACCTGGCCATGTTGACTTTGGTGGTGATGTCACCCGTGCCATGCGGGCAGTTGATGGCGCAGTTGTATTAGTTGATGCTGTTGAAGGGACAATGCCTCAAACCGAGACAGTACTTCGTCAGGCTTTAAAAGAGCAGGTACGTCCGGTTCTCTTTATCAATAAAGTTGACCGTCTCATCAATGAACTCAAAGTCGATGAGATGGAGATGCAGATCCGGCTCGGCAAAGTCATTGATAAGGTGAATAAACTTATCAAAGGAATGAATGAGGACATGTATAATGCCGGATGGAAACTTGACGCATCAAACGGAACTGTAGCATTCGGATCATCCCTTTATAAGTGGGCAGTTTCTGTCCCGTTCATGAAGAGGAGCGGTGTCTCTTTTAAGGATGTGTATGACAAATGCCGCGAAGGCGACATGAAATATCTAGCAACAAAGAGTCCACTCTGTGAAGTTGTTCTCGATATGGTGGTTTCACATCTTCCAAACCCTTTTGATGCACAGAAGCGTCGTATCAAAGTTATCTGGCATGGGGACATCGAATCACCTGAAGGAAAATCGATGCTTACCTGTGACCCAAATGGTCCTATTGCACTCATGGTTACTGACATATCATTTGATCCGCACGCAGGTGAGGTTGCAACAGGCAGACTCTTCTCCGGGAAATTGAAACGCGGGGTTGAATTATATGTCATGGGGTCAGCGAAGAAATCAAATCGTATCCAGCAGGTAGGGATATTCATGGGACCCACAAGAACTGAGGTCGAGGAACTGTATGCAGGGAATATTGCAGCAGTAACCGGTCTTCGTGATGCGATGGTGGGATCAACAGTAACCTCTCTCATGGAAATGACCTCATTTGAGGCTTTGAAACACTACAGCGAACCTGTTATGACGGTTGCTGTTGAAGCAAAGAATATGAAGGATCTTCCTAAGCTTGTCGAGGTATTAAGGCAGGTCGCAAAAGAAGACCCCACCCTTGTTATCACAATCAATGAGGAGACAGGCGAGCATCTTATAAGTGGCATGGGTGAGCTTCACCTGGAGATCATAACTGGTCGTATCAAGCGTGACAAAGGTGTTGAGATAATTACTTCTGAACCCATAGTTGTATATCGTGAGACTGTCACTCAAAAAACACCTGGAGCAGTTGAAGGTAAATCACCCAATCGTCACAACCGTTTCTATATTGAAATTGAACCTCTTGCAGAAGAGATAGTAACAATGATTAAGAGTGGGGATATCTCAATGAACCAGCCGGCCCTTGAACGGCGGGATACCCTTATGAAGGCAGGATATGACAAGGACGAAGCAAAGAGTGTAAAAGATATCAAAGGGACAAATCTGTTCCTTGACATGACCAAAGGGATTCAGTACCTGAATGAGACGATGGAGCTTATCCTTGAAGGTCTTCACGAAGCCCTCGCTGGCGGTCCACTTGCCGATGAACCTGTTCAGAACCTGAAGATCAGGCTTGTTGATGTGAAGCTCCACGAAGACGCAATCCACCGTGGTCCGGCACAGGTTATTCCTGCTGTCAGGTCTGCAGTCAAGGCAGGTATTCTGATGGCAAACGACTCATTGCTTGAGCCGATACAGAAGATTCAGATAACTGTACCCACTGATCAGATGGGAAATGCAACTGCACAGATCCAGGGACGCCGTGGCCAGGTACTTGACCTCACAAGCGAGGGGGACACGGTCACAGTTGTTGGTAAAGCTCCGGTTGCAGAACTTTTTGGATTTGCCGGAGATATCAGATCAGCAACTGAAGGGCGTGCGATGTGGAATACTGAATTTGCAGGGTTTGAAATTGTCCCTGCAAGTCTTGTTAAAGATGTTGTAATGTCAATTAGGAAACGAAAAGGCCTTAAAGAGCAGATACCACGTCCTGATGACTATCTGGCATAAATATTTCCTGTAAACTCTTTTTTAGGATCAAATCTTTTACTTTCACTCCACACGCGGTTTTTGTTCATAAAGGGCTTAAGTTATTCTCTATTCATATTGATCACTGATGTTCAACCCAGGAAAGCCGATATCTTAACGAGGGTACATGCCCCACATGATATCAGGGAGCTAAAAAATGTCACCAGCACTTCCGACAGGGACTATCTGCCAGAGTTGCGGGTTAGTGATGGAAAAACCGGCAATAAAATTGCGTGTGTCGAAAATAGAGGCAAGGGAAAAGGCGCAGGCGATAATCCCCTCACCCAAACGCTGGAAGCAGCACTAAAAAAATATTTTGGTTATGATAACTTCCGGTACCCGCAGGAAGAGGTAATTAACTCTGTCCTTCGTGGAAAAGATGTACTTGCAATTCTTGCCACGGGTGGAGGGAAGTCACTCTGCTATCAGATCCCTGCAATTTTTCGAAAAGGAGGTATGACATTAGTGATATCTCCATTGATAGCACTTATGAAAGACCAGGTGTCAGATCTCAATGAACGTGGGATAAATGCATTTGCATGGACATCAGAATGTTCACTGTCGGAAGTTGAGAGAATAAAAACCAGTGCAAAGAAGGGTGAATTGCAGCTTGTATATGTATCCCCTGAACGTGCGGTAATGCCTTCTTTTTTACGCGAAATTTCTTCATGGCCTGTGCAATGTATTGCTGTTGACGAGGCTCACTGCATCTCACTCTGGGGCCATCAGTTCAGGCCTGAATACTGTGATCTAGTTATAATCAAGGCAAAATTTCCTGATATCCCTATAATTGCAGTTACTGCAACTGCTACGCCGATGGTTCAAAAAGAAATTATTGAAAGGCTTAGACTTAATGCTCCAGACCTCTTTATAGGTTCATTTAACAGGACAAATTTGAATTATAAAGTAAGGAGCAGAAAAAATGCGTACCTGGATATTCTGTCATACATGAGAATGAATAAAGAACATTCAGGCATTATTTACTGCACGAGCAAGAAAGATGTTGGTGAACTCTCAAGAAAACTAAGAAAAGATGGTCAAAAAGCCATTCCATATCATGCAGGGCTTTCGTATAAAGAACGTGAGATTAATCAGGAATTATTCAGGACTGGAAAAGCGAAGATAATATGTGCTACAGTCGCTTTCGGGATGGGTATAAATAAACCTGATGTCAGGTTTGTTTTTCATTACGGAATGCCGAAAAGTGTTGAACAATACTATCAGGAGACCGGTAGGGCAGGAAGAGATGGCAAAGAGGCAGAATGTATTCTATATTATGAAAGAAGTGAATATTTTAGATTAAGGGCTCTTATCAGGACTGATAATTCACAAGAAGCCTTTAAAAAGGTAAGTCTCGCAAAACTTGAACAGATGTTACAATATTGTGAGACTCGCGACTGCAGGCGCAAAAATCTGCTTGCATATTTTGGAGAAGAAGCAAATTCTGACACTTGTGAACAGTGTGATAACTGTCTCTCTTTACCAGGCGAAAAAAAAACTGGTATCAAGTCCTGGAAAAACAAAAATCAGGATACCCATCAAAAGATAAGCAGTATAATGGAAATCAGGTCATAAATTAATCTAATAAAAATTTAATTTATTTTCTCCGTAAAAATTAACTCTTTTAAAGTGATATTTATATCATACTGATGGAGTTCCTTCTCTTCCTGCTAAATAATTGTAAATATGGAATAAGCCTTGCCTATGTTGAAAGAGTTATCAGGATGGTAAAAGTTACAAGTCTGCCTCTCGCACCTGATATTGTCAGTGGAATAATTGATCTGCATGGGACGGTTATCCCGGTTTATGACCCGAGAGTAAGATTTAATCTCCCTAAAAAGTCGTTTTCAGCATTTGATTCATTAATTATTGCAAATAACGGTGAAAATATTGTTGGCCTTGCAGTTGAGAAAATTGAAGGGGTTGTCTCTTTAAACCAATCTATAGAAAAAGTTGATACTTCTATATCAGGGACAAATGCAATTGAAGGAGTAGTCAGGATAGATTCAGGCCTTGTCGTGATTTATGATCTTTCGCTTTTTATTACACCGATTGAAGCAGAGGAAGTTAAAAAGGTGATAACAGATTGGAAAGTGAAAAACCAAGTATAAATATCCCTTATCAGGATGTTATCCGTGTTTCTCAATTCGTAAGCGAAAATATTGGTTTAGAATATACTCCGGAAAGAATGAAAGATCTCGAAAAGGGAATAATAACCGCCTGTTTTAGAGAGGGTCTTTCTGATACTGAGTCCTGTTTAAAATGGGTCCGATCAGCTGACAATATCAATGAAAAAATTCATGCACTTGCACTCAGTCTGACTATAGGTGAGACCTATTTTTTCAGGGATAAAAACCTTTTCAGGTTCCTCAGAGATGAATTTTTTCCAAGACTTATAACCCGGGCGCGGGAACATGGGAATTCTATAAGGATATGGAGTGCAGGTTGTAGTTCTGGAGAAGAACCATATTCATTATCAATTTTGCTTTATGAGTTAATACCTGACATCAAGGACTGGAATATTCAGATACTTGCAACCGATATCAATAATGATGCACTTGATAAGGCAAAAAAGGGGGAATACAGTTCGTGGTCATTTCGTGATAATTTATTTATAATAAAAGATAATTTTTTTCAAATTAAGGGGAATGGAAAATACAAAATTAATGACAATATTAAGAATATCGTGAAATTTCAGGAAATTAATCTGATAACCGATTCTTATCCTGATACAAGAAATGGAACAATCCTTCTGGACTTAATTCTTTGTAGAAACGTTCTAATGTACTTCTCAAAAGACAAGGCCGCAAAAGTGATAGAAGGTTTTCACAATGCCTTGAAGGACGAAGGGTATCTTATCGTGAGCCCACAGGAAATTTCTTATCTACAGAACCAGCGATTTACCACAATTATCCGAGATGATGTATTCCTGCATAAAAAAGTTGAAAATTCAAATAAGGATAATGAATCTGTTCTTACACATCAAATTAAATTTACTTACTCTCAGGACTACTCGCATTTTCTCCCGGAACCGGTCCAAAGATCATTTGACTCTATTACAGTCAATGAGGACAGTTTTGACACAGATGACGAGGCTTCAAAAAAAATATGGGCAGAAGTCAGCAGGCAATTATCAGTAGAATCTTCTAAATTTCAGGATAAACCACGTATCGGGGCATTATCAGAAGCAAAAAAACTTGCTGATAATAACCGGTTTGAGGAAGCTCTCGTTTTATGCAATAAAGCCCTTGAGAGTGACCGTTTAAACCCTAAACTCCATTATCTAAAGGCAACCATTCATCAGGAAAATGGTAATGTACCGGAAGCTGTGAAATCACTTCGCCAGGCACTCTACGCAGATAAAAATTATATACCTGCACATCTCAATCTCGGTACATTAATGAAAAAAGAGGGGAAAGAGAAAGAATCAAGGCGACATTTTCAAAATGCACTGATAAGTATGGAAGGACATGAAGATTCAGAAATTCTTGAAGATCTTGGAGGTATGACTGTGGGGAGAATCCGGGTAATGATTGAAGACTTTATTTCAGAGGCCAATAAATGAAAAAGGGGAATTTAGAGGAGGAGACAACCTCTATTGACTGGGATGATATTAAGCGCCTGATTAAAGAAACAGAACTCCACCTCTCGGAAATTTACACTCACTCAAATGAACAAAACGAGAAGATTCTTGAAGAGAGAGCAAAAATCCTGGCAACTCCAGAGATTGAAATAACTTTGATTGAATCCATACGGGTTTTAACATTTATCCTAGCTTACGAGAGATATGGAATTGAGACGGATAATGTTCTTGAAGTAATTTCTTTAAAGGAGGTAACCTCCCTCCCACATACACCCGCATTTGTCATAGGTGTCATCAATTATCGCGGAAGAATTCTTTCAATTATTGATTTGAAAGCATTTTTTAACCTTCCACGAAAAGGACTCCCTGAATTTGCACGACTAATCGTTCTTTCAGACGGGAAGATGGAGTTTGGTCTGCTCGCAGACCAGATACTTGGGACATACGATATCCCAGTTTCTGATATTGAACCCGTCCCTACTGGTCTTTCATTACTTGGAAGCCGGTATCTGAAAGGTATGACTCATAATTCATTGATTCTTATTGATTCCCTTGCACTTTTAACAGACCAAACTATTATTGTGGAGTGAAAAGATGAAAAGAAGAAACCAGTCATATATTAAGTCAATTCGAAGCGAAATAAACAAGATTCAAAAAAATTTAGAATTATTTTATGTGTTCGAACAATTCCGGATTGATAGGTGGTTCATATGAAAACTCTTGACAACACGAAGATATGGGTAAAACTGATTGGAGGGTTTATTCTAATAAGTATCCTCTTTGCTATCGTTTCGATAACAGGAATCGCTACAATTAACAGCATTGTCGGAAATAGTCGAATAGCTTATTCTGATGGTTTTTTGCCAATTCAGGACCTCCAGTCAGTCAAGATACTTTTGAACGAAATAAGCAGGGACACACTAAGATATTATTTTTTCCCGGCAGAGAGAACAGATCTTGAATCTACAATTTCAACTGAGACCCGCGAGATAAATAACATTCTTACAAAATATAAGGCTTCATCAATAAATCCCTCAAACCAGGCGGACTTTGTAGCTTTAAATTCAAACTGGGCAGATTATCAAAATGAACTTCAGATAGCTTTCATGGAGAGCAAATCCGGCAATACTCAATATATCAACCAAAGTCTCTCGACTAACGGAAAGCTTGTAAACCTAAGAAAAGAACTCAACAACGAAGCAGATTCAATAATTAGTGGGGAGGAGCAATGGGTAGAATCAATTCTCGCAGCAAACGAGAAAGATTCAGCAAATGCCACTATTTTTGTTATTATTATTTCTTGTCTGGGCATAATATCAGCTATTGTCATTGGTTTTATTCTAACTAGAAATATCACCGTACCTCTGATAGACGTGATGGTCACGGCAGAAAAAATTGGAAGAGGTGAATCAAAGGCACGTGTAAATTTTGATAGAAAAGATGAGCTGGGAGACCTTGGAAATTCACTCAATATAATGGCGGGTCATATCGGGGCACTTGTCGGCGAGGCACATGAGCTCACAAAGGCAGCGGTCAAAGGAGAATTATCGGTAAGGGCTGACCCATCAGTTCATGAAGGAGATTACAGGGCCATAATTACTGAATTTAATGCCACTCTTGATGCAGTGACTGGGCCATTGAATATCGCAGCTGAATATGTAGACAGAATAAGCAAGGGTGACATTCCTCAAAAAATTACAGACCATTATAATGGCGATTTCAATGAGATAAAACAGAATCTTAATACCTGTATCGATGAAGTGAAACTTCTCATTGAAGATGTGAAGATGCTTTCATTAGCAGGTGTAGAAGGCCGCCTATCAACCCGTGCAGATGCATCCCGACATAAGGGTGACTTCATGAAGATAGTTGAAGGAGTGAATGAGACCCTTGATTCGGTTATTGGTCCACTGAATGTCGCTGCAGGATATGTAGACAGAATCAGTAACGGAAACATCCCTGACAAGATTACAGAAAATTATAATGGCGACTTTAATGCGATTAAGCTGAACCTGAACAAATGCATAGATGCAGTAAACCTTCTCATAAGCGATTCAAAAATGCTTTCATTAGCAGGTGTAGAAGGCCGCCTATCAACCCGTGCAGATGCATCCCGACATAAGGGTGACTTCAGGAAGATAGTTGAAGGAGTGAATGAGACCCTTGATTCGGTTATTGGTCCACTGAATGTCGCTGCAGGATATGTAGACAGAATCAGTAACGGAGATATCCCTGACAAGATTACAGAAAACTACAACGGCGACTTTAATGCGATTAAGCTAAACCTGAACAAATGCGTAGATGCAGTAAACCTTCTCATAAGCGATTCAAAAATGCTTTCATTAGCAGGTGTAGAAGGCCGCCTATCAACCCGTGCAGATGCATCTCGACATAAGGGTGACTTCAGGAAGATAGTTGAAGGAGTGAATGAGACCCTTGATTCGGTTATTGGCCCTGTGAATGAGGCATTACGAGTATCAAAAGAATATGCCCGAGGTGATTTTACTGCCAGAGTCTCTGAATCCCTTTCTGTGAGGGGCGATTTCATAGAATTTAAAGATGCTCTAAACAAGATAGGGGTCGAACTTTCAAAGCTTATGAACCTCCTTAATGAAGAGATCTTTGAGGGTGTGAATGTGCTTTCAGCAGCTTCAAGTGAGATCCTCGCAATTACTGCGCAACTGTCAGCCGGTGCGAATCAGACTGCTACATCTGTAAATGAGACTACGGCTACTGTTCAGGAAGTTAGAAAGACCACAGACCTGACAAGTGAGAAATCAAAATATGTTGCTGAAAAAGCAGTACAGGTCAATCAGATAGCAGAAAAAGGACAAAAATCAGTAGATGAGATAATTGCAGGGATGAGTCATATCCAGCAGCAGATGGAGGGCATTGCAGGAAATGTTGTCAGACTGAGTGAGCAAAGCCAGGCAATTGGTGAGATAATAGCTTCAGTAAACGATATTTCAGAGCAATCAAACCTCCTCGCAGTGAACGCCTCGATTGAAGCTGCAAAAGCAGGTGAATTAGGAAAAGGTTTCGGTGTGGTATCACAGGAGATTAAAAACCTTGCAGACCAGTCAAAACAGGCGACTTCGCATATAAGAACTATTCTTACTGATATTCAGAGAGCCGTCAGTTCCACGGTCATATCAACTGAACAAGGGACGAAAACCGTCCTTAACGGGTCTAAGTTGTCATCAGAGGCACAGGAATCAATAATTGTACTCTCGAAGAGTATAGCAGATTCTTCAAAAGCAGCTATTCAGATTACGGCCTCTGTCCAGGAACAGGTGGTTGGAATGGATCAAATAGCTCTTGCTATGGAGAGCATAAGGGAAGCTGCGCAAAGTAATCTTGCAGTAACAAAGCAGGCTGAAAAGACTGCACAAAACCTCCATGACCTCGGATTAAAGCTAAAACAGGTAGCAGGCCGCTATAAGGTTTAAAGGACGTTGTGATGAACACGAAAGATGAGGAGTTTCAGAAAAGACTCCTCGTTATGTTCAGGGAAGAAGCAAGGGAGCACCTTGATTCAATTACCAAGGGACTACTTGACCTTGAAAAAGAAGTCCCAACTGATGAAAAAAAAGAGATAATCGAAAGGGTGTATCGAGAGACCCACAGTCTGAAAGGTGCAGCACGAGCTGTAAGCCTCTCGAGGGTAGAAGGGCTCTGCCAGAACCTCGAAAGCGTCTTTTCTGCACTAAAAAGAGGAGAAACAACAATTGATTCCTCCTCATTTGATCTGTTGCATAAAGTTGTTGATAACCTGTCCAAAATCATCTCACCGGATGACTTACCCGTAGATGAAAGAGATATTGAACAATTGATCTCAAATCTGAAAAATCTCTTACTGGTTCAATCCCAAAAGCCTGCAGAAGATCAAAAAAAAAATATTGAAACAGGGTCAACTGGGGATAATATCGAAAAACCCGTTGAAATAAAAGAGAGCGAACCACTCCTGTCACGTGGAACTGTTAGAGTGGCTACCTGGAAACTGGATTCACTCTTTTCTAAAACCGATGAACTTATAATGTGGAGGCTTGCCCAGGGGCAGATGGTTGCTGACCTCAAAGACCTTAATATAAGATTCCAGGAATGGTTCTGGAATTATTCAAAGATCAATTCTCAGTTCCTTAAACTGAAGCAGAGCCTTGAAACAAGAAGTGATGATAACCGAAATGAAGGTTTCACGTCTGATCTGCTCAGGTTAACTGAATTTCTTGACTATAATAGAAATTTTATTGATACTATCGAGAGAAGGACAAGAACACTTACTGAAAATGCAACAAAAGAGAATTTTGGGCTATATGAATTTACCGAGTCCATCAGGGAAGAAGTTAAAAGGACTCTTCTCCTGCCTGCATCAGTTATTCTTGATAATTATCAAAAATTCGTACGGACCTTTTCGCGTGAAAAAGGAAAAGAAGCTGAATTGATCTCATCAGGGGCCGAAATAGAAGTTGATAGAAGAGTCCTTGATGAATTGAAGGACCCGTTGCTTCATCTTATACGAAACAGTATTGATCATGGTATTGAGAATGAAAAGGAGAGGTTACAGGCAGGAAAGTCTAAAAAAGGTAGAATTAAAATTAACCTCTCTTCTGTTGCCGGGAACAGGTTTACTATCACATATGAGGATGATGGCAGGGGAATCGATCTGGAGGCAGTTAAAAATTCAGGCCTGAAAAACGGAATTTTCTCAGAAGACCAGCTTGACAAATTAACTGAATCTGAAATTCTCACTTCAATCTTTTATTCAGGCCTCTCTACAAGCCAGATAATTACTGATACATCAGGGAGGGGTCTCGGGCTTGCTATAGTCCTTGAAAAAGTTGAAGCACTCGGTGGATATATTGATGTATCAAGCGAAAAAGGGAAGAGTACACGTTTTGAAATAACGCTTCCCCTGACTATTGCCACGTTTCGAGGGGTGCTTGTGAGGGCCGGAAAATTGCGCTATGCAATACCTATTAGAAATATCAAACGTGTTTTTATGGCCAAAACGACAGAAATTGAAACAATTGAGAACCGTTCAGTTATCAGGATAAATGGAGTTCATCTTTCTATAATCCCTCTGGAACAGGTTCTGTATGATAAAACAGGTAATGAAGATGACAAACCTGACTCTTTCCCGGCGATATATTTGCATGACCACGGAAATGAGATACTTCTTCAGGTTGATGAAGTGCTGGCATCAATTGAAGTGCTTGTAAAAACCCTTGGGCCTCAGTTGAAACATTTGGAAGGGGTCGCAGGCGCAACAATACTTGGAAATGGATCAGTCATCCCGGTTTTAAGGATAGACGAAATAATCGAATCCGCAATAAAAACAGACTTTTCTGTTACTGCAGAGAGTGGACGAAAAGATACTGACAAGAAAGCTCCAAATATTCTAGTCGCAGAAGACTCTATCACGTCCAGGATGCTATTGAAGAATATATTAGAGGGGGCAGGATACAAGGTTGAGACTGCAGTAGACGGAGTCGATGCTTTTTCAAAGATTAAGACCGGTCAGTTTGATGTTCTCGTATCTGATGTAGACATGCCACGCATGAATGGGTTCACTCTTACAGAGAAGGTCCGTGCTGACCCGAAAAATTCGGATATTCCGGTAATTCTTGTAACCGCTCTTGAATCACAGGAAGATAAAGAGCATGGAATTGAGGCAGGGGCAAATGCTTATATTGTGAAAAGCAGTTTTGATCAGAGTAACCTGCTTGAGGTAATATCACGTCTTTTGTAATTGAAATGGAGAAAAATGATCCGTGTATTAATTGTAGATGATTCACCCGTAATCAGAGAAGTTATCTCACAGATACTTCAAAAAGACCCTGAGATTTCTGTAATCGGTGCTATTGGCAACGGCGAGGACGGTGTCAAAGCAGCAGTTGAGATGAGTCCTGACCTTATAACAATGGACATAAATCTGCCAGGAATAAACGGCCTAGAGGCCACCCGCAGAATAATGAACCTTAAACCGGTTCCAATAATCATTGTGAGCAGCACGGTTGATAATTATAATATTTCAACTTCATTTCAGGCGATAGAAGCAGGAGCTCTTGCTGTTATGAGAACACCACCTGGTCTGTTGAACCCAACTTTTGAGAATTATGTTCAGGAACTCATCAATACTGTAAAACTTTATTCTGAAATTAAAGTTGTTAAACGTCGTTTTATAAAATATAACGTGTCCAGTCCTGTTGCAGAACCATATTCTACCACCGATGTTAAGATGATGGATGTTGAAATAGTAGTAATCGGTGCATCCACCGGGGGACCTCCTGTTGTCGCCACAATATTAACAATACTTGGACCTAATCTTTCAGTTCCTGTACTTATAACTCAGCACATGTCTCCAGGATTCATTACAGGCTATGCAGAATGGCTCTCCAATTCAAGCAGTGTTTGTGTCAGAGTTCCGGAAGATAACGAGGTCCTGATTCCTGGAATAGTATATGTAGCTCCTGATAATGTGCATATGGGGGTAAAAGAGAAAGGTAGAATCCATTTATCGAACGAAGACCCAATTAAAAGCCTGCGACCTTCTGTTGGTTACCTGTTCAGGACCGTTGCTGAGACATACGGGAAAAAAGCACTAGCTGTAATACTTACAGGTATGGGTGACGATGGTGCATCTGAAATGGGGCTAATCAGGAAAAAAGGAGGGATCACAATTGCTCAGGACGCAGAAAGTTCTATTGTCAATGGAATGCCCGGGTCCGCAATATCACTCGGTTCAGTCAAGTATATTTTGCCCCCGGAACTGATAGCAGAAAAAGTCAAGTCACTATTGGAAAAAAAGGTCAAATTCAATTGAAGTATGGAGGAACGTATGAGTGATAATGTAGTGGATAGAAAAAGAAGTTATATTCTTGTCGTAGAAGACAGTCCAACCCAGGCAGAAATGCTCAGGCATCTTCTTCTGCAGAACAATTATATGGCGAGGGTTGCAAATTCCGGTGAAAATGCACTTGAAATTATAAAAGAAGAGACACCAGATCTTGTTTTGACTGATATTGTTATGCCAGGTATGGATGGATATGAACTCTGCAAAAAAGTGAAATCCGGACAATTTAATGAGGACATACCCGTTCTACTTGTTACCGCATTATCAGACCCTAAAGATCTTATACGCGGACTGGAATCCGGGGCAGATAACTTTGTTGTGAAACCTTATGATGGAGCTGATCTTGTTAATACTGTAAACGACCTTCTTCTTGATTTTTCTTTAAAGAAACATGATGAAAGGGAAGAAGCAGCGATAATTATTGACAATGAGCAATACATCGTATCAGCAGACAGGAGGAAAGTTATTCGTTTTCTCCTGTCTACTTATGGAGCTGCAGAAAAGAAAAGGAGAGAACTTGAAGCTGAGGTTTTAAACAGGAAGGCTGTTGAAGATGCACTTCGTCAGGCAAATAAAAAACTGAATCTCCTTGGGAGCATCACCCGTCACGATGTCCTGAATAAGATTATAATTCTTAATGGTTTCATTCCGTTTATAAAGAAAAAGATAACTGATGAGAAAGTACTTGAGGATTTTGTCCGTATTGAACAGGCAGGCATTGCAATTCAAAGGCTTATAAACTTCACAAAGGAGTATGAAAACCTGGGCTCAGAGAGTGCAAGGTGGCAGGATGTGGACTCAATTGTCAATGGGACATTAATACAGCAGTTTGCGAATCGTATTGAGTTAAAGACTGAATTAAAGGGGCTTATGCTATTCGCAGACATTATGCTCGAAAAAGTCTTTTATAACCTTGTTGAGAATGCTGTTAGACATGGCGGGAAAATTTCACATATAAATATTTATTTTATCCAGGATGGAGAAAACCTGAAGATAATCTGTGAGGACGATGGGTCCGGAATAGCCGATAAAGAAAAGGAATCAGTCTTTGAGAGAGGTTATGGACAAAATACTGGTCTGGGCCTCTTTTTAATCCGTGAAATACTCTCCATTACTGGGATTTTAATTAAAGAGAACGGTAATTTTGGCAAAGGTGCCCGCTTTGAAATCCTTGTTCCACCAGGGAAATACCGGTTATCGACCTGAATAATCCTTATACTTTTGTTTATCTTCAAAGTACCATGGTTTGCGTATTTTGTTTCATATATCGCATCATAAGGTTTATATTTGAATAATATGTCCGTAATTGTATCTAAAAAAAAATGAGAAAGGGGGAATATTTGTTCAAAATATCAATAAATAAACTGTATCTGATTTTTTCAACCAAAACCCTTATCCTTCAGATTTTGCTGCCTCATGGAGATATTTTTTTAAAAGTTCCGGGTTTATTTTCCATATATAATCGTTGAAATACAGGATTTCGTAATTTTTATCATGAGTTAGAAATAGTTTTAAAAAATATAACTCGTTCCATGCACTTCCTTGTAAAAGTCATTCAAGCGGATATTCGAATGGCCTTAATATATCATGAAAATGAATCATCACGCCTGGTTTTAAACAAGGTAAACCTTCATATAGTGATTAATAGGGTCCTCGTGGGGCGAAATGATTATTATTCTATTTGATAACTACAGATGCTGTTTCGTCAAATGGATTTGTCCTTATAGCGAGGGAGAAGAGATATGGATATTTTCTCTTCAGATATTGCATATACGAAATCCAGGAGATAACAAGCTGTTTATAGACCCTCTGAAGGTCTAATTGTATATGTGCTATGTCCGAAGGGGGTAATATTCCAAAATCTTTTCTTCTTTCAAGTTCATCCATAGCATGAAAAACCGCCTGCAAAAGTTCAGTAAAAGAATCATGTTCAAGAACTACAGGGTTTTCCAATAACTGGACCAGAAAATCCCCATTCTCTTCGAGGCATTTTTTAACTTCCATGATACATACAGTGCTTATTTTGATATTGAATATGTGACCCTCAATCTTCATTCTTGCTCGTTCAAAATCATTAACACTCCATGAGTCAATAATTATCAGTTCATTTCTTAATTTAATGAGATCTTCATCTGCTTTTATCATTATATCGAGGAGTACGGTCCCTACCCTATTATAAAAGACTCCGATAACCATGTTAAGTTTTTCGAGTCTTTGCGAACGTTCGTGAGACTCAAGGAGGCGTTGAAGGATGACTGTGACAATAAGGACCTCAATAGGTATAAAGGCAATATTACTGATGAGATAAAAGAGAATATAGTTAATATCCCGGAAGATGAAGTATTGCACTGAGTATAAACTAATGGATAACAGGATAAGCCCTGCACTTATCAAGACTAGAGACCTGTTATTCATGATTTCAGGACTTGTTTTTCACTGAAGAAAGTGGGAGCTTATCTATATTATTTTCATTAATTACGAAATCACGGGTTGTAAATCCATCTTTACCCGCATTTTTGGGGTTTTCAGAGAACCCAGTACCATCCAGTGAACCCCAGAAGTTTCCTCCGATATATGGTCCTCCTATAATATTTGGCCCTGTCTTCTTCTGTATATTCCATTTATTTGAAGTGCTGAGGTTGTAGATATAAAAGTTCTTTTGATTATTAAAGAGATTATTATAGATAAGATTATCTTCTGCAAGGTTTAGTCCAATTCCCACAAAATTACCCTGAAATAGGTTCGAATTCATTGTGTTATTACTGACATTCGAGATAAGGACACCATGCATGTCATTGTTCTCAATGAGATTTGTAGAAATTTCAGTTTGATTTGCATTCGTTAAAAATACACCGTCGTTTGAATTTCCACTTATGACATTACCTTTCAAAATATTTTTTTCTCCGGTTAAAACAATACCTCTGTTTTCATTCAGTATGAATGAACTCTTTTCAACCGTGTTTTTATCAGCGAGGGTGAATACAGCTCCCACAAGGTTCTTTGAGAACGAACTTTTTGATATGATATTATCTTTGGAATTTTTAAGTACCATTATACCCATGATATTTCCAGAACCCTGTGAATCAACAATTTTAGACTTACTGGAGCCTAATATAGAAATACCTGCATAATTATACTCAAAATCACAATTTTCAATTGAAACATCCTTTGTATTATAGAGTGCGATACCACAGAATAGATTTGTGAACTTCAGGTTCTTGATAGTCACTCTTTCGATTGTTTTATTTGACCCGGTTGTGGTTACAAATATCCCAAATTGCTTTTGTGATGTATTAAGTCCAATAGTAGTCTCAATTCCTTCTATAGTATGGCCCTGCCCGTCTATGACTACATCGGATGCCATTACATGGATAACAGGTTCGGTGTTTAGCAGAAGATCATTATCCAGCAGATAAACTCCGGATTTATTTATAACAGCCGGCCCTTCAATCAGGTGCTCTCCAGGGTTGAGTTTTTTTGTTGTTACCGGTGTGGGGGTATGAACAGGTATCTTTGTTGGTGTAAAATTTAATGATGGAACTGGCATACCCTGAAGTTTCTCATACATTTTTACAGCGTTTGGTGATCCATATCCATTTACAGGGTCCCACCCTGCTTCGCCAAGGTCATTTGCGGTATCATACAGTGCACTCTTAATAATACCTGCGGTCATATTTGGGAAAGCACTCCAGATGGATGCCGTAAGCCCTGCAATATGTGCTGCAGAGGCACTTGTTCCTATAAACGGGACTTCAACACTTCCGGCCCTTGTTACAGACACTCCGGAAGGAGCAACAACATCAGGTTTTCTACGAATTTCCTGTTTTGGATAAATAATGGTAACAGGGCCCTGTGAGGAATAGTTAAGTACTTTATTTTGGGATGTCTGTGATATTGCACCTACAGTAATTACAGAAGGCACCGCGGCATGACCAAATATTGAATCTTCAGGTCTGATATTGTCAGGAAGTATTTTTGAACCGCCAAGTGGATACAGATAAATTTCAAGGATACGCGGGTCAGCTTTCTTCTTGAAGTTCTCTACCGCTACGCCAACTGTTATAGTTTCACTGCCCGTATTTTCATAAATACATTTTTCAAGTGGTTTGTCATCGCCGTTCTGTAAACGTTTACTGTATGAGAGGATATCCCCGGTTTTTGCATTGTACATGTAAAGGTCATAATCATTCTTTGATGAATCCCAAGGGTCATCCCACTGAAGTACACCAAGGAGGTAACCGCCCCTGGGAACTTTTACGTAAAGATCTTTGTATGGGGAGGTGCCATCACTAAGGTCAGCAAAAGTGTCATTAGGTTGTGCAACGTACATGCCTTGGTAATGCCTGCCTGCATCGTTTCCAGCAGCTGTAATATGGATACTGTATGGATTGTTTTTAAGGATATCATTTAGGTGAGTGGCAATCATGCCATCTTCAAAATATGGCACCTGCAGCCAGCTTATGTCATCAACCACTATCTGGCAGCCAGCATCATTGAGTGCATCCAGAGCCGAATTAAATTCAATATAATTCGATCCACAGTCATGAAAATAAAGTTCTGCCCCTGGAGCGATATCATGTATTATCTCAAGCATTGACACTCCTTCGTCCCCGCCATATGCGTTGCTTAGTACATGAACATTTAATGGTAGATCCCCTGTTGCCTGTGATTCATTCAGATGATCGACCCCATCAGAGATGACACCTACTTTTATGCCTGTCCCATTTGCACCGAATTTTTCTCTGACTACATCTGTTCCAATTATTTTATCGCCTTCGGTCATCACGGACCCTATATTTCTGACTGGAGTTGTTAATTCATCGATAGATGAGACTGCAGGAAGTTTCGCAATTTCAAGTATATTCTCCTTATCTGCCCAACCCGTTATAGTTGTTTTATCTGACTGGAAACTTCTTTTCACATCCAGATAGTGGGTAATTGTTGAAATGTCCGCCAGATCTCTGAAATTGATCTCTATATGATGAAGATCTTTATTCGATTCTCCAATAGTATCCCCATTCGATTCCAGCTTCGTAAGTCTGTCAGACGAAAAAGGTTCAGTAATATCTGGCTTTTCAAGGTCGCTTGAAAGTTTGGTATCAAGGAGCGTTTTTTCACCGGTTTTTTGAGGGCGAATATAATTTCCTTCAGCTTGATCCCTGATTACTTCAGTTTGCCCGGTCAACCTGGAAGAAACATCCTGAATTTTATCTGTACTTAAATCCTGTATACCATAGAGATTTACAGTGTCCTGTATTGAGTGAAAAACATCTTGCTCCTCTTGTTTAAGAATAGGAGTGTAGAGAATATTATTTGGGTTCAGAGTGTCTTCTTCTTTGTATTGATCAGAAAGCACACCCGCTGTTGCACCGGGTATTATTAACATTATGATGAATAAAGCAACAATTGAAGCAAATGCCAGTGATATTATCTTGTTGTTCATAGGGGTCTTACCTGAGAGATTTATCTCTAAACCGTCGAATTCCTGAGTATCTATAGTTTCTTAATCTAAAAACCGAATCAATAAAATTTCATCCTGTAGCAAATTATTATCTGACTTGTGCAAAATTTCAATGGCAATAAACCATATAATGCTATATATAAACTTTGATCCTTTTCAACCCTGTTGAAAAAGGTCGGTCTGATAATAGAGAAAAAAGAGGGGTTTAATGCTATTCTGTATTGACCCTGTATATCGTCACATTTCCCTTTATAAATATAGGAACAAGTCCTGTATCAGGGAGTTCCAGTTTATACTTCGTGCGTTCTGTGTCTCCAACATACAGGAGGGTAACATTATATTTTTTCAGAAGAGATAGCGACTGCCCTCGTTCCTCATAAATGGATTGAACGTCTCTCTCTCTGTCCCAGAAATTTCCAATTAAGTAACCCCGCCACGATAGTTCATGATTCGGTTCGCCTAAAATTGTTGGAATACCCGTATATGAAGAAATTCTTGAAAAGTAGGTCCAGTCCTGGCCTGTTGCTTCTACAATTCTTTCATCCCCTGAAAGTTTGCGAAGGAATTCTATTGCAAGAAGGTCATCAGGATGGGTGGTCTCCATGTATGCAAGGCCATCGAGCGTATAATATCCGGAATCAAAACTTATGTCCCGAAGTCCCTTCCCGACATCGAAATGAAAGATCCATGGCACTGCAAGCAGTAACACAATGGCTATTGCAATGCACGAAAATTTTGTCCCTTTTGAAATTGAAAATTTTTTCAATACTGGAACAAACCATTCCCCTACCAAAAAGAGACTTGATATACAGAGGAAGATCCATGCAATGTAGTAAAGTTTGAATATAGTGATAAACCTGTAGTAAACCAGATCATTCCCCTGTATGAAACTGAATAGTTCACAAAAGATAAGGATTGAGAGACCTGAAAATGCCAGAAGGTCTGTAAACCTTGACCTTTTCATGAGGATGATATAGATAAGAGGGATTAATGCTATTCCCGTGCTGTATTGTCCCATAGCAAAAAAAGGGACTGCTGCAATGAGCCACAGAGGTCTTTTTATAACTGCTTTATGAATATAAAAGTAAAGAATTACCAGGAAGAAACCCGAATACAGGAAGAAATCAAACGGGTTTGTAGTCATAATAGTCGGCACTATCCTATTTACTGTCTGGCCGTACATCTGAATATAATATGGCAGATATAAAATCATGGCAAGGACTGCTATTCCTAAAAAAATAAAAAATATCTTTTTATAATCCAGTTCCTTAATTTTTTGCCTGTATGTTATGAGGAGGCCAGTAAGAATCGTCAGAGGTGCATAGGCAATAATATCCCATGTACTGATAAGTCCCATCGTTCCAAGGCTTAGGACACAGAGAAAAGATATTACAATTTTTGCCATTTTCTCCAGGTAATTCCACTTACAGACAAGGTACCCCAGCAGGAACAGGAGAAGGATTTGGTTGAAAATACCAACTATATGTCCATGGGCATCCCCAAGAATTAACGAAAAAAGCGGATATTCAGTTGGTACCCCTACAACCCACCTGCTTCCATCAAGTATCATGTAGAACCCCTCACCAAGAAGGTAATGATAGATAACAGCAGGGTTGAAAATGAGAAGAAGGAGCAGAGGCAACCACTTAATCTTTGGTAAGAACAGTTTTCCAAGTGCCAGAAGCATGACTGCGGCAAGACCTGTAACGGTGGGAAGTGCAAGGTTCCATACTACATTTGAGGGAATGCGAGAGACTAGTGCAAGTGTTCCAAGCATCCAGTGACCAAGGTAGTAGTACATTGTAAGTGGGTAACCACTTGCCCATGGGTCGAGTGGAGGTACCACAGGGTTTCGCATTATCGACGCAACAAACCCGTGGTCCATGAAAGCTTCGCTATAATGCGTAAGGACTGGATTAATAAACCGCATCTCAAGGACAAAAATGAAGAAAATCAGGAACGTGATATCCCATTGGGTAGATCTTATTAGTTCCCTGAGAATTATCTCTCTTTTTAAGAATGAATAGATAATCAGTAATATAAAAGGGATAATAGCAGCCTGAACCGGTATGTGAAGAAGTCCGAAGTACCATGAAATAAGAGTAAATAATAGGACTGAAACCGGATATGCAACCGGGTAAGCATATTCGCGAAGATAAGGCTTTAAACGTGGCCAGAGGGATAATTGAATCCCCTTCAGTAAAATAAGCCAGGAAATAAGGTATATTATTTGAGTATACACATCCATAAGAAAAATTAAACGCTGTTTGTTGTCTGGTCATTTACGGAGTTTACTCTGTATATCGTTACATTTCCTTTTTTAAAGATTATTGTGAGACCTGTTTTTGGGAGATTGACATTATATCTGCTCTTTTCCAGGTCACCCAGGTAAAGGAGTGTAGTATTGTATTTTCTGAGTAATGGCAGAGATTTGGAAGGATCTTCATAAATTGACTGGACATCATTTTGTCTGTCCCAGTACCACCCGGTTTTATCTGTCCGCCACTGGAACTCGTGGGAAGGCTGTCCCAGAATTGCAGGAATGCCTGTAAATGCCGATATCCTTGAGAAGTATGTATAGTCCCCGTCAACAGCCTCAACGAGTTGCTCCCTGCCAGGAAGCTTTCGCAGGTATTTAATTGCTGTTAAATCGTCAGGATGGTTTTTCTCGAGGTATGCAAACCCGTCCAATGTGTAATAACCAGACTTAAAATCAATTCCAAGGAGGCCTTTTCCAACATCGAACTGGAATACGGGAGGAACAGCAAGTAGAATGACAATAATAAGAATTGTAAGCCTGGTCCTTGCCTTTTTTCCAAGTGAAAAATCAGGGAATCTGGAGCAAAACATCTCTGAGAGTATCATTAATGAAGATGAACAGAGGAGCACCCACGCAATGTAATAAAATTTGAATACGGTAATGAATCGGAAATACTGAAGGTCACTACCCTGGAAAAATGAGAACAACTCACAGAATATAAGGACGGAAAGTCCGGACAATGCCAGAAGTTCCTGGAACCGGTAAACTTTGCGTAGTATAATATAAATAAATGGAATTAACGCAATTGCTGTGCTATACTGGCCCATTGCAAGGAATGGAGCAGCACAAAGCAGCCACATTGGTTTGTCACGAATGGTTTTCCATGAGAGTGCATAGAATATGATTAGGAAAAATCCTGAAAAAAGCATAAATTCAATGGGGTCTGAAGGAACTTTCGTGGTGATTAATGTCTGAACACTCTCGCCTCCGAGTTTCAGATAATAGGGGAGATAGATGATCAGTGAAAAAAAGACAATAAACGCGAATGTTAGAGCAACTTTTTTCAATTCTCCCTTCTTTTTCCGGTTCATGTACCAGACCAGGAATGCTGCTACAATGGTAATTGGGCCATATACCATTGCATCCCATGTGCTGATAAGTCCCATCGCACCAAGTGAAAGGATGCAGAGGAATGAAAGGAGAATACGGGTTTTATCCTTCATCTCTCCCCATTTCAAAACAAGATAACCCAGAAGGAAAATGAAGGTAATCTGATTGAAAAGACCTAAGACATGCGCATGAGCATCGCCTATTATGAGGGAATAAAATGGGTATTCTGTGATAACCCCGTTAATTACCCATCTGCTTGAATTTAAGGCAGAATAGAATTCATCTCCTCTCAGAATAAAGAAGATGACCGCAGGGTCAATGAGGACGATGAGTGCAAGTGGAACCCATTTCAATTTTGGGATGAATAGTTTGCCAAGCGCGAGGAGCATCACAGATGCTAGTCCGATGACAGTAGGAAGTGCAAGGTTCCATACCACGTTTGAAGGAACACCTGTGATAATTCCAAGCATTCCAAGCATCCAGTGACCCAGATAATAATACATTGTGAGAGGTTCACCGGATACCCAGGGATCGAGCGGAGGTACAACCGGAGTTCTCATAATCGAAGCGATGAACGCATGGTCCATGAAAGCTTCACTATAATGCGTGAGAACCGGATTGATGAATCTCATCTCAAGAACAAAAACAAAAAATACGAGAAAAGTTGCGTCCCAGTATAATGAGGCCTTAAGTTCAGTTTTTGTATACTGCCTTCTCCACAGGGAATATATAAACAGAACGACAAACGGCATGGCCGCAACCTGGACTGGAAAGTGCACAAGGCCGCAATACCAGGATATTAACGTAAACAGGAGCACTGACAACGGGTAGGCAACCGGGTATGCATATTCCGCAAGGTAAGGCTTCAGATATGGCCATAAGGCAAGCTGAAGGATCTTCAGGACAAAAAGCCATGATATGACATAGAATAACTGGAGAGCTATCTCCACACTCAACACTCCATATATCTACTAACAATGGCGTTCTTATCTCATAATAGGGTGTTGCAGAAAGCGAGAATAAGGTTATAAGAGAAGACTAAGATATTCGTATTTTTTCATACAGTACCTGTCTTCCATCCCTTATGTTGAATTTTGCAATAATAAGGCGCTCTTTGCGCAGAAGACTAAGTGCATTTCTTATAGCCCTTTCACTGATGGTGGTCTCACCAGAAATATCATGAAATGTTTTCGATTTGCCATCATCAAGGATCTTTAAAATCTTCCTCGCAGAAGGTGTTAGCCTGATTATTTTTGATGTCAGTATTTCAGGAGAGACCAGGGAAGCGGTTTCTGAAAAACTGCCTGTAAACAATGATGCAGCCATAATTTTTCACCTGAATTTTTTTCCGTGTTATTAATAGTTCGAGTTATTACGAACGTTTTATAGTATACGAACTAAACATATATACAGTTTTTGATAGAGATAATGGTAACAGGATTTGGTCCTTGCATGAGTGGAACAATTGAACCGATTATAGCATTACCTTCAGTTGAATTCTTTGCATCCGGCCGAGGAATTCATGCTATAGACAGCCCAGTAAAAATGAGGATCCTCTCCATGTTAAAGGAGCGGGAGATGTCCTTTGATGAGATTGTCCTTCACCTTGGGAAAGCAAAGTCCACAGTGTCAGTCCACCTTAAATGGCTGACTTCTGAAGGTGTAATAAGTTCAAGGTCTGACACTGCAGATTCGCGAAGAAAGATCTTTTCACTTGATTCTGTATTCATTGGAGAAGCTTCACCAGACGAAAGAGTCCGGGTCCAGGAACAAAAAGATGAAATTTATCAGTTTGGGGAGGACAATCCCGGGAATTTCTTTAGGTTCGTTTTAAAAACGATAAGGGTTACCCTTTTGCGTGAAGGGATTATTATTGACCCACTCCTTCAGGCTGCAGGTTACAGAGTTGGCAGGTCATTGTACGATTATGTTAAATCTGCAGATATTGAAGAATTTCTTTTAAAAATTTCTGAATTCTGGACTTATCACAGCCTCGGTTTAGTCCGGGTCATCACACTCTCTCCGGTTGTTATCAACATCTATGACTGCTTTGAATGTATTGATCTCCCCCCTCTCGGGAGACCCGCATGCGCATTTGAATCAGGCATCCTGAATGGACTTTTTTCCAGTTTTTATAATGAAAAGATAATTTCCACAGAGATTCACTGTTATGCAATGGGTGATAATTATTGCCAGTTTGTGATAGAGCAGTAAAATGAAAGATGAGTGAGAAGTGATGTACCACATCTAATAAATCTTTGCAGAATCAGAATATTATAAAGGTGAAATATCCATGCAATTCAAAATAAACTTTAAAAAGAGTATTATTATCTTTGTCCTCCTGGTTTCTGTTGTAATAATTGGACAATCCCTCTCGGTATCGAACGGAAATCCTGAAACAAAAATGTTAGTCAGCCCATCAGGTGGAGGAACCGCTCCTCTGAATGTAACTTTTACAGACATTTCCACAGGAAATTTCACGTCATGGCTCTGGGAATTCGGAGATGGCAAAAATTCAACTGAACAAAATACAGTCCATAAGTATACGAAAAGTGGAAAATACAAAGTTATCTTTGAGGCATGTAATCAAAACGGATGCAAAACTGGAAATAATAATGTATTTATCGCAGTCTGTGAAAACGGATATATCTTTGATAAAAGTAAAAACAAGTGCTTAAAACCAATAATAACCATTAATAGCACTAAGCAGGTCCATGTCCCCGAACTCAATATAGTAGTAGTAGTCAAAGCAGGTTGTCCTGCCTGTGCCGTACAGGAACCGATAATCGCAGATTTGAAGAATGTAACAGAAGTTCCGATACAGATCGTTGACATTAAAACGAATCGAGAAGCGATTTCAAAGTACCACATTAACTGGACACCTACTACGATAATATTCAGGAATGGAAAACAGTATTCCCGTTTTGACGGTCAGATCCTCTCAAAGGAAGACTACCTCCAGGCTATAGAAAACGCCTCCCTATCTTGAGCGATAATTCTGAACAAGCAGACCAGGCAGATTTATTAAGGCGAGAGAACCGCCTTCTTGAAGAAAGAATAGGAGAACTTTCCAGTGAACTCGAAATTGTAAATAAAGAACTTGAGTCGTATACCCATATGATATCACATGACTTTAAAGCACCTTTGAGATCGATTGATGGTTACTTATTCATGTTGATGGACGATTTCTCAGATTCTTTATCTCCTGCAGCTGTCAATTACATTCATTCCGCCAGAAAAAGTGCTATATGGATGAGTGAACTGATAAGGGACTTTGTCAGGTTTTCGCAAAACAGCAGAAAAACATTGAACAAAGAATATCTGTATCCTGCAAAAATAGCATATAACTGTCTTAAAGAATTATCATATATGTTAAGTGACTGCGACTGTGAGGTAATAGTTGAGGATATGCCCCGGGTTTACGCAGATCGAGATCTTTTACGCCAAGTTTACATAAACCTGATTTCAAACGCCATTAAATTTACTAATGGCCGGAAACCCGCAATTATTACAATAGGATCTTACTTGGAGGAAGAAAACCGGGTCTACTTTGTTGAGGATAATGGAACTGGTTTTGATATGAAGTACAAAGACCAGATTTTTCAGATCTTTTCAAGCCTGGACAACAGCGGGGAATCTGGAAGTACTGGTGTAGGTCTTGCGATTGCAAAAAAAAGTATAGACCGGCACAAGGGTTCAATATGGGTAAGGTCGGCAAAGGGAAAAGGAACAACCTTCTTCTTTTCACTTCCCGGACTTCCAGAAAACGGTGAATAAAAAAGATAAACGTCTCTGAAAATCACCTTCTTTCTATATTTTCAATATTTCGTATTGAACCAATATCACAAAGCTTATACCTTTCATAAGGGAATAAGAGAACTGATCAACATGATGAAAAGACTATATATACAGATTTCAATCATATTGCTTGTAATTCTTGTATCGGCCATAAGTCTGACTTCGGCTCTTACATATTCCAATACCAATCTTTTAAGCAACAGTGGAATATATAGTGGCAGTCAGAGTCTGAACATTGGAGGAAGTCAAAATGTCGTCTATAGTTCGAATAGCCTCGTTGGTAGCCAGTCTGGGAGTTCGTCATCAAGTCAGAGTGTGAATTACTATCACGCAGGAAATAATACTCTTACAAAGATAAGCAGCCAGTTTTCAAGTACTGGCACGTCAGGAGGCACAATTAACCCGGTTTACGGGAATGCTGTCCTCAACCTTTATTCCAATCCTTCAGGAGCACAGGTCTGGTATGATCAGGTATACAAAGGTGTGACACCGCTTCAGATAGCGACAACGACAGGAGTGCATCCTTTTATCCTCTCTCTCCCTGGTTATCTCCCATATCAGAAAAATATGAACATTCCATCCAGCGGGACCTGGCAGTTTATTGCTGATCTTGTTCCATCAGGTCCTATTACTCTTCATCCCACCACAATTCCAATTACATTCCCTCCGACTCTGTATCCTACTCTGCCACCTTACGGGAGCACATTAACAATTGTATCTGTCCCTGCGGGTGCAACAGTTGTTTATGATGGTATGCCAATGGGTGTTACTCCGGTCACATTTACCACCACCACCGGCCGTCATCCATTCACTGTCAGCCTCTCTGGTTACTATCCATATCAGAGGAACATGATAATCCCATCCTATGGAAACTGGCAGTTTAATGTCTGGCTTGTTCCTCAGGGGAATCCAGTAATTTACTCATCAAATCCTAAGACCTCGTTTGGCAAAGTAAGTTAACGAGGTAATATAGCAATTCCTTTTTTTTAGTAAGAAACCAGTTTCAGAATTAAGAATAAAAAAAAAGAAAATATTTAGATGTATGGGTTCCGGAGAGCCTTTCCTGCCCCGAAACTTGCACGACCTGCAATGGTCTTCTGGTTCTTTGTGATCTTCTCGTTTGCGAGTTTTGTCACAAGTTCAAGACCTGGCTTTACCTGCTCGATTGGTTTTGTCTCGAAGCAGCCTGCAGCTACGGCCTTCGTCCATACAGTTTCACCTTTTGCATTTCGGACGAAGACTGTGCTCCATCCGTCAGGTGAACCTACTGATCCGGTTGAGATGTCTGCAAGGTTTGCAACATAGTCAAGACAAACATGACAGCCTGGCTGCTCATACTTGTGAGTGACCTTCAGTGGGAGGTCAACGACTGCCCCACGGTCTGTGTAGACCCAGAACTTGCCTTTGCCTATGTTCATCTTGCTGACATTCTCTAACTTCTGGCCTGCATGGTCCTCTACGAGCTGAACGATGCTCTGGTATGGGAAGTTCTCCATGCAGAATATGCCGAGTGCAAGAGCAATCTTGTCAGGGACATCCCTCCATCCGAATGGATAGAGCATACCCTTCCTGATTGCCTGCATCTGGCAGGGAGTACCAACAATACCAACCTTGTCTAGTCCGAAGCTCCTTGTGGCTTCCTTTATGAACGAGACGTTCGGGCTGATGTTGTACTTTGTTCCCCGTGCTGCAAGGAGTTCGTCCTTTGACATTGCAACCATCGGCTGTGGGCGCCATGGCTCTTCGCCAGGGCCTGCAACGATTGCACCGTCAATAATCCCCTCTTCAAGTGCAAACGCGAAGAGCTGGGTTACGATACCGCCGTCCTGTGAGCACTTTAGAATCTCCTTATCTGTGCTTCGTGCTGATACACAGGTCTTGTAGTTTCCAAGTTCGTTTGCCATCTCTTTCACCTCACTGGAGTGCTCCATTGATAGCACCGAGGATTGCCTCGTAATTATTCACAACATCAAAGCTGTAGAAGCTCCTTGGGCATTGTGCGTAACAGGCACCACACTTAATACAGAGGTCGCGCTGACCCTGTGGTTTGCCATATTCATGGGTAATTGCTCTTACCGGACATGCTGCAGCACAGCTGCCACAACCCATGCAAAGACCCTGGTTTATGACTTCGGTCATCAGGTTGCAGAAACAGGCTTCGGTGCCCTTTGCTGCAAGGTCCATGAGGGGCTTTAAGTAACTGGTAGCAAGTGCTTTCTGTTCAGCATTGCCTTTCAGGAGTAGATAGGCCATTACACAGACATTCCTTATCATCTGTGGTGTCGGTGCACAGCCTGGAATATATACGTCGACTTTTATCAGGTCGCCGATTGGAAGGAACGATTCATGCTGAGGCTGGTTCTGCTGTCCGCCACGGCAGAAACGCGTAATGTTGCCATAACACGCACAGCCGCCAACAGCGACCACTACAGCCGCCTTCTCTCTGGTCTCTTTAATCTCATCTACAGAGCACTTGTCATTTATACAGCATGACCCTTCGACGAGAGCAACATCCATCTTTGGGATGTGCCTGACATCGGCAAGGGTGAGGCCGTAGACAAGGTCTGCATACCTGTCAAGGATTGTTAATAATCCTCCATAGTTGTCCGCAAGGGACACAAGACAGCCAGTGCAACCGCTCATGTGCACATGGCCAACAGTGATCTTATCTGCCACGGATTTCTCCTCCTTTCGCTTAGATTCCACCATCTTTACGGCGCCAGTATCAGACTTCGCTGAACTGCCGCTCTTATGAAACAATTTTGAGAGTAGTCCCAGTAGTCCCATAGTCAACCCCGATCAAATCCAGTACAAGTTGTACCGTCTTCGGTATTGCCTCATTCACCTCATCAGTGAGTCCGATTAGGAACTCGGGGGTTGGTACACACTTTGGCTGACACCCGATCACCGTAATATCAATTGCATCTTTTATCCGCTGGAGTGGTTCCGTAAGGTCCCAGGAATGTGCATCCCTGTAACTACCTGCTGGAAGGTCTTCAACTTTAAATTTTGCAATAGATCCTGGTTCTGCACCAAAATCTGCGATATCGATGATTATCAGTTTTTTGGTCACTTCGCTGTCAAGGAGGGTGAATATGAAGTGAGGGCTTCCAAGTCCCCCGTCCACCACCTTGATATTGTCAGGAAGTGTGAGTTTCTGCATTTCCTCAACGACTGCAGGTCCAAACCCGTCATCACCAAAGAGCGGGTTTCCGCAACCGACCACTAAAATTTCGGGATACAGCATGCGAGTGTACTCACTGGATGAGCTTCTGAGCAACTATTCTCTTGTCGTCATCGATCACGATCATATGGGTTGCACACGAGACACACGGGTCATATCCACGGACTACAAGCTCGGCAAGCTGCCATGGTGCACCGGTAAGTGCACGGCTGCATGTCGGGAAGTTCCATGTTGTAGGAACAAGCATCGAGTAATACTGAACTCTGCCGTCTTTGACTCGTGCGAGGTGGACATCAGTTCCACGTGGTGCTTCGTTTGCTGCCCATCCGAGTGAACCGTCACCCTGTGGGATCTCGTCTGCAAGGACACTACCTGATGGATCGAGTTCATCAAGGGCTCTTATCATTGCATAAAAGCTGTCTGTGTATTCGAGCTGTCGTGCAGCGTGCTGTCCCCAGGTCCCCTTCTCATCAAAGTTTTTGAAGGTGACAAGACGTGCTCTTGGGCCAACCTCAACAGGTTGTCCGTCGTACATTGGAACACCGGTACAGGCTTCCATCTGTGGATTTACAACTGTGCCTGCCTTTGTAGTTCCACCAACCGGGTAACTCTTGTCTTCAAGGTCCACGGTCATCTCGCCCATGTACCAGTCCCAGGGACGGGTCTCCATAAAGCGTGAAAGGTCCCAGCGTGGACACTCATCAAGGCTTGTTGACCCATATACCGGGTCTACTGCCATATAACCCTGATTGTGGTAACCCAGTTCTTTTGGTACCGCTATTTTTTTGCCAGCGACATCAATAAAATCACGCTTCTGCATGTTCTTGATGATAGCTAACATTAGCTCCATCTGGTCACGTGCAAGCACAAGGCCTTCCTTTGCGAGATCGTACATCTTTGATTTTGCACGTGGTGAAACATTCAGGTACATACCACCAACACGTGTGTTGCTGGGGTGTATCGCTTCACCGCCGGCTATCTCACCGATAGTCTGACCTATCTCACGGATCCTCTGGATCCTCTTTGCAACGCTTCTTACCGGCTCTTCAGGAGAGAACGGGTTGATCTTTGTCTCTGTCCCCGGAAGATAAAAGTCCGGAAGGATCAGTATGTTATGCAATGCTATACTGTGCACTCTGTTTGCACACTGAAGAATGATACGAAGGAGTTTTGCATCGTCAGGAATATCGCAGCCGATGGATGCTTCCATGGCCTCTGTTCCTGCGAGTGTGTGGGCAATAGGACAAATACCACAGACGCGTGATGCTATCTTTGGCACCTGCTCCATCGTCTTTCCCACTGCGAGCTTCTCTACGCCTCTGACTGGAGTGATACTACACCAGTCACCACGCTCGACTATTCCCTCCTCATTGACCTTCAGAACAAGCTTTGAATGTCCCTCATGCCGGGTGGTTGGGGAAATCTCTACAACTTTCGACAATATTATCGCCTCATATATAAGTGAGTTGTTCAGATTGCGATACTGTAATTATCAGATTATCCCATTGACCGGGATATCAGACGTACTAAGTACGTTCAAAGATATTGACAGTCTCAATCATATATCACTTTTTCTCTTTTATTGGGGGAGTGCGGTTAATTTATGGGTTCCAGACAGAAACATCTCTACCAATGGGCTTTTTTCCCTATTATCAGCATACTAGTTAAATCAAAAGTAACACGTTTTATGATTATTATTATTACTTAAAAATGAGCGCAGACATATAAAAGTGCCTGATAAAATAGTGAAATGACCGATTTTTTCGCTTTGCAGTTCTAAATGAAAAATATTTCAGTAACTCAATCATGAAAGAGATCCTTGAATGGAATTGAAAAGGGATCACGTTATTAAAATCTTCCTTTGTTATATTATCGGTAAATGGGAGGTATTTTACATGAAGACGGTATGAATCGGCTCTTCGCAGTCCTGCAAGGTACCAGCTCTCAATCTCCTTAATAATTACTATTGTCCTTTGCCGGTCCAGTTCATGAAACCTCCGTAATAAAATTGAGATCTTCAAAGACACACTCTCTTCTTCATCAATATCGGCAAAAAGCAGGTAAGAATCACCCATCTGCCTGATTCCCCTGATAAATCTGTCAACCTTAACCGCCTTCATACATGCATATTCGATTATTGAGACATTTTCATAGCTTTGTCTGAAATGAGGTGCGACAGTCAGGGAGAAGAATCTATAATCATCATTCCCCTCAACGAACAGGTAAATGTGTCCTTTCTTCATTCCCTTCCAAGTAAGTCCTGCAGGAAGAGTTCATCGATTCCTATTTCATGCTCAATAAATGAGCGGACAGATAATTTGTCGGCAGGTCGCGTAATAATGGAGAACCCGTCCTTGTCTCGTCCTATCATCAGAATTTCATCGATATTCGCTCTTTTTAACATTTCAGGGTGATGGGTCGTAATAAGGATCTGCCGTCTCTCCCGTACCTCTTTGAACATGTCGAGAAGGCTGCCAAATAGGAGAGGATAAATCCCCTTTTCAGGCTCTTCAAAGAGGACAACCGGAGAATTGTCAAAGTATAGTGCGATAATGATGGCAATTACATTCAAAGTCCCGTCTGAGATGAGAAAAGAGGGGAGGTAATTTTTATTTCCATATATCTCCCTGATTTTCACAAAGAGTGCGATATCCATGTAATTTTCTACTTCTATATCTGTTATGAAAGGGAGCATGTTCAGGAGGAGGTTGAAAAAGACCTTCTTCCTGTCAGGGTCATGCAGGATGTTTCGAAGGACCAGTGCAAGGTTTCTTGTGTCTTCTTCGAGTTCAGTCCTTCCTATCAGGGGCAGTGCACTCTTCTGGATACGCGGGTCAAGTTCAAAAAATTTTATTTTCCCGAATATCCGGTCAATCCTTGGAATACCCGGGATATCTGTCTCGGAAAAAAGCAGTGTTTCTTTAGGAGACAGTTTAGATGATCTGGGGACACAGATAAAAAAATCCTTGAAAGGAGTTACAGCTTTGCCAGAATGGTTTAAATTAGCAGTTAAAGAAGCCCCCTTGCGATGTATATTAAGTGACCCTATAATCTCTTCATCTTTTAAGTTTTCTCCCTCTGGGCATATACTCCCTGTGAGTATCAGGTCTTCACTGTCAACAATAATATCAGAACCATTTTCAGTGAAGATAAGGATGAGATGGTACCTAACCTTATGAGTTGAAAGAAAGACTGGAACATTTCCCTTTAACCCGACATAAAATGGGACTTGTTCCTCGAGATCATAATCCAGAAGAAACTCAACAGGGGCATCAGAACGTGAATACACGTTTCTAATAAAATCAGCCCCACCCTGAAGCGAGACTGCATTATTAAGTCCCTGGAGTGAGATATCCCTTAGAAATTTAAAAGCCTGGATGAAATTTGTTTTTCCTGATGCATTCGACCCGATAACCAGGTGGAACTGCCCGAGTTCAAGGGATATGTGCCGAAAACTCCTGAAATTTCGGACCTCGAGAAGTTTTACTGGCATATTTACCGGATATTCGATATTTATCTGAACTGCATTTCATATATTCTTATGAAGCGTCTCCGTTCAATTCAACGATAAGTTCAGCAATTGTTGCCTGCCTTTCAGCATAAGCGTCATGCTGGTGAATACTCTCTTCGTTTGTCTGTTGAATTGTAACAAGTGCATCACCTGGAAGGTGGTTGAATTCATTCAGAACTTTTTTTGCCATCATCCGCACGCAGTCCTCTACAAACCTGGGGTTCTTATGTGCATGAAGAACGACAAAACTCTCGTCGCCTCTCTTTAAAAGTTCAAAAATAGGCGCACTCATTGATTCCTTCGCAATTTTTATAAGGTCTTCAAGGTTTATATGCTCGTCATCATCAGTTTCTATGGAGAGAAACCCCTTCCCTCTCTGGTTGTGAGTGGCAAGCGGGACTTCATCAAGGAACATATCAATCTTTGAGTCCTCAATTCCCAGGTTCTGAAGGACGTAAACAGCCCTTTCTTTCATTATATTTTGCGCGCACGGGCATGCAGTCATTCCTGTTACCTCTACACCAATGCTCTTGCGGACTATTGGTTCACGGAATGTTCTTTTTGCTATAGCTGACGCAAAGACCTTTACAACTTCATGGCAGCTAGTATGGCTCACCGGGGTCTCACGTTTTACCATGAAGTCACTCTTCATGTGGACCTCAGTCCTGTCAGCATATTCATGTCTATCAAGAAGTTTCCGGGCAACAAGGCTGCAAAGGCTTTCAATCTCCTTGACCTCGCCGTCAATTGCCTGCTGGAGGACTTCATCAATGACTTCAAAGTTCCGTGAGAGGTTTGCACCTTTCAAATCACCCGGCAGGTCTACATAGACATCAAAATTCGAAATAAAGATAACTGGTCTGCGGTCCATTCTTGAGACTTCTACCAGTTTTTTAACATTCCTCACTCCTACCCGGGTGAGATTTATTCGTACATCCGGCGCAGTCGACTGTACATCAGGTAACTCGCGGGTTGTCTTCACTTCTTGTGTATACTGAATGGATTATCGCTCCCGATATCTTATCCAAATGGTTCTCCAACTTTATTCTGATATAATATTTATGTGCTTTGTTGTAGAACTAATTGGTGATTCAAATGGTATCGAAATATTTCGAAAAAGATGCCGACCTTTCGGCAATTAAAGGAAAGACAATAGCAGTTCTTGGGTACGGTTCGCAGGGAAAAGGGCAATCGTTAAACCTCAAAGACAGCGGCCTTAATGTGATAATAGGGCTCCGTCCCGGGAAGAGCTGGGATTCTGCAAAAGCAGACGGATTTACTGTGATGTCGGTTTCGGACGCAGTGAAAAAGGCCGACATTGTCCAGGTTTTACTCCCTGATGAACACCAGGCAGCGGTCTACAGGAACGAAGTCCATGCAAATCTTAGGGAAAATTCCTGCCTGATGTTCTCCCATGGCTTCAATATCCATTATGGGCAGATAATGCCTCCGGAAAATGTGGATGTTATCATGGTCGCACCCAAAGGGCCGGGTCACATGGTAAGAAGGCAGTATGAAGACGGAAAGGGAGTTCCGGCGCTAATTGCAATACACCAGGACGCGACAGGTTCTGCTCATAAAATAGCACTAAGTTATGCAAAAGGCATTGGTGCCACGCGTGCCGTGGTCCTTGAGACTACCTTCAGGGAAGAGACTGAAACTGACCTCTTTGGAGAGCAGGCAGTGCTCTGCGGCGGAACAACCGCTCTTATCAAGGCAGGTTTTGAGACACTCGTTGAAGCGGGATACGCTCCTGAGATGGCATACCTGGAAGTCCTGCATGAACTCAAACTGATTGTAGATCTGATATACGAAGGCGGGTTCACAAAAATGCGGTATTACATCAGTAACACAGCGCAGTATGGAGATATTACCCGTGGGCCGCGGGTGATTGGGGAAGAGAGTTACCTTGCCATGCAGCAGATCCTCGATGAGATCCAGACTGGCGAGTTTGCGAAGGAATGGATTCTTGAGAACATGGTAGGGAGACCAGTCTTTAATGCGCTTACAAAATCAGACGAAGAGCACCTGATTGAGAGTGTGGGTAAGGAGATACGGGACCTTATGCCACAGTTCAAAAAGTGAACCTGCTCAAATGTGTTGAAAAGGCTTTAAAATAATATTTAATATGAAACCTACCGGGTGGTCTGAAAGTGACAAAAATAATATCAGATATATTTTTCAGGGGAATGGTAATACTGGCTGTTATCTGCCTCCTGCTTGGATGCCTCTCAATAATATCGGCAGAAAAAATTAATTCAACAAAAATTAACGGGACAAAAATATCGGAAAATTTATTGATAATTACTAAAAATACCTCGGTAAATAAGATAATTTCCCAAAAAAATGTTACAAATAAGAGTGTAAAAACTAATCAGACGGTAAAATTAAACACAACGAATATCAGTATTCAGGCGAGTACGCCAAAAATTCCTAACCGGACACCTCTGGCAAACTTATCAGTTTTAAATTATCCTCCTATAACTCTTACTCCGTCAGGATGGGAGACATTTAATGGTCTCGCCAAAGGCTGCGATTCAAGCTGCAGCGGGGCATCTGCCATTATATGGTAAAAAAATTATTTTTTCCTTTCCAGAGTTTCTGTAAGCGTTTCAAATGCATGTGTTCTTTCGTCATCATTTATGATAATAGACCGGTTGCCGCACTGGATAAAAAGTGAATCTCCGTCTATAGTCCCGATTACCTGGTAATCGAGTCCTTTAAGGTTTGATTCATTTGAAAAAGCCACAAGAAAACGGCCATATGTCTCTGAAAAGAGGTTCGTCACTGCGTCGCCTTCAAGTTTAACCCTGGCATGCGGGGTAAGCTCTGCAAGGCCTGCAAGCAGGCCCCCTTGCGAGAGGTCTGTAACCGAGCCGACAAAAGTTGAATTCACGTAATCATGTATTTTCTGTAGGCAGGATACGTCAGGGACAGTAGGAGGAGCAGCGCCGCCACAACCTGTTATTGTGTCGATTACAGACCCGCCGAAGTGTTCTCCTGTAACTCCGACAAGAGCTATTTCAGAACCTTCTTCAGGCACTTTATGCTGTAAAATGTCGCCCTTACCTAGAATTCCTATTGATGGCGTTGGGAGAATTGTGGTATTGAACTCATCACTTTCATTATAGAGTGAGACATTTCCCCCTACGACCGGGGTTTCAAGTTTTCTTGCCATCGTGCCCATTCCTAAAACCGATTCTTCAATCTGCCATGCTATATCCGGGTGCATGGGACTAGCAAAGTTGAGACAATTGACAATACAGAGTGGTTTAGCCCCTACACAGGCAAGATTTGCTGCGTTTTCATAAACTGTATTTTCAGTTCCTGGACGCGGAGCAAGATATATGTGCCTGGGGTTACAGCCACAGGAAAGTGCCAGCATCTCACCTCCAAGTCTCAATAAAGCTGCATCATGGGCAATGCTGATCGTTCTTAACTGGACATCATGATCGTACTGGGTAAAGACCCAGTCCTTTCCTGCAACTTCTGGATGTGATAAGACATTCAATGCCAACTCTTTAAGGTCCATCTGGACGGGAGAATACGGTTTCTCCGGAAAATATGGCGTTTTTACCCACTCACATGGAGGAGCACCGTCTACAAGAAGGTCAAGAGGAAGATTGCAGACTATCTCACCATTTAAATAGATCCGGTAATAAGGTTCAGTAATAACTTTCCCGATATCTGACCACATCAGGTCATATTTTTCGGCAATTTTTCCGATTAAATTGACGTCAGAGGGGCTTACTTCAACAAGCATGCGTTCCTGTGATTCAGAAAGCATTATCTCGACTTCATTCATTCCGGTTTCACGCATGTGGACGCGGTCAGCATGAAATTCTCCCCCGAGTTCCCCGCACATCTCACTTGATGCACCTGCGAGCCCTGCTGCCCCAAGATCACGGCATGCAAGTAACTTTCCGGTCTCTGCCATCTCAAGGATAGCTTCAATAAGTAATTTCTCTGTATATGGGTCTCCAATCTGCACACTGGGCCGGTCTTCAGCCTCCGACTCCTCTGAAAGGTCCCTTGATGCAAATGAAGCACCACCTAGTCCGTCCCTTCCTGTCCTTGAACCGATAAGTACAAGGTGGTTTCCGGCTTTTTTTACCCTCGCAGTAAGGAAGCGGCCCGGAGATACGGTCCCCACACAGACAACATTCACTAAAGGGTTCCCCTTGTAAGAGTTATCAAAAACGAGGTCCCCCCGTACTACAGGCACACCGATACAGTTCCCATACCCCCCGATTCCGGCTACCACATGTTCAAGGAGATAACGGTTCTTCTCTTCATTGAGATTGCCGAAGTAAAGGGGGTCCATAAGGGCTATCGGACGAGCTCCCATTGACAGGACATCCCTGACAATTCCCCCCACACCGGTTGCAGCACCGTCATGCGGGTCAACATAACTCGGATGGTTGTGACTTTCCATTCCCACTGCGAGCGAAATGGTGTCACTGAACCTGACTATGGCAGCATCATCTCCTGGTCCGAGAATTACTCCTGGGCCTGTTGTGGGCAGTGTCCTTAGCAGGTGACGCGTTGAGCGATAACTGCAATGCTCACTCCAGATATTTTCAAAGCAGGCAGATTCCAGCGGAGTAGGTTTCCTGCCGAGAGCAGCAAATATCGCTCCCTGGTCTTCGGGGGATAACATGGAAGAAAGGTCATTCATAGTGATTAATAAATATCCTGCTTTTTGTTACAGAAACTTGCAGTCTCGAGTGGCTTTTTCTCCATTCCCGATCAACGTTAACCCTATGACTGAATCATATGAGTCGCTTCTCCACAAAGCCTATGCAAATGTGGGCGAGATCACTGAAGCGCAGGACCGACTTGTAGTGCCGGAGGTGAAGGGGTATATAGAGGGCAAAACCACAGTTTTTGAAAATTTTTCCGAAATAGCAAGTATTACCCGCCGTGACCCGGATCATCTGATGAAAACAATGCTGGGTGAACTCGGTACAGCTGGAAAGATCGACGGCAACAGGGCCATATTCAACGGGAAATTTGAGATTCACCTTATTAATTCGCTTGTCAGGAATTATATCGACGATTATGTCATATGCTCCGAGTGCGGAAAACCGGACACACGTCTCGTTAAGGACGACCGTGTCCTGCTCTTACGCTGTGAAGCCTGTGGTGGTCACAGGCCGGTAAGAAAAAGAAGGGCAAGAACAGAGCCGGTATCTTCTACTCCAGAGCAGGGCCAGATAATTGATATCGAAATTGAATCACTCAGTAGAAGAGGGGATGGAGTCGGAAAAATTGGACGTTACATTGTATATGTCGCAGGTGCCAAGCCAGGTCAGACCATTAAGGTGCGTATAACGAAGGTTGCAGGACAGGTCGTGTTTACAGAGAGAGCGTGAAAAACTAAAACTGATTGCATCTTTGAACTGGTTTAAAAACAGTTAAAATATATTTTTTCTTTTAAGAATAAAGTATATACAATAAATCTTTTTAATATCCTATTTTAGCGAAAATAACCATGAAATTATACTGGATAACTATTTTAAGTCCTTAACTATATTTTTCATTATCGTATCACAATACTTTCCGATATGCGTACAAGCTTCATCAATAACTTTTAGGGGTTCTTTCCCTCCTTTTGTTGTTACAAGTAGTTCAGGGTCCGAAAATTCAAATTCCAGTCTGTATTTAGCCACATCTACTGCAGGATCCTGCAGGATTTCTGTCACAAGAGCATTTATAAAAGTGTGCCCCTCTCCTTCGAGGAGCATCCGCACTTTCCTGTCTGTATGTTCGAGGATCTTAATATTCATCTTTCCCTACCTTATACGCGTTCAAACTACTTAGTCCTTCTTCTTATAGAAAATTAAATGTCTCACCGTCACGTCCTATATAGGGGTAATCCCACGGGATCTGATGGCTCATATGGATACAGCGGAAGTCTGCGGGTGCAAGTTTTTTCGTTAGATCAAGTGCTTCTGCATAATTCATATGCTTGTATACTGAATACCCGGGCGGGTTAAGTGCATCAACAAGGAGGAGATCAACACCGGTAATTAATCTAAGTGAATCTTCCGGAATATCCGCACGCGTGTCGGATGTATACCCGATTGCTTTTGTCCCTGATTCTATCCTCACGCCATATGAGGGAACAGGTGGATGGTTTACAGGGAAGAGTGTAATTGTAAGCCCAAATAGTGAAAACGGTAAAAATGGCTCGATTATCTCTTTTTTATTTATAAGAAAACGAAAAATGCTTCCACAATAGTCCATGACCTCTTTTTCTGCATATACAGTCGGCACTTTCTGAACCCTGTAAAAGTCACCAAATCCCATAAAATGGTCATAATGTCCATGTGTCCATATAAGTGCATCAATATGGGGAGAGCCTGAATGCAGGAGCTGGGTCCGAAGGTCGGGTGAGGAATCGATGAGGAGGTTTTTTCCCTCATTCTCGATTAGAACTGATGTCCTTAAACGCTCAACCTTATTTTCCGACGCAAAACTACATTGGGCACAACTGCACCCTATTTTTGGAGTCCCTGTGGCATCTCCGGTCCCGAGGAGTGTGACCTTCATCTAAATCCATTTCATATGCCGTACATCACTGCGGCTTTTTATGGAATGTAGCCCTGTTTCAAAATCCTTCTGTACGAGTGATTCACGCTTATCCATGAGGGCATTCATTATAGCTTCCTTGACAAGCATGCGGAGGTCTGCACCTGACAGCCCCTCAGTATTCGCAGCAAGTGCATTGAGATCTGCTGAAAATGTAAGTGTCTTGACAACAGAGTTGATTATTGCTTCCCGCATTAAGATGTCAGGGAGTTCGAACGGGACTATCTCATCAAAACGCCGCCAGGCAGCCTCGTCAAGGAGCTGAGGGTGATTCGTCGCAGCGATTAGAAGGACTCCGTTTTTTACAAGAGAGACCTGGTCTATATTCTTGAGGAGAGAGTTTACAGCCCTCTTCATCGCACCATGGTCATCAGTAACCCTGCTCTTTGCAACAAAATCGAATTCGTCGATAAAAAGAATACTAGGAGATAACTTCTTTGCAAAATCAAAGATCCTGTCAATATTCTTTGAGGTCTCGCCAAGGTACTGGGAGGTTATCATCGATAGTCTGACTTCGAGCAGGGGTAGATGAAGTTCCTTTGAAAGTGCAAGCGCAAGAGAGGTTTTTCCTGTGCCCGGAGGCCCGACAAAGAGAAGTTTCCCCACTTCATGTATGCGGTGTTTTTTTAGGAAATCCCTGTTCTCCTGCGCAATATGGACTTTCTTAATGATGTCTTTCTGTTCTTGTGTGCAGATAAGGTCCTCAAGGGACGATTCAACCTCTTCAGGAGCCGAGACAATTATAAGGTCAAGTCCGGAACGGAGTCGCTCATCATCTTCAAGAGCCCTGGCTATGCGCGCATCAAGGTGCTGGCGCGTATCCTCAAACTTCGGGTTGCTCTTCTTAGCATTTTCATATTCATGAAAGTTTTTATCAGTCTTCTCAAGGTAATATGCGATCGAAGGGTTTTTCATGATATATGGCAGCCCATCATTCTTTCTGAACCATTGCACTGCAAGGTCCAGGTTTGTAAGGTGAAGCCTGTGTCCGAACTCCTCGTACCTGATAAGTGGATGGCGGTTAACGCGCTCGTGGATATCAGATATCCCAAGCACTCTTCCTATGATACTTTCACTAACGACTACCGGCCGCTTCACTTCACCACTTCCGTTGTGTGAGAATAACTCGCGGCAACGCGGAGTTAGATCATTTGTCACAAGTTCTGTGTTTGTATTGAAAATTTCAGCGGATAACAGAAGTTCAACTATAACGAGGGATATCTCATCTGGCATGTCTGTAACCGTAAATCTTTGGCAGAGAGAGGGATAAGACTTGCTTATCGTGTGGTAACAATGCAGCCGTCTGACGTAACAATAAGAGTATGCTCATGCTGCGACACAAGGGAACCAGGAGCGTCTGAGAGGACCGGGTAACCTCGTATTACTCTCTCACGCATAAGAGCAGCAAGCCCTAGATCTGCTTTATTGTATTGGATTGCGCGCCTGCAAAAAGGAAGCCCTTTCCTTTCTTTTATCTCGTCCATAACTTTTCTTGCATTAGGATGTCTCACCGGTCTTTCTCTAATCTGGGAAAATATTTCACAGCGTGATTTTTCACTGACGATTCCTGTGCCGGTAGTCGCAAAAGGTTCAATCGCAAATATCATCCCTTCTTCGAGCACCGGCCCACCCGGATGGGATATGTTAGGTATCGATGGAGGGTTGTGAACTGAAAACCGGCCAAGACCATGTCCGGTAAGATTGCTTATAGGTTTATATCCATATTTTCCAATCGCAGACTGAATTGCAGCTCCGATTTTTCCGACATTTATTCCGGGTCGCACCGACCTTATGGCAGATTCCAGTGCCTCCTCAGATGCCTTTAACAGAGAACCATTATTCCCAAGGTCAATCGTTGTTGCTGTGTCTGCTATGAAACCGTTTAAGTGCACTCCCAGGTCAACCTTAACCACATCGCAGGGCAAAAATACCCGGTCATCATTGATTGAGGCAGTATCGTGGGCAGCATCTTCATTTATTGAGACATTCAGTGGAAAAGCTAGTCCCATCCCCTCTTCTGCCACAAGGTTTTCAATGGTAATAACAAATTCAAGGTAGGACTCTCCGGGTTTTACGAGGGTTCCTGCCTCTTTCAAAATCTTTGCAGCCACACTGCCTGAATTTATATAACTTTCAAATTCTTCATCATTCACAGGATAAGCTCCTCTGGATATCTTGTGATGTTAATAAAACCGTCTGCAGTTATCAAACCCATATTTTCTAGTCTGACTCCTCCGACAGAGTTAAAGTAAAGGCCTGGTTCAATTGTGATTACATTACCCGAAGAGAGGACTCCTCCACTTGGCCCGACTGTGGGGGGTTCATGGACTTCAAGTCCAATTCCATGGCCGGTATTATGGGTAAAACCCTCTTTTCCGGAAGGATATCCAACTTCCCTGAAACTATCCACTACAACAGAATGGACTTCTGAACCGGTTACTCCGGCCTTTGCAAGGTTCATCGCTTTGGAAGCTGCATCTTTTACTGCATGCCACATCTCGGTAATTTCCGGGGCAGGTTCCCCATGCACAACCGTCCTTGTCATATCTGCATAATAACCGGTCGCATCGTCCTGTGGGAATATGTCAATAACTATAGGAGAATCTGATAATAAGGGGCCGTTTCCCATCATATGAGGGAGTGCGCTGTCAGGTCCGGATACAACAATCGTATCGCATGCATTGCACCCTCTGTCCAGGAGAACTTTATGCATCGCGCTTTTTACCATCCCGGATGTCAGGGGTGCATCATTAAGATACAACCCGCCGTTATGGGGTTTGGAATTTTTTATAAGATTAATTGCAGTATCTACCGCTTCTTCTGCGGCTCTTTGTGCTAATGTAATTGAATTCAACTCAGTTTCTGATTTGACTGCACGCAGGCCTGAAACTATCTCTCTATCAACTATAACCGGGACTCTCTCAAGAAGTGCGTGGCCAAGTGCGTACGGGAATAATTCTGGGATAAGTACGGGTCCATTTGTAAGTCCTGTAATCATTTTTGCAAGAGATTCCCAATGATCACACCCTTCTTCAATAATACGGATAAGGCCTGCTTCGTTGCGTGTCATTACCTGGCAGGAAGCCTCTCTCATCGCCCTTTCATACTCCATCTGGGAAACAATGATAAATCCGGGCTCTTCTTCTCTTCTGATGTAAATAACCGGGTCACTCGTGCGAAACCCGGATAAATAAACAATCTCCGGCGTAATCCTGGAACCATATGCACAGTATGCACCTGCTCCATGGTCGTGAAGAGCAGCGTCTGAAATTAACATGAATAAGAATTATTGGCTTTTCAACCAAAAGTACTTTTTATTTCACTACTCAGGTATCAGAGATGGATGCTGCATCGCGCGAAGTCTTCAGGTGGAAGTTTTACCACCTTGTAATTGTTCTGAATGTGGTTATATTTGCAATAGCCATTGCTGTTGTAACCGCTTTTCTGGCTCCTTTTCCGTTCAGGGTAATTATTCCCCTGGCAGGAGTAATTGTCGGAGCCCTGGCGGGATTTTACTTTCACAGAAAATACCATGAAGTGAAAATATGGCTGGATGAGAATGCCTGAGTGTCAGATAGAGGTTTAATTTCGTGCTTCATAAGATGAAATCTGAGATAGCGCTCCTGGGACGCCATATCCAGGTCCTGAGGGCAGTCTATGAGCATGGGCCGATAGGGATAATCAAACTCTCTGAGATGCTCTCTCTCCCTCATCACAGGATCAGGTATTCATTGAGGGTACTTGAACAACTGGGTTATATTCTCGCATCTCCGTCTGGCGCAGTCACTACTGAACGTGCGCATACCCTCCTTCACTCTCTTAATGAGGACCTTGACGACCTTGTCCACCTTATTGAATCTATCCGGGACAGGAGTAATACATGATTGAGCCCTCTGTGACATCAGATCCAGGGTTTTGATAGTTATCTATAAAAAGAGTAAATCCACAAGTTATAAGGCAATTTCTGTGCCGCCATAACTCAGTTGGTAGAGTGGCTGGCTGTTAACCAGCATGTCACAGGTTCGAGTCCTGTTGGCGGCGCTTTTTCTTTCATTGCGGGCCTGTAGCTTAGTCCGGTCAGAGCGCCCGGCTCATAACCGGGCGGTCATGCGTTCGAATCGCATCAGGCCCATTCTGAACTTTTCATAACTGATATCCTGCGGTCTCATGAATTCATGTCCGGTATGTGGTGGCCCCTGCATAGAGTCTGCATCTTCACTTATCTCAGTCCTCTCTTCCCGTTTCTCTCCCTGTCCCAGGTGTAAAGGCATCATAAAGGACAAAGATTCCCCGGTTTCAATAAACCGCTGGGAAGAAGTATGTACTTGCAATAAACGCTTTATTGATGACGTATTTGCCCACATCGGCTCGATAATGGCAGAGGAGGGTGTAATAAGTCCCATCGCCCCTCTAAAATCCATAGGCACGCCACTTATACACCCAGGTTATTCTATCAAAACTCATCCTTTTCTTCCTCCGCGCTCACTTGTTTTTCTCTCTCCTCATGTTGACAAAAAAACGGCAGAAAGGCTGCAAAACGAAGTAATTGAGATAAAAGCAGTGATTAAATCCTCCCCATTTACACCAGGTCTCTCTACAGGATCATTAAAAGGGCCTGTCAGGACCTATAAAACTCTGTCAGGATGCGATGTCCGTGCAGACATTTTTGAAACTCCTTATGGGCCGATTGTACTTTACAAACCTCAATCACTTCTTCACATAGAATTTCCAAGAGGAAATGACCCGAAAATTGCAAACCTTGCCGGAACTCTCTCCCGAAAGCAGCCATCTACTGTTCTTGATGCCTGCTGCGGGGTCGGGACACTTGGGATAACTGCAGCTCTTTTCGGAGTGAAAAAGGTCACCTTCAATGATGCCTGGTTTGCATCTGCCTATTTTTCAGGGCTGAATCTTCTCGTTAACAGTTCAGCCCTGGGCCTTGAGTCCGTTACTTTCACGAGGGACTGGCACCAGATGAAGAAACATCCGGTAAGCCGGCGGCCTCTGTGCGTTGCCTATTGTGGGGAAGATCGCGATTTCCAGGTATGGCAGGGTGATTATCATGAAATAGTTGCACACCTGAAGGGAACACCCGATCTGACTATAATTGATCCTTTCCAGAAAGGCAGCCCAGGGCTTGTTACACATATAAAAGATGAATGGAGGGCAATATCAGGCGGCGAGGCTTTTATTCCCTGATACGTGAATATAGTATGGGGACTAGCCCGGGTGGTTCGGCGTCACTTATAACCTGAAACCGTCGGCATGCAGGGGGCGAAGTTCGAGGAAGGGTGTTACGGTCACTCCGATGCAGTTAGAGCCTGACTGAGAAACCTCGTCCTGTGAGGTCGGTGGAAAGGACTCATAAACTCCGGAGGGAGTGGCGGCCTCTTGCTGTGGAAACCGGTCGAGGCCCGGAAGGGAGCAGACTTACCATAGACATCCGGCGCCCACAGGGTTGCGGGGCGGAGGATGGCTCTCCCGGCTAGGAATGAAACGTGCATTCGACCAAAAACATGTCCCCAAGGTACCTTTTATGGGAAAAGTCGCAATTATCGGAGCTACAGGCAATGTCGGGGCATTCGCTGCGCATGCAATATCTGAGATTCCATATGTCAGGAAAATTCTTTTATATGGGCGTAAAGGTAGAGAAAACCTTCTCTCCGGGCTCACAAATGACCTAAACGACTCATTTGCAGCAAGCGGAAACTCAATGGATATCGGCTGGACTACTGAAATTGAAGACCTGAAAGGGTTTGATATTGTGGTTATCACAGCAGGTAATGCAAGGGTGCCTGGACAGGACAGGCTTGATCTCGCTCTTGGAAATACAAAAATAATAGCTCCCCTGGTACAGGATATTGCTGCGGTCTCTCCATCTATCAAGATATTTATGGTGACTAATCCGGTTGACGTAATGACTGCAGTAGCTCTCAGATATTCAGGGCTGCCTCCCGAACAGGTCTTTGGTCTGGGGACTCATCTCGATTCAATGAGGCTGAAGTCGCTTATAGCCGAGTATTTCAAAGTCCATGTCAGCGAAGTCCACACCCGTATCATCGGAGAGCATGGTATGAGTATGGTTCCTTTGTGGTCTGCAACAACCATAGGGGGAATCCAGATATGCAATCTCCCGGCGTTTTCAAGTCTGCCGGTAGATGACATCATGAAATTTGTTAGAGATAGTGGAGAACGGATAATAAAAAATAAAGGTTCCACTGTATACGGCCCTGGAGAAGCGATAGCGTTCCTTGTCAGGACTATTCTTGGTGAACAGAACCGGATTCTCACTGTGACGGCGTACATTAAACGAGAAGTCCATGGAATCGGCGATGTTTGTATAGGAGTCCCTGCGCGAATCAATAAAAACGGGGTTTATCCGTTAACAATAAAAATCGACCCTGAAGAGATTACTCTTTTCAGAACATCAGTTGATAAAATAAAAAGCATTACTTCTGAAGTTTTTAATGAATATGAGAAATTTCTAAAATTGCAGGAATAAAAGAATTGAAAGACCAGATTCTTATGTAAGGGTCAGTTCAATTATCTCGGCGCGTTCTACGCCTGGAATTTCACTTAATGCCTTCTCTATAGCGTCACTCTCGCCCTGTGCATCCGAAACAATAACTGCAAGTTTCAGGGCTTTGAGGCCATATCCTATGGGGTCTTCCTGAATGTCACGTACTTGCGGGACTTTTTTCTCTATCTCTGCTTTTAGTACTGCAATATCAACATCTGGTGATTCAGGCATGATACGGAGGATAAGTGCAACATTTCCCATTTTTATGGCCCCCCAAACCCACATGCTGGACAGAGGTAGGGGATACTTTGCTCACGGCAGTTGACACACCTTAAAACCTGTGCGCCACAGTCCGGACAACCGAACCATGTTGCACCTGTCTTTGCAAGGGGTGCATTGCATGAGGTACATCGCTTTTCATTCATCTAATACAGCCTCAAATATATCTTATTATTTTGATTCTTTAACCACTTAAAAGGTTGGACAAATTCTCGTCCCAATACATGCCTTACCCATAACGGCTGCAAATATCCTTTCAGGGTACCTGCCATTTATTATTATTGTAGATACCCTGTTGAAAAAGACAAAATTTAAAAAACAGGGATCAACCTCTTCACACGTAATCGGCGAAAGCAACACTTCAACCAGTTGTCCGTCTTTTGTGATACCGTCAAGTGATTTAAGGAGGATAAGATCACCATTCATCATCATCGCCACCCATGCAGCTATGGTATCAGATGTGATCTCCCATGAATGGATAAAAGGGTCATGTTTTCGAAGAACTCCATACGGTAATATTACAGATCGACTTTCATTATATTCGAGATCAAACCTGGGTAATATACCAAAAGACGATAAATACCAGCCAAATTGTTCCATCCCGCAGACAGCCATCCAATGTCCGCTCGTCCCATGCGACCCGCTTTTTCGCACCAGATCGGCAAATATGCCTCCGCCTGGTACTATTACTACTGGTCTTTCAAGGTTTTTAAGGACATTAATTATCTGACCTGACAGATCGAAAAGACTCCCTCCAACTTTAACTATAACTGGTCTAAACAAAGATAACACTCATTCCATAAATTTATATATAATTTATTTAAAATCCTTATTTATGAAAGCATATATAACAATATTTTTAATACTACTTGTTTCAAACGCACATGGATTAATTATCAGTGAATTTTGTCCTGATACTGCTCTTCCTGATGATGCAGATGAATATGTTGTGCTGGAAGGACATGAATCTCTTGACTCTGTCATGGTATCAGACGGTGAAGGTTCCTTTCGGTTTCCTGAAGGTGCAAAAATTGACGGAAAACTTGTGATATCAATGAATGGTGAAGCATACCGTTCTACTCATAATTCGTTTCCAGATTATGAATATTACAATTCTTCTTCTTACGTTTCCGATGTTATCCCTTCAGGCAGATTCAAACTCGCTAACTCTAAAGATGAAATAATTCTTTATAAAGCTGGAAAAGAGATAGAAAGAGTCTCATGGCCTCGTGATGTAAAACCCAGGAAAGAACAGGTCCATTACTTCAAAGACGGGACCTGGGACCCGGTGCCGTATTTTACAGGGCAGTCCAGGTTCAATACAACGACTTTTACAGATGTATCCGGAACTGCATTTCTCTCACCTGACTGTTCTTATGAGATATTCAGGAAGGCAATAGAATCTGCCCATGAGTCAGTTTTTGTTAACGTCTATGAGTTTACAAGCACAGATATGGCTGAAGACCTTGTCAGGGCACACAACCGTGGTGTCAACGTGAGTGTGCTTGTTGAAGGTGTGCCGGTCGGTGGTATGAGTTCAAATGAACGCTATGCTTGCAGCCAGATGAATACATCCGGGATTCCCATCTATCAGATGGGAGTTAAATCAGTTAAAAAAGGAGAAAAAAAGACAAGAGAACTCTATCGGTATGATCATGCCAAGTACATCATAATTGATAATTCCCAGGTCTTCATAACGAGTGAAAATTTCAAATCTAACGGTTTCCCTGCACATAATGAATCAGGAAACCGCGGATGGGGGCTTTTAGTTAGAAGCCCGGAACTTGCAGCCTATTTTTTTCAGGTTTATGCCCATGACAGTGAAATAACAGATATTCATCCATTTGAAGCAGGAAAAGGTGAGAGTGAGGTATGTGACGAAGAGGTCTATCAGGAAAAAATTCAGCCTTATAGTTTCAAGAACGCTACGATAATCCCTGTTCTTGCGCCTGATACATCCGATGGAATTAAAAGCCTCATAGATGGAGCTACACAATCGATTGATATAGAACAGGCTTATATCAAGAATGAGACCGGGGGAGGGTTGAACAGGTTTTTAAAAGCTGCACTTGACCGTTCCAGGAAAGGCGTAAAAGTGAGAGTCCTCCTTGATTCCTATTACTATAATGTGCAGGACAATGCTGATAATGATGAAATGGTGAAATGGATTAACAGGTATGCAAAAGCGAATTCACTCCCTGTTGAAGCGCGGTGTATCGACCTTGAAAAGAGTAAACTCCTTAAAATTCATAACAAAGGAGTAATCGTTGATGGGTCTTTTACCCTGATTTCAAGCATTAACTGGAATACAAATTCCCCTGATTTTAACCGCGAAACAGGGATAATTATCCTGGATAACAAAACCGCCCAATATTTTTCAGAAGCGTTTTCGCGAGACTGGGAAGACCCTGTCAAAAAAATTTCAAATGGTCCTGACTTTGTTAAAATAATGGTTGCAGTCTTTATTATCGGGATGCTTTTGGTTATTTATGGAATAAGACGGTATAAGAGAAGATAAAGTCTCAATCAAATTTTTTCTTTGCACAACGGCAGAGGTCGCAGATTGTTACCTGCGGCTCTCCACCCATCACACCGATCGCCCATTTTTCAAGAACATCGCTCATCTCATTTGATACTGTGAGAGAAGACGCACCCCGTTTTTTACTCAGATATTGTGATATTGCAGCTCTGCTCACCCCTAAGCGTTTTGCAACATCTATCTGGCTAACGCCCCTCTCATAGACAAGTCTGTAAACGAGTTCTGCCCTCATGCAGGGCAGAATCTTTCGTGCCATCTCATCGCAGAGTGTTATCTCACAGCGGGTTCTATTCATGCAGTAGCCATCGGCGGTGAACTTTTGTACTGGTAAATTATCTGACGTGCGTCTCTGAAATTAAATTTTTCGACTATCAGATGGTTTTCTTTTAATTTCTTTAATGCATACCTGACGGTTCGTGGAGCCAGATGGCTCTTCTCAACCAGTTGTTTATGTGTCATCGCCCCCCCGCCATACAGGATCTGAAGGATCACCTGTGAGGAGGGCGGAAGGTTGTCAGTTGTCATACTGTGTATTATGTTAACGCCGTTAACATATGAAGGTGTCGATAAATACCGGATAAATCTAATCCATTATTCTGATGTTTGAAACAGAAGAAAAAATTGCATTCGGGCTTCTTGTTGCAGTATTATCCATAATCGGTGCTGCAGTAATAATTATCACCTATATGGGAACCGGCTCTTTTGCTACTCAGTATACTTCCACTCTTCCTGATGGTACCCTTGTTCAGTTTCAGGGTCATGTTGAGAAGGTATCACTAACAAAAGCAGGGGATCACCAGATCCTTACCATAACAGGTGTACAGGTTTTTGCTCCAACAGGCGATACCCAGGTCAATGAGGGGGATGCGATAGCCGTCACTGGTATTGTGCAGAGTTACAAAGGAAAAAGGGAAATTCTTGTAAACAGTTTATCTGATATCAGAAATTTATAAAACCCAACTCTTTTTTCACTTAATTAACGTTCGTTCCATTCTCTCATAATTGAAGGTAGTCTAATCAAATCCAATTTTGTGTATAGCATTATATGGTTTATAACAAAATATAGCCGAAATAAGAGAGAAAAATTATTGAATAAAAAAGATCGAAAAAATTACTTTATGGATTACATTTATTGAAAAATTGTTAAAAAGGTCCAAATTAGCAAACAGAGGTAATTTTCAAGCTTATATCAATATTTTTAACACTGTGTGTCAGTGCACCAAGGCTGATAATATCAATATCCAGGGCTGCATATTCCCTGATATTGGCCCGCGTGATATTTCCTGAGACTTCAAGTCTGACGGAATTCCGCAAAGAGCAGGAATTAAGCAGTTTTATTGTTTCACTAACTTTTCCTGGAGACATATTATCCAGGAGAATAATATCTGCACCATACTGTGCTGCTTTTACAGCATCGCTAGGTATTGTGATCTCTACCTCAATCGTTTTATAAACCGAAAAAGACCGTGCATTAGTTATTAACTCTTTTAAAGGGAGGACTGCAAGATGGTTATCCTTGATTAGGATGCAGTCACTTAATGAATACCTGTGAGGTTCACCACCTCCAATTATTACAGCTTTTTTATCAAGAATACGAAGTCCTGGTGCAGTCTTTCGCGTTGCTGCAACTTTACAGTCTGGATTCACTTCGTAAATTATCTCCTGCAGCTCCGAGGTAATTGTTGAAATTCCGCTCATCCTGCCCATAATATTGAGAACAGTCCTCTCAAGTAATAGTATACTATCAACGCTCCCGGTTAATCGCATTATTGTTTTATTGGCCTTTACTCGCTCACCATCTCTTCGTGACTCAGAAATTTCAATAGAATATTTGTTAAAAATGGATGTGGCCTCGTCAATTCCGGCGATAACCGCTGGTTCCTTAAGAACTACTGAAGCATCAGCCACTCCCGATATTCCTGTAGCGATTGTAGTAATGTCGCCGAATGGAGAATCTTCCAGCACAAATGAGTTGAGGTACTGAAATGGTAGTTGGGGATTTTTTGACATTCGCATCAGGTACCAATTATAATGGGGGAGTCTATCTGGGTCAACAGTGTGATAACGGATAAAGCTGCAAGGTAACTTGTTGAAGGGTTATCTGGACTCGGATTATTTTGTACTTTGATATAGGCCTCTCCAAATTCTCCTGAAACAAAAATCTCATGGACATTTTTCTCAGCGGCCGGGTCAACCCAAAGCTCGACGTCAGGTTCAATGCCGCATGCAAGGCCGAGGGCTACTGACACATTCATGTTTTTTGGGAAACCTTTTATGCATTCCCTGGCTTTGCCTTTAAATATAAGCTTTTTATCATCAGAATCAAGTTTCAAAGAACCAGGGCCTTTTGTCGTCTTCAATAGCACACTGTCTATTCTGGAAATCATTCCTACTTTCAGATTGTCTAGTCCGAATATCGCACCGCTTGGGATGTAGATCTTTCTTCCTTTTAAATGGGCAAGTTCCAAAAGTTCTCTATAAAAAATCTCATCAGAAAGTGCTCCGACGCTCATTATAACCAAATCTTTTCCATTCAAGAGAACTTCTTTTGCAAACATGTGAACTGCTTCAACAGATGCCGCTTCGATAATAAGGGAACAGTCAGAAGTGAGTAATTCTGAAAAATCCCTATAAGCAGTTCCGTTTGTAATTTGCGCAAGCATGTCTGCCCTTTCATGCAGCACATCAAAAAGAGCACAGATCTCAATATCTCCCCTTAATTTTGCAATTATGTGCCCGATATTCCCACAGCCGAGCAGGCCTGCACTCACCATAGAAAGACATTTTTATGGCTCCGAGTGGTTAAGCGTTTTGTTCTATAACGTGTGAACAGAGTTTTTTTGCATATCCTGATGTGGATGAAATTTACTTTAGATGTAACGTATTAATATTGAAGGACTTTTGAAAGCGCTTTCACTACTAACAAATAAAGCAGTTTACGTCGAGACTTTCGGCTGTGCCTATAACGCAGGCGACACCAGAAAATTTGTTGAAGTACTCAAATCTGCCGGTTGCACAATAGTTGAAGACCCGATAAATGCAGATGCCGTCTTTTTGAATACATGCAACGTTACCGAAAGGACAGAGAGGAAAATTTTAAGGAGGATAATAGAACTTAAAGGCAAACCAATCTTTTTAAGTGGTTGCCTGGTTAAAACCAGCGAGGAGCGCCTGCGGGAGATTTCTAACCCGACTATTATTGATCCGGATGAGATTCGTGAAGAATATAAGAAAATATCAACAGTATCTGAGTCATCAGTAGCAATAATTCAGATAGCGTCCGGTTGTACTGGCCTGTGTTCATATTGCAGTACGAAATTAGCCCGTGGAGACCTGAAAAGCATTCAAATACACGAAATTCTCAATGAAGTCAGACTTTCGGTTCTGAAAGGTGCAGTGGAAATCCAGCTTACAGCCCAGGACGTCAGTTCATGGGGTCTCGATATCCAATCTGATCTTTCAACACTATTGAAAGAGATCTCCCTTGTTCCAGGAGATTTTTTAGTGAGAACCGGAATGATGAACCCGCTTACGCTTAAGAAACGAATTGATGATATCAAAACAATATTTTCTTATGATAAAATTGCCAGGTTCCTTCATATGCCGGTCCAGTCCGGATCTGACACAATCCTTGCAAAAATGAACCGGGGGTACACAATAAAAGAAGTTTATGAAGTTCTTGCAACATTTCGGGATGCGTACCCCGATATCACGTTTATTACTGATATGATAGTCGGATTTCCGGGAGAGAATGAAGATGATTTTAAAAAGTCGCTTGACTTTATCAGCAATGCCCATCCAAACAAAGTTAATATAACGCGATACTCCCAAAGAAAGGGCACAAAAGCGGAAAATTTAAGGGATACCCTTGAAAGGACAAAAAAAGAGCGTTCAAGAGAGATGTTCCGTATCGCAACCCTCGTCGCACACAGAATGAACCATGAAATGATCAATAAAGTAGTCCCTTTTATAGTTACAGAACAAGTAAAACGAGGTTCAGCCGTGGGCCGTACACCTTCATATCAGATGATAGTTCTTCCTGAGGAGTTTCCCTCGGGATATAGGGGTTACGCAAGAATAACTGGTGAGAAGGTATATTATTTCACTGCAAATCATAATTAGAATTTTAATTAAAATAAAAAATGACTGGAAACAGATAATAACATAAAAAAAATAGAGGAATTCAATGACAGAATCAGACAATTCAATAATTGAAGAGGGTTTTAATGCCCTCATTACAAAGATAGAAGATATTAAAAAAGAATCTGAACCCCTGAAATCCGAGGTCCTTAAAAATGATGCCCTTCTCTTTTCAAGGATGGGACGAAAGAGTAGTTCATTTGTGAAGGAAATTGGGCTTAATATGCTTAAAATTGGAAAGCAGGATACAAAAGGGGAACTTTACGGGGCAGCCTACTATCCTGAAAAGATGATATTACTTGGAAGAACCGATCCCGCACCATACCGGCCTGACGACCCTACAAAAGCTGTTACTGATGAGTTCTGCGTACTTTCAGAGAAAGGAAAGTTTTTCAATCTGATGTACAGTTCAGATGGTTTTCTTGTCGATTCGTTTCTCCAGCCTTTTGAACCTGGGGAGGCGTTGGATCTTTATGGCTACGAGATAATGCTAATGCTTTACCGGGCAATGAGGGACAATCTTAAAGAGGATGAGGACCTGGTAAAAGGCCTTTGTACGACCATTGAATTTATTGCCGGTAAAAAAAGTGAGCATAATCCTTTGAAATAAAAAAGAAGAATGGGCCCGATGCGGTTCGAACGCATGACCTCCCGGTTATCAGCCGGGTGCACCACCAGACTATGCTACGGGCCCACGATTGTACTCACATACATGATTCATCAGAGTTTTTATAGGTTATGAAATTCGGACGGTTCCCGGGTTTTATGAACACAGGGAGCAATACGATATAAGCAGGATCGAGGCCAATGGGACGTAAATATCTTTTAGGAAATGAAGCAATCGCGCACGGATGTCTCAGTGCAGGAGTCAGTTTTGTTTGTGGCTATCCTGGAACTCCCTCATCAGAAGTTATAGACTTCTTAAGGTCGCGGGAAGAAAGGGATTACTACCTGGAGTGGTCAATAAACGAAAAAGTGGCGCTTGAAAATGCAATTGGAGCGTCATGGTCGGGACTCAGGTCATTCTGTACCATGAAGCATGTAGGTCTGAATGTCGCATCCGATCCATTTATGACCCTGGCTTATACCGGTGTTAAAGCAGGGCTTGTTATCATGAGTGCGGATGATCCATTTGCACATAGTTCACAGAATGAGCAGGATAGCCGCAATTATGCAAAATTTGCGAAGGTCCCATGTTTTGACCCGGCAAATATTCAGGAATCCCACGATATGATACCTGTTGCCTTTTCTCTTTCTGAAGAATTTGAGCTGCCGGTTCTATTCCGCCCAACTACCCGTGTCTGCCATTCAAAAGGTGACGTTGAGATCGGTAAAAATGTATCCGGGCCGAAAAAAGGTCACTTTGAGCGTGATGTTCCGAGATATGTGGTTGTCCCGGTGAATACGAGGGAGCTTCATAAAAAGCTTAATCATAAACAATCTTCACTGAAAAAACGGATTATTGAACTAGGATTAAATACTTCTGAAGTCCGGGGTGACACGGCTGTAATCTCAAGCGGCGTTTCTGCCGAATACGTCCGGGAAGTTCTTCACGATTCAGTCTCCTTTGCAAAAATTGGTGCATATCCTATTGATGAAGACTGGTTACGTTCATTTGTTGAAAAACATAAAAGGGTCGTTGTAATTGAGGAACTTGATCATGTTATTGAATCCAGGGTCCGTGAAGTTGCCTGTAATGTCATTATAAATGGCAAGATGGACGGAAAAGTTCCGTACGAAGGAGAATTTGCACCAAATATTGTTTCTTCCATTCTTCAGTCTTGTAATATCAAAGTCAGGTGCAGTTATCCTGCAAGGACTCCGGTTCAGGGACTCCCCCCACGCCCTGCCATCCTCTGTGCAGGATGTGCACATCGGGCCACATTTTATTCAATAAAACGGGTGTATTCAAATGCAGTCTATCCGAGCGATATAGGTTGTTATACCCTGGGACTGCAACTGGATGCAGTAGACACAACCGTATGCATGGGCGCATCAATAACTATCGGAACCGGAATATCGCATTCTACTGAAGACCAGAATGTAATATGTACAATTGGCGACTCTACATTCCTTCACTCTGGATTGACCGGTCTTCTCAATGCAGTTTACAATGATTCGGACATAACAGTGGTAATTCTCGACAACCGTACCACTGCAATGACAGGTCACCAGCCGAATCCTATGTCAGGTTGTGATGCATGTGGCCAACCAAAAGAGACAATATCCCTCGATGCATTGTCGCGTTCCTGTGGTGTGAAATTCGTTGAAACCATTGACCCGTATGACCTTATGGCAACGAGGGAAGTACTAGAAAAAGCAAAAAAAGAAAGGGGGGTCCGTGTGATAATTGCAAAAGCATCGTGTGTGATATCCAGACGACGAAGCGGGGGTAAATCCTCGCGTTATACCGTTGATATTGATCGGTGCAATGGTTGTGGCTCATGTATACGATTTGGATGCCCTGCTCTTTTTTGGATAGATGACCAGGCCCATATTGATAATACGTGCACAGGATGCACAGTCTGTGAACAGATATGTCCACAGGGAGCAATACGTAAGGAGGCCATAAGATGAACGGGAGTTTTGATGTCCTCATTGTTGGTGTAGGTGGACAAGGTACGATACTTGCCTCTAATGTACTCGGTGAGGCATGCCTTATTGAAAATAAACCTGTACGTGCGGCTGAAACTCATGGAATGGCCCAGCGTGGAGGTTCGGTAGAAAGCCATGTCAGAGTCGGCTGCGAATTCGGTCCTCTTATCTCTCCCGGAACTGCCGATCTTATCCTTGCATTTGATATGCTTGAAGCGTTACGGGCATCTCATTTCCTTAAAGAAGGTGGTTTAATTATTGCAAGTTTACAACTCATTGTTCCCGTTTCCGTTTACATGAAGAAACTTGACCCGCCTACTATTCAGTCGATTAGAAATGCACTCATGGGTAAAGACGCGATATTTATCGATGCGGAGGAATGTGCAGTCCGTGCTGGAAGTCCTCTGACAACAAACATGGTTATTATCGGAGCAGCTTCACCTTTGATCCCTCTTTCGCTATCTTCATTAAAAAAAGCAGTAGCAAAGCGCGTTCCCGCTAAGACCCTTGAAATAAATGACAGGGCGTTTGAAATCGGCAGAGAGGAATATCTGAAGGCGAAAAGTTGAATAATATTATCACGCTGAGGGGGAGAGTTGAACTCCCGAGGGGCGAAAAGCCCCACAGGCTTTCCAGGCCTGCGCCTTACCAAGCTAGACTACCTCAGCAATAAGATGCGGTTTTTAATTTCTCGCTTTGAAAGGTTTAATCTTATCTCTATTTCGCGCCGGTCTCCCTAAATCTGTCTTTGGTCTCTTTTTCCAGCAGGAGGGATAGCGCCCCCGCTCCATCAGGGTCACCCTGGGTGCAATGACAAGTCCGTGATCACCAGGTTCAAATGCACTGGAATCTACTATTGCTTCTCCAATAGAAACAATTTCCCCTTTTTCTGTGATAATTCCAACAAGGTCACGTTGTTTAAAGTTCGTCTTTTTTATAACACCCCTTGCTGCGAGAGCTGCTCCGTTGCATATGGCATCAACCGATGTGTCCCTTATAACAACTGAAGCAATATTTGAAGATATTGTGTCCATCGGGAGAATCATTGAAGAAATGGGTAAAAAATTTTCATTTTTTGCGAGGGTTGTTGCATCCATCAGTTCCTGAAGTGACCACGCATTTGTCTCATCAAATTTTCCAGAGCGCACTCTCCTTAGTTCCTGCATGTGTGCCCTGGTCCCGAGCGCGTAACCGATGTGAGTGCATAGTGATCTGATATAAGTACCTGCATCACAGTGGACCCGAAAAAGAACAAGTCTGCCGTCTTTATCAAGAAATTCTATTTTGTTTATCGTTCTTATCCTTAATTTTCTCTTTACAGCACTTTTCTTGGGAGGACGCTGATAAATTCTGCCCGTAAACTCCATAAGCACTTTTTTTACAGAAGAGTCATCAATGTCAGAATGCAGTCTCATGAGGCAGATATATTCCTTATCATCCGCAAGCAGTATCCTTGCAAGTCTCGAAGCTCTGCCCAGCATCATTACAAGGATACCTGAAACGCGAGGGTCAAGTGTTCCGCTATGACCGACCGGCACTCCAAGCATTTTTGATACCCAAGCTGACACTTCATGGCTTGAAGGACCCCGAGGTTTATCTATTACCAGAATTCCGGTTTTTAGTGTTGAAGAAAGCACAGATTTCACGAAGGATCAGTCCTCCTTCTGGTGCAGGACCTCATTATTAAGAGTAGTAATTCCCCTCTGTTCCAGATATACGTTAAGTGCAGTCAATGTCCCTTCAAGTGAGCCATCTCCGGTAACCGCAGGAGGAAAACCGCCTTTAACCATTGCTTCTGCAGTCACTTTTCCGATTGCAAGAATGAGAAAACCCGATCTTCTTTTCCAGATTGCATGTCTGAATGACATTGCACTTGTGAAAAGAAGTGCATCAGCACCAATAAGCCCAAGTCCCTCGCCTGTCGGCTCGAGGGAATAGCATCGGACTTCACAGGGTATACCTCCCTTTTCGATAATATCTTCCAATAATTTTGTATTTGGCACATCCGCTCTCAATATTCCTATCTTCTTCCCTTTCAGCCACGGACCAAGATATGGAACAAGTTCCTGAGAATAAAACCTGGGCAGGACCTCAACCGGTATCCCTCTTTCCATAAACACTTTCCCGGTTTCCGGTCCTATTGCGATAATCCGGATCCCTGGATTTATCAGTGGAGCTGCCAGTTTCGCAGGGAGGGCACTCGTAAGGAATATGCAGTCGTAATCTCCATTATTTGCGGCATCTGCAAATTCTCTCACCTTATTGTGAAAGATCTCGGCACGCAGGGGTGATACCCGGAAGCATTCATGACCAAATTTCGCACAGCGGGCTGTATCTGTTCCTTCTTTCCCCATAAGTCGTGTAACTGCGATCTTCATTGCCAACTCTTTAGCCTTCAGGGGTTATGAGCATAGCTTTTGAATACCTTTCGTCATCTTAAGGGAACCATCACGCAATATATATTTATGATGGTCTTCATTTTTGCCACCATTGTCGGTCTTCTGCTTGGTGTTTTGGGAGGTCTTATCCCAGGATTACATTCTAATACCATAGCCGCGGTTGTGATTAGTGCGCAAGCTTTTTTTATCTCATTTCTCGGTTCTGAAGGTCTGTCTGTGGCATTGTTTGCGATGCTCATAACTCATGGCTTCATCTCATTAATACCTTCGACTTTTCTGGGAGTACCCGATTCTGGCTCTGCATTGTCTGTTCTTCCAGCCCATTCGTTATGTCTGAAAGGAGATGGAGAGGAGGCAATACGGTTGGCTGCTCTTGGTTCAGTATATGGTTTATGCCTGTCCGTACCGGTAGCATACATAATTATGGCGTTATTGCCTGATTTTCAACAGTATATAGATTGGGGCACTGGTATATTCATAGTCGGTGTAATGGGATACTTGATAATTTCGTCTGAAACACCACTTATTGCTTTAATTATTTTCCTTACAACAGGAATCCTTGGAGTTTTTTCAATTTCGTATTCATTTTTGTGTTCACATGCATTCGGAGCTGACACTATTCTTATGCCACTTCTTACAGGCCTTTTTGGGATTTCGGTACTTGTGAACGCAGGTGAGGGAAATATTCCGGATCAAAATTTCAAAGGGTTAGGAATTAAACAAAAAATTATTCATAGGTCTGCATTTTTCGGGACTTTTGCAGGGACTCTGGTCGGATGGCTCCCCGGACTGTCAAATGCAACAGCAAACGCCGTAATTTCTGCAAAATTTGGCTACAATATTGATAAAAGAGAGTTTTTAATCTCAACCGGAGCTTCAAACAGTGCAAATGCAGTTATCGGTCTTGCTGCTTTTTCTGCTTTGGCAAGGACCAGAAACGGAGTAATGGCAGCAATTGGTAACCTTAATCCTCCTTCATTCATCATCATGCTTGCAACCGGGGTAATAACGGCAGCGGTGGTATATCCAGTGACCGTCACTCTCTCATCAGAAGCAGTTCATCTGGGTAACCTTAACATCAAATTGATAAATCGCCTGGTAATAGTTTTTCTTACTTTTCTGACGTTTGCATTAACAGGTGTATTTGGAATGATGATCCTTGCCCTGTCTGTTGCACTGGGTCTCATCCCCTCTCTCCTGGAAGTTCCAAGGCTCTACTGCATGGGTGCAGTGATGATACCCGTGATTCTCTTCTCCTTTGGACTTCTATAATTTTCAATGTTTAACAGAACAGAATGACAGAATTCTGGAAAATATGCGTAAATGGATGTAATTAACAGGGATTGATTTGAATAGCCCGGAGCAGATTCGAACTGCTGTCGGGGGATCCAGAGTCCCCCATGATTGACCGCTACACTACCGGGCTATGCGGTATTCAGGTTGCTGCTCTACAATAATTAATGTGATCTATTGTTCTCAATTTCATGTGCATTTACCACAGATTGAACACACTTCTGTAACCGGGCGTATTTTAACTCGATTCTCGCAAAATGAGGCAATATCCGATATATCTCGTTTAAAATATATATGGGGAACCAGTGAAATATGGGTGTATGTGCCGCACGCCACGTTAAGGGTTTGCGAGATATATTCCTGAAGTCTTACAAGAGCATACATATTTGCTCCTGCGGCTGTGAGCATATCATTGCTTCTGAAAACAACTGACATGATAAGTGAATCCTTTCTTATAATACACTGAATAAGCTGAAGACAGGGACAATCCTTTCTTTTCTCATCAATTGGCGGATTCCAGGTGATTGCTACAGCCCTTCTGCTTTCTTTTGTATTTCCCAGTTTTTTTACGATGTAGTCTATCTGGTCTGTTGAGATCATTGTGTTTCCCAGCATGATTCCTTGTCCCCAGCGAAAGAGACGTTCATGATAATCGTACTCAAACACGTTATCAGTACCTTTAATCAGAGCTTCGGCATAATGGTCCATAAAGAGTTTCTGAAATCTGCATGCGCTGCTGATCAAAGAACCTTTTAAAGGTTCAGTGACAACAAGTGTTAATGGTGAAATTTCCAGTGTTGCCTCACCATCTTCGGTAATAATTGCGTTTCCCTTCTCTAATACCAATTTAACTGCAAGTTCGTGAGCACTGGCAATATCGTGTGCTTTCAATACCCTCATATCAATAAGATTTAAGCCATACCATTAGTAAAAGGTGACGTAATCGCGTGTATCTTCTTACCCGGTATAAACCGGAAGATTCGCGAATATCTCAATTAATTAAGGGATATACCTCCAAAAAGGCTTTTTATAAAGGTAAACTTCCGGGGCTCCAACCACAAAGGATATATTGCGTGTTCCACAAATATTGGATCATATTCCGTTATTCGGAGTATTGCATGATGGAGCAGTAATTCTTTAAAATGAGTTCTGTTTTACCATGTATGGATTTTATGAACAGTATTTTAGAATTGAAGTAGGAGGAATATAATTGACAAAACGTTTTAGTTTAGCACTCCTGAGTATTGCCGTGCTCGCACTGCTGGTTCTTCCGGCAATGTCAGTACCGGTAATCCCGAGTGTTCCACAAGGTGGAGACGTGTTCATTGGTGAGCAGGGTCTCGATGTATCCGCTGCCATAGGCAATGCAACAGCAGTTGCATGGTGGCAGTCAGGGACGAACCCTTCGACCGATGTACCAAATAAGATGATCCAGGTTTCTAACCCTGCAGATTTCTATGTGGCACCATCCGACTTTGTCGGCAAGACTGGTAACTGGTACCAGCTTGACGCGAACGGAAAGTCACAGGGAATTGTTGCATTCGTGGTTAATGACCCAAGCATAGACGTCAAAGTCTGGGATCAGAATTCACAGAAGGACGTTACAGGTCAGAGCATCCCAACCGGTGACTACCTGAACTTCCGTGTAGAAACAAACCTTAACAACGTTGAAGCGCAGAGAGGAGCAAGTACCGGATTTGTTACAATTAAAGTCAAGACCGCAGATGGAGCAGTTTATGATAACCTCTATCAGGCGGATGGCGTAACACTCCCACTCGCAGATATCGCAGTCAATGCACAGCCATATTACTGGGTGCCAGTAAATGATGCAACCCAGGGATGGTGGACTGGATATACTGACTCTACCGGCAACAAACTTTACAAGGCAGGTACCTACACAGTCACAGCCGAATCGAACCTTAACAGTATGAAAGACAACTACAAGGACGCATCCGGCAATGACTACACTGGGAAGACTATCTCAGCGACAAAGACAGTTGTGATCACATCCGACAGTGTTAAGATCGAGGCAAGCAAGGACTCAGTAGTCCGCGGAAACCCCTTCTCAGTCACTGTAAAAGGCAGACCAAATGAGTACTACTACATGTGGGTAAAAGGCACAAGCTCTATGAAGGGCACTGGCGACGACCAGCCACCACAGGTAGGACCAAACCAGGACAGTGTCTGGTATCCAGGTGGAACACTCCCCTCAGATTTCCAGGGAGCAGCTATCCTTGATTACCAGTTCCAGAATGGTGGAGGGCGTACCATTGGTCAGGATGTTCCAGCAGTTCAGACAGAAGACCCAGCGTCATACAACTACGCAGCCTTAGTAAAGACATCGAACGGCGGTACAAGGACTGTCGAGTGGCAAACCACTCGCGACACCAATAATAAGAAATATACAATCCGTGTCGAGAGACAGAACCTTGAAGATAACACCTACAAGTCCGATGAGGTAGATGTGAAGATAGAGAAGGGAGCGGTTACAGTAGTCGCATCTGGTTCACAGAGCTACTACCTTGGTCAGGAGATCAAGCTTACCGGAACAAATTCCGAAACTTCAACTTCATATCTGTTCATTACTGGTCCGAACCTCCCATCGTCAGGTGGAAAACTTGAAACCCCAAGAGACGCAGTCGTTAGCGGAGATGCTGCAACATTCACCACCGCCGACGTTCTCGACGACAACACATGGGAATTCAAGTGGCAGACCTCAAACATTGCGATTGACGCAGGTACATACACAATCTATGCAGTAAGTTCACCCAACAACAAGAATGATCTTGGTAATGCACAATACGGTACAGTTTCCGTAATCGTAAGGAAGCCGTTCGTATCAGCATCAGCAGATTCAGGCGACGTTGCACGTGGTGACAATGATTACATACGCGGCACTGCAGAAGGCAAGCCCTCTGATGGTGTAGCTATATGGATCCTTGGAAAGAACTTCGTAGCATATTCAACAGAAAGCGTCAACGATGATGGTTCCTTCGAATACGAGATCAAGGACTCTGTAACACGAGACATGTCAGCAGGACAGTACTTCGTTGTTGTCCAGCACCCGATGTACAATGACAAGTTCGATGTCTTCCCCAACGCAGACAACACCTTAGTTCAGGGAAGCTACCCAACAGACCCAAGTACCAAGTTCACCCTTTCAGGCGCAGGAAGCCTCCAGGGTTCCGATGCAGCAGAAGCACTTGTAGCAGCATTAACCGATCCTGCAGTCGATGATACATACACGAAACTGCAGTTCATGATCGAAGAACCAACCATCCGTATTGCTCCAATCGGCGAGAAGATGGTCGGCGACAAGTTCAGCATCGATGGTACAACCAACCTCAAGCCAGATGATGAAATACTCGTAGAAGTCACCTCTTCGTCCTTCAAGCCGACGGACAAGTCCCAGAGTGGCGAATTCAGCGGTGCAACCGGAACTGTAAAAGTTCAGAAGGGCACTGAAGGGTTCAACACATGGAACTTCAGTGTTGACTCATCAACATTCAAGCCAGACGAGTACATTGTCAAGGCACAGGGTGTTGTAGTTGACAGTGCAACCGCAACCCAGCTATTCAACGTAGTTGAGAGCGGTGCGACACCATCAACAACTGCAACAACTGCACCAGCAGTAACAACTGCAGCAGTAACAACCGCAGTAACAACTGCAGCAGTAACAACTGCAGAAACAACTGTAGCAACGACCGTGCCAACCACAGTCCCGACAACAAAGAGTCCGGGCTTTGGAGCACTCCTCGCTATGATCGGTCTTGGTGCAGTCGCACTCTTTGTAGTGCGCAGACACTAAACCCACCAATATTTTTTTTTCTCCACCAGTACACGAGTAATTCCTCCATTCAGATCCTTCTTATTCTTTGTAACTTTTCGGAAGAGATAAGGAAGGAGAGTACCTAAACGGATACAGGATATTCGGGTAGGGTAGGGGTATGAAACTCACAGTACGGCTTCTTGATATCGAAAAGCGGGGAGTGCTTATTCATAATGAGGATGCACGAAACCTCGGTGTTTTGAAAGGTGACCGGGTCCAGATCTTAAATGCTGTAAATGGAGAATCAACAGCTGCATTTGTAGATACAACAAGTACAATTCTCGTTCCTGGAAATGTAGGTCTATATCGTAATACTAATGAGAAAGTTGGATTTAACGAGGGAGAATCGGCAGAGATCAGTGAATCAGGAAGACCCGTCTCACTTGATTATATAAAAAAGAAGATGAATGGAAAAAGGCTCACAAAAGATGAGACATATTCCATTGTTAAGGATATTGTCAGCGAAGATATATCTCCCTCTGAATTAATGGCCTATATCACGGCGACATATATCAACACGATGGACATGGATGAGATTGAATTTCTCACCCGTGCGATGGTTGATACCGGTGAACAACTCAGTTTTCATACAAAGCCGATTGTCGATAAACACTCTGTCGGAGGGGTCCCTGGGAATAAAATTTCGCTCGTAGTGGTCCCTATCATTGCAGCAAGCGGGCTTAAAATCCCCAAAACCAGTTCAAGGGCTATAACCGGAGCTGCGGGTACCGCAGACCTCATGGAGGTTCTGGCACCTGTTAATTTTTCTGCAACAGAAGTCCAGCAGATGACACAAAAGGTTGGAGGAACAATTGTCTGGGGTGGGGCAACCAATATCGCACCTGCAGACGATAAAATTATTATCCAGGAGTACCCGTTTAAGATTGATGCGAGGGGCCAGATGCTTGCAAGTGTGATGGCAAAGAAATATGCAGTAGGTGCTAACCTTGTTGTGATAGATATACCGGTAGGAAAGAATACCAAAGTCGTATCTGTCCAGGATGGAAGAAAGCTTGCACGAGATTTTATTGAACTTGGTGAAAGACTGCACATGAAAGTCGAATGTGCAATGACCTATGGATCTTCGCCAGTTGGTCATTCAATCGGTCCAAATCTTGAAGTTGCAGAAGCTTTGCGGGTCCTTGAGGGTGATCCTGAACCCTCATCACTTATCGAGAAGAGTCTTTCACTTGCAGGAATTGCACTTGAGATGTCTGGAAAGGCTGCAAAAGGAAATGGCATCAAAGTTGCTCGCGAAATCCTCGAGAGTGGAAAAGCTCTATTAAAATTTAAGGAAATTATTAGTATTCAGGGAGGTGACCCCAAGGTCAGTTCGGCAGACATCTTACCTGGAAAATACAAGTTTGTCGTAAAATCACCAGTAAATGGTTATGTTGTCGATTTTGATAATAAAGGTCTCATCACCCTTGCAAGAATGGCAGGTTCACCTCAGGATCGGGGGGCAGGGATACTCCTCCATGCCAAACGGGGTACAAGAATAGAAGCTGGAGACCCACTATTTACGATATTTTCAGAAAGAAACTGGCGACTCAATAAAGCGGTTGAAGAGGGAAGAAGACTGATGCCTGTCCTTGTTGAAGGGATGCTGCTTGCACGTATTCCTGATGATATCAAATGGGAATAAGGTAGATGATATTATGGTATGTATAAAATCTGTCTTATCTGTGTTTTTTCTATTGGTTATTTTTTTAATTGCACCAATGGACGCTGCAACATTTAGTGTAATTGTTTTTGAAAAAACCTCAAATTCTACTTTGAGTATTCCATATGCCCTTGTTTATGCGAATAATGCATATTTAGGAAGGACTGACAAAGATGGAACCCTTTCATTTACACTTCCTGGTGACGGTCCTTACCCGGTAAGTGTTGTAAAACCCGGATATACTACTTTCTCAGGTGAAATTGATGCAAATAACATGTCAATTCTTGTTCCACTGACAAAAGGAGATGAGAATGTTTCAATCCAGTTATTTGATGCAGACTCAGTAACTCCTGTTAGTGATGCGGATGTATTAATCCGGGGTGTAAATATCAGTACAATGCTCAAATCAGACTCAAATGGTTCAGTGAATTTCTTTGTCCCTGGCCAGAACAGTTATAATATTGAGATGTCTGCCGCCGGATACGACCCAAGGATTGAGCATATCGATGTCAGTGTCGAGGACCAGAACCTCCAGTACTGGCTCTACAAAGAGGGAAGGTCTTCAATCATTGTTTCAGATGAGAATAATCGACCTATCTCCGGGGCAACAGTAATAAATGATGATCAGACCGTCGGAACTTCAAATGATAATGGGATAGTTGTTCTACACCTATCACCAGGTGTATCTTACCCTGTGAAGATAAGGAAAGATGGGTTTGCAGAAAAAAGTATAACGCTCACAGGTTCAGACAGACATGCATTAGAGAAGGTGACACTCAATAAGGCAGAAGATCAGGTCTCTATTCTTGTGTATAATGGCACCCATGAAGCGGTAGCCGGAGCTCAGGTCTCCTTCAATGGAACTATAGCAGGTTCGACGAATGAATTTGGAAGGTTGCGTTCAACTGGTTTCTACCGGGGAACGATAAACGTCAGTATTGTCCATCCGATGTATGAGCCTGTAAACACAGAAGTTACATTCGATCAAGGGGATAATGAAAAGATCTTCATTCTTGAACCTGCTCGTGTCTCTGCGGTTCTTAATCTGATGGATGACAATGGAACCATCATCAGGGATGCCCAGGTAAAGATGAATGGTATTGAAATGGGTTTTACCGACAATGATGGTAATATTCTGCTTATGACCGCAAAAGGAGAACCAATTCATGTTACCGTGAACAAATCAGGTTATCAGCCTCTTTCAACAGACATCCCGGTACCTGGGGACCTCAACTCACTGAATATTACACTTAAACTTACAAAGATAGTAAAAAAAGAGGTCCCGGCACCGATGGCAATAGAAAATTATACCTGGCTTCTTGCAGTTCCTGTAATATTGATAGCCTGCCTTATAATTGGTCTCATCCTGCGGCGTAAAGAGCATAAAGGTCATAGGAGAGGCGGTAGAGACCTCTAAAATCAATTTCAATCTAAAAGAACGGATCTAGCGGGGATCGAACCCGCGTCCTTGGGTTCGAAGCCCAAGAGGATGTCCGCTACCCTATAGATCCAGCCCCTAGATAATATCGCAACCTATTTAGGCGTTTTGATTGATTTATTGGTATGATACTATCCTCCCACGAGATAGTAAAGAGGCTTGAGGGAGATATCCCTGGTCCGCGACTTGTGATAGATCCGTATTCAGATAAAAGCCAACAGCCGGCATCATATGATCTAAGGGCAGGCGAGGATGTTATGCTCCGTCATGGACGCACCACACTTGTTGCATCCATGGAATGGGTTGAACTCCCGGTTGATCTTGCCGCAACACTAAGATGTAGATCAAGTTATGGACGGCGTGGAATTCTTTTGGGCGCAGGTTTTGTAGACCCTGGCTTTCGTGGTCAACTGACTTTATGTCTTGTAAATATGGGCACAGAAGATGTCTCTCTTCTCCACGGTGAAAGAGTGGTCCAGATGATATTGCATGAAGTGAAAGGAAGCAATGATCTTTATCGTGGCCGTTATCAGGATAGTACCGGAGTAGTTGAAGCAAGATGATTCATACCGAAAGAAAATATATTGAAATTCTCAGAATCTTAAAAGAACATCAGGAACCGGTCGGAGCAAAACGTCTGTCTGAACTGATGGCTGAACGCGGTTTTGTCATGAGTGATCGTGCTGTTCAGTATTATCTTAGTTATCTTGATGAAATGGGTTTCACACAAAAGGTAGGAAATTATGGAAGAATTCTCACCGAAAACGGGACTTCAGAAACTGAGCGCGCACTTGTTGGAGGTAGAATCGGGTTCATAATCTCGAAACTTGAGAGACTTGCTTTCAGAAGTACATTTAATCCAGATACTGGGACTGGAGAGGTGGGATATAACCTTACACGTGTGCCTGAACCCATTCTTGAAGGTGTGATTAGTTGTTTTGAGCAGGTTAAAAGATCAGGTCTTGGGTTTTTTAACGGTTACCGGATTATTGATAAAGACCCAAGAATCCCTAAAGGGAACGTTGGAATTATTAGTGTGTGTAGTATAACAATGGACGGAGTTTATCAGCGGCTGGGTGTACCGGTTAGAATGGCATTCGGAGGCCGGCTTTCAATAAAAAAGAATTCTCCTGATTGTTTTCTCGACGTGATTGCGTATTCAGGGACAACTGTAGATCCTCTTCAGATCTTCATCGCAGCAGGCCTCACATCAGTTCAGAATATTGTCCGAACCGGGAACGGTGTAGCCCTTGCAAATGTGCGTGAAGTTCCTGCGATGGCTGAAGGGATTATAAAAGATGTATCGGAATCAATGGTCAAATGTGGTTTTAATCCCCCGGTATGTGTGGGAAGAGAAGTTCTTAACCTGCAGCCTGAACCGTCCAGAATTTCAATAGTCTCTTTTAGTGGAATGAATTATATAGGAAATGCATGCGAACAGGGCTATAAACTTGAAACTGAAATAGGAGCAGGCAACATACCTTTTTCAAAGATATGTGAAGATAACTAAAAAAAAGGTAATATTTATTCTTCAGATTCCTGAAAGTAAAAAGGGAATCCTGAAGCAATGATTACAACTGCAACAAAATGCGAATGTGGTACCGGGTAATCACCTCCACGGATCTCACCCCCGGGAATCAAACGGTTTAGCCACTCCCTTGATGCCATGTACCCTTTCATAGAGAGTTCACGAGGTGGCCCTGCTACTAATATAAGGGCCTTTTCTGCCATATGAGGATTGAATCTACAGGAGGGGTACTGATGGAGTGCCTGATGAGCAAGGTTCATTATACGAGTTGCCCTGGACTCGTCATTGGTATAGCTGTCGCCAGATGAGAGCAAATCGCTAAGTCCGGATTTCAGGCCCTTTACCTGCTCTCGAGCATAACAAAGTGATATTAATCCTGTAACTTTTAAGGTGTTGATAATATCTCCTGCATCGACAACAACTTCCCCTGGTTTTTTTCCACTTTCACAGGCAGGTTCGCCAGCCCTGAGTATGACACTTATCCTGCGTGCTATTTCAATATTGAATAAACTCCACTCCTCTTTTTTTATCTCCTGAATATTAGGCTCCTGATTTTTCAGGAATGGTATCTGGATATCTCCCGAATGTGATACTTTTGTTTTGATTGTCAAAGGGTCAGGTGTAATAAGATCATTTTCAAAGAGAAAAATCCCGTCAAGCTGGCCAGAAACTTTTTTTAGATCAATTATTGCCTTCTCTCTCTTTTCAGGCTCATATTTAGGATCAGGTATAACAAAAATTCCAAAAACAGGTTCAATAACTGATGATCTTATGGTCTCAATGAGAGGACCGATATATTGAATTGAGGAACCGCCGAGACCACATATAAGAAAAATTGCGTCTGTCTCTCCAGTATCGTGGTTTAAAAGAGCCTCGGTTACTGCATGGGGTTCGGGTCCTTTTTCAAAAGGACCGTCCGGTCCTACATGTATACGGGGGAAAAAAAGTTTCTGCCCTTCAGGCATGAGTTCGAGAGACTTTAATACATCAGGATCAGTATTGACCGCAAGACCCGTAAAAGTCCTGGTCACTCTCTTTTTGTTTTCAAAATTATGCAAAGCTTCAACTATTCTCGATCCGGCTCCGCCCATTCCCACTGCAAGGACCCGCATAATGCTCTCCTTTTCCTATAATCAGGAAATATGAGTAAATATGTTCGCGTCGTCAGGGGAAAAAGGCGATCATTATGAAAACAAAATAACAATCTATTTAAATTTCCCAACTATAATAAAAGATGAAGTGAATTAAAAATGAGTTATGGAATAGAGTTTGTACCAGGAAACGTAAACGTCAAGCAGGTAGTCAATTATTGTAAACTTGCTGAGTCAAAAGATATTGATTTTGCATGGATAACCAACCACTATAATAACCGCCACTGCTATCCTACACTTGCAGCAATTGCGCAGGCAACGACAACGATCAAGATGGGACCAGGGATAATGAACGCCTTTACTGACACACCGGCAGCAATGGCATCATTTATCTGCACATTGAATGAAATTTCCGATGGCCGTGCAGTGCTCGGTATCGGACCAGGTGACTTGTCAACACTTCCAAAGCTTGCAATTAACCCTGAAAAGCCGGTAGCAAGGCTTGAGGAAGCTATCAGCGTGATAAGGAAACTATGTACTGGTGAAGAGACCACCACACCTGAGAACCAGTTCTTCAAATATTCAGGTGCAAAACTTACTGGTGTCAATCTTCCAGGTAAGAAGGGCATATCCGTATACGTTGGTGCACAAGGTCCTAAAGTTCTTGAACTCGCAGGGAAAGTCGGCGATGGAGCACTTATCAATGCATCAAATCCTAAGGACTTCGAAGTAGCAATACCAATCATCAAAAAGGCTTGCGAAGCAGTCGGAAAGAAAGGATTTGATATTGGTGCATATACAGCCATGTCAATTGACATGAACGAGAAGAAAGCAAGAAATTCAGCAAAAATTGTTGCGGCATTCATTGCAGCAGGATCGCCACCAGACCTTCTCAACCGTCATGGCCTTGACCTGAACAAAGTAGCAACAATCAAGTCTGCACTTGCAAAATTCGATTTCAAGACAGCAGGTGAGAATGTTGATGACAAGACCATCGATGCATTTACAATTGCAGGCACACCTGACACTGTAAAGCAGAAGTGTGAAGACCTCATGAAGGCAGGGGTTACACAGATCATCTTTGGATCACCACTCGGTCCGGACATGACCACTTCAATCCGTCTGCTTGGGAAATATATCGTATAATTCCCCCCTTTTTTCAGAGTTATTTCCCTTATTCATGTTCTCTGAACGTGTTTACTCAACAGATACGAACACACTCCTCTATCGGGAGGAGGATCTAACAGGTCACTCCTGCCGGATAAGTCCTGAACGTATAGAGAGGGGGATAGACCATGGCTTATCTTTACCGGAGGATGGAGGAAATTGCCCTTTTTGCCTGGATTTACGTGAAAAAGTTACCCCCGTATTCTCCAATGGTAAACGAATAAAGGTTGGAGAGAGCCTGACCTTCCCCAACCTATTTCCTTTTTCCGTGTGGCATACTGTAACAATTGTTTCATCAGATCATATCGTGTCTGTATTCTCCCAAAAGCAGGTAGAAGATGCTTTGCATGGTCAATTTGAATCATTAAAAAATATCGAAGGTTTTCCGTCAATAAACTGGAATTATCTGCCTTCGGCAGGTGCGAGTATACTTCATCCTCATATGCAGGGGATTTGCGACCCAAGACCTACTCATTTTGTTAAACGTTATCTCTCCTGTGAGCAGGAATTTTTTTGGAACCATGGGTTCTGCTACAGGGATTATGTTATTGGTCATGAAGAGGACTCTCCACGCTTTCTGTTTGGAGATGAAATATTCTGGTATGCTCATCCAGTGCCAGTCGGCGAACGTGAAATACGTGCGATGCTCCCGTTTACACATCTTTCACATCTTCCTTCCTATATTGAAACTCTTGCTTCAGGAATAAGACGGGTTATAGAACTCTACAATGATTCAGGTTCTTTTGCGTTTAATATGTCTCTTTATTTTGATAAAGAGGAAAGAAAAAACTGCGGTTTCAATGCATTTCTATCCATGATTGCGCGGATAAACCCGAGCCCGTCTGGAACAAGTGACAGTGCATATATGGAAAGACTCCACAATGAACCTGTTATAATGACATTGCCCGAAGACCTCGGACGGAGTTTCAGAGCACTAAAAGGTTAAAAAAAGAATTTTATTCTGGTTTGCTGATGAGTTTAGTCTTTGCTACGAGTACACCATCTTTCTTGTGTGGTTTCCGGATTACTGCGTCACAACCTTTCTCTATTTCACGCGCTTCATCACAGAGTATGGCAGCACAACGCATCATCTCATGCGCGCTCGTTACTATTGGGATATATGCTTCCCACTCTTTAGTCATAAAGCAACCCTTGACATTCACTCCTGCAACAGCCTGTGCAATTTCGTAGGCTGCGCGAGCCTTGGCCATAGCATAGGGGTTCGTGAATTCTGCTTCAACTGCCTTGTCCGATGTCATTACAATTTTTGGAAGTTCCAGAGCGTCGCCTGATTTTCCTGCCTTCACCTGGTCAATAACTTTGTCAAGTGCGAGCTGCATTTTTCTGAATGCTCCAGTTAATGCAAGAACTTTTACAAGGTTACCATTGTAGTCAGCCATTTCTACAGGGTCAAGGAATTCACGCCTTGCCCCAATCATGGCATCTGCTTTCATTATGATATATCCAAATTTACTTGCCTTGAGTGCTTCCCACTCCTCTTTCTTTGTGGTAATGTCATCTGTGATAACTACACAGGGAATCCCTGCCGCAAGGAGCTGTTCACGTGCACCTTTTGGGCCTGGGAGGACACCATTGGGTGAGACGACGATAGCAAAGTCAGGTTTCCAGGCCTTCATGTTGGAGACTACTCTGTCGATATCTTCAGGCTGAAGTTTTGTTCCGCTCGTTGCCATGAACGTCTGAACATCTTCTCTGTCTGCACGCTCATCGAGGAGGAGTTCTCCCATAACACCACTTGCGATGTTTCCAAGTTTTGCAATTCCAACTTTTACAACCATTTTATACCTCGTTTCAGCTTGTTATTTCGCGAATTACGGATATAAACATTTTGAAACTGTTTTCTCTAATAACAAGTAGACCGATAATATTCAGTAAGAAAGATTTTCTTAATTATTTCTTAATTATTGACTGAAATTCTTTAAATTATAAACACATAATTGAAAGAAGGATTAGGATATGCTAACTGAAAGGCAGAAGGAAGTACTTCGGTACAGGAAAGAGGGCCTGACCCAGCAGGAGATAGCAGACATAATTAAAACTTCAAAAGCGAACGTTTGTACAATTGAGCGTCTTGCCATGGATAATATCCGCAAGGCCCGTGAGGCAATAGACTTCTATTATTCACTCGACAGTCACCACCTCTGTTCTATTGAAACTGATTCGGATATTAGTGATTCTATTGAAGAAATTTACCGCAAAGCAGAAGAAATTGGGATTAAAGTCAAATTCGATAGCATACAGCTTATGGCGCGGATAAGGGACTCGCACCCTGATCGTTTTCAACACAGGCGTGTAAAGAAACCAATTGAAATTTATCTCTCAAATGACGGGTTTATTTATACTGCATAATCAAGATGAGCCAGTTCAATGATTTTATTGAAAAAGCAGTCGTAACTATTTTAATCTTATGAGTCCCAAATTTATGCACACCCTTTCAGAGGTTGATATGATATCCCGTATAATATAGCAGATATCATGCCGGATTTAATGCTTCTGGAAAAATTGTGAGCACCACAAGGGTTGAGTATGTAGGATCTGACCTCTCTGCGAGGGCCGCCATCCCTTAATGGAATGTGCCCGGGATACGGAGAGTTTCTCTGTTATCAGCATAAAAGGTCAGGATCTCTTAAGAGAGACTGGTGAAAAGGAAATTGTGAGAGTGCTAATCAGGAATATCCCAAAATTTTCCGGGTAATGGAATATGGGACAACTTTGCCATAAAAGCAAAGAGCGCTGAATATGTACTTTTTTCACTCCTCACACTGAATCTCGGTTAATTCAGGGACCGTCTGGTTTCAAAAAACAGGAAAAATTTAAGGACTGATAGGTAAATGCCAAAAATAAACAGACCACGAAGGGGTTCTCTTGCGTATAGTCCAAGAAAACGTGCGAAGAGCCCTGTTCCAAAGTATCAGTCTTGGCCTCAATATTCAGGCGAGCCCAAACTCATGGGTTTTGCAGGATATAAGGTTGGAATGACCCACATCGTCATGGTTGATGACCATAAGTATAGTCCTACTGAAGGAAAGGAGCTTATGGTACCCGTGACTGTAGTTGAAGTGCCAAAAATGCTTGTAGCTGCTGTCAGGTTTTATACCTCTGACACCTATGGCAAGAGGCCACTTTCAGAGATCTGGGCAGAGAACCTTAAACATGAGCTTGGAAGAAGGATTAACCTTCCAAAGAAAGCTCAATGGGCAAAGGCCAAGGAAGAGATCGAAAAGAGGATTGAATCAGGAGAAGTCGTTGAAGTGTACGCTCTGATGTATACTCAGCCTGACCTGATTACAGGTGTTCCAAAGAAAGTCCCTGATCTTATGGAAGTTAAAGTTGCAGGCGGGACCATTTCGGAGCAATTTGTATATGCAACTTCTCTACTAGGCAAAGATATAAAAGTAAATGATGTCGTTGAGCCCGGCAGTTATGCCGACATCACTGCTATTACAACCGGCAAAGGGACACAGGGACCGGTAAAACGCTGGGGAATTATGCTCCGCAAGCGAAAACATTCACGTGGCGGAAAGAAGAGGCATATCGGTTGTCTTGGACCATGGAACCCTCACCACGTACGCTGGCAGGTGCCCCAGATGGGTCAGATGGGATACCAACAGAGGACTGAATTCAATAAACGAGTCCTGAAGATAGGTGAAAACGGAGCAGATATCACACCCAATGGTGGTTTTTTGCATTATGGTGAGATCAGAAACAATTATGTCCTCATTAAAGGCTCCGTTCCCGGCCCGGCAAAGCGTCTGATACGAATAAGGCCTGCAATAAGGCTTGGTGAACATGTGGTACGCTCTCCGGTTATTGAATACACCAGTGTCCAAAGTAAACAGGGGTGATATGAATGAAGGCAAATGTAAAGAGAATTGATGGTGAATTTGATAGCGAGATAGATCTTCCTGCCGTATTTGGAGAGGTATATCGCCCCGACCTCATTAAAAAATCGGTTATTTCGATTCAGAGCAGACGTCGTCAGCCCCATGGAACAAATCCCTATGCCGGAATCAACAATTCAGGTTTAGGGTGGGGCAGTGGTAGGGGTGCTTCTCATGTACCGCGTCTTAAAAACGGCTCAAGAGCAGTAAAAGTCCCTCAGGCACGAGGAGGGCGCGAAGCACATCCGCCGAAGGTTCAGAAGATCATTGTAAGGCGAATCAATAAAAAAGAGAATGCAAAAGCTCTCAGTTCGGCTATTGCTGCAAGTTCATGTGACGAACTAGTCAGGCTGAGAGGTCACAGATTCAGCTGTGAGCTTCCGATTGTACTGGAAGACCGTTTTTCAGAACTTTTGCGGACAAAGGATGTTGTAACAACACTCAATGCAATTGGTGTTTACCTGGATGTTGAGCGTTCCCGTACTAGCAGGAAAGTCCGTGCAGGCCGAGGAAAAATGCGTGGACGCCGTTATAAACAGCGGACTTCTGTCCTTATTGTAACTGCGGATTCACCTCTGAAAGCAGCCCGCAACCTTGCAGGTGTCGATGCTGTCACGGTTAATGAACTGAATACAGAACTTCTGGCCCCAGGTACACAGGCAGGACGCCTTACTATCTGGACAAAGGGAGCTCTTGAGAAGATGGGAGGTAAAATATGATCCTGAAAAATCCGTTTGTCACAGAAAAAGCTTCCATGATGCTTGAAAACGAGAGCAAAATTCAGTTTCTTGTCCAGCCAGGCGCAACAAAGGAACAGATCAAGCGGGATATCGAGAAATCGTTCGGTCAGAAAGTGACAAAAATCCGAACGATAATGACAACAAAAAACGAAAAAAAGGCTATAGTAAGTTTTGAAAACTCAAAGGCAGCTGAAGAGATCTTAAGCCGCCTTGGAATCATGTAGGTGTGAGTTATGGGACATAGAATTACAACACAGAGCCGAGGAAAGGGAGGTCCGACATACAGGGTCCCCTCTCACAGATATAAAGCCCAGCTGAAACACTTCGGTTCAGGTGAGGAGACGGTTACAGGCGAGGTTATAGATATTGAGCACGATCCAGCCCGACACACACCTATTGCACTTGTAAAACTTGAAGACGGCTCAAAAGAATATTCACTCGTCACTGAAGGAGTCGGTATAGGTGATATTATAGCATGGGGTCCGAAAGCCCTTGTAAAAAACGGGCATACACTTCCACTCGGAGCAATTCCGACAGGGGCCTATATCTGTAATATCGAGGCCAGACCAAACGACGGTGGAAAATTTGTCAGGGCCAGCGGCGTTCAGGCGATCGTCCTTGACAAAACCGATGAGAAGGTAGCAGTCCAGATGCCGAGCGGAGCAACAAAGTGGTTCAATATCCGTTGCAGAGCGACAATCGGTATTGTCGCAGGTGGAGGACGCGGTGAAAAACCGTTTGTAAAGGCAGGAAACAAGTTCCATAAAATGCGTAATACTGCTTCGAACTGGCCACGTGTCAGAGGTGTGGCAATGAATGTCATCGACCATCCTTTTGGTGGCGGAGGGCATCAGCACCCGGGCAGGCCAAAAACCGTAGCACGTGGAACCTCTCCCGGAAGAGCAGTGGGTCATATGGCAGCGAGAAAGACAGGAAGAGGAAAGAAATAGGTGATCATGTATGGCAAAGAAAATTCAGAAGCGGCTGCCGAGAAGGAGGGAGGAGTTCACCTTCCATGGTCACCGTATTGACGATTTAAAGGAGATGGCAATGAGTGAATTAATTCCAATCATGCCATGTCGTGTAAGGCGTAAGATTAACCGTGGACTTTCGAGAGGTGAAGAACACCTTCTTGCAAGGTTTCGGGCCGGTAGTACAAAAGTCAGGACTCATCTGCGTGATATGGTCATTCTCCCGGAAATGGTAGGGAAAGAGGTTGAGATCTACAATGGCAAGGAATTTACCAAAGTGGAAATTCAACCTGAAGCAGTTTTTCACTATCTTGGTGAATTTTCACTCACAAGGAGACGGGTATCGCATGGCAGTGCGGGTATCGGAGCCACTCGGTCAAGTAAATATGTACCTCTGAAGTGATTGCAATGGGACGAACAGAATATTCTCAAAAATTTGACGGGGCCAATTATGTCAGGGGCAAGGCAAATGAACTTCCAATCTCTCCGAAACATGCAATTGAGATTGCGAGTTTTATCCGCCATAAAAAAGTCAATGACATGATCGATTACCTTGATCTAGTTATTGCTGCAAAGAAAGCAATCCCATTCAGGACATTCAGAAGAAATATAGCTCATAAGAAAGATCTTCCTGGCTGCCCTTCAGGCAGGTTTCCCAAGAAGGCAGCACTTGCTTATAAAAGACTCCTTCTTCATCTCAAGAAGAACGCTGAGTTTTCAGGTGTTGACCAGGAAAACCTTGAGATTGTACATTCGTCTGCAAACCGTGGACGGACAGTCAAGGCTTTCTTTCCGCGTGCAATGGGAAGGGCAAGTCCAAAACACAAGGAGAGTGTGAATATCGAGATAGTTGCACGCGAGGTGGAGTGAAATGGCAATAGAGCGGAAATTTGTTTCAGAGGGTGTCCGGAAGGTCAGGGTTGAGAAACACCTGGAGAAAGAACTCAAGCGGGCAGGATATGGTGGAATGGATATCCAGAGGACTCCACTTGGAACTCAGGTAACAATCTTTGCTGAAAAGCCTGGAATTGTCATCGGAAAAGGGGGTAAACTCGTCCGCCAGCTTACCCAGGACCTTCATACAAAATTCGGAGTGGAATCTCCACAAATTGAGGTACAACAGGTCCAGAACCCAAGTTTCAATGCCCAGATTATGGCCGAAAGACTTGCGAACGCTCTTGAGCGTGGCTGGTACTTCCGGAAGGCCGGCACTTCGATAATCAGAAGAGTGATGGAATCAGGAGCACTTGGCTGTGAAGTTGTTATTGCCGGAAAGCTGACAGGAGCGAGGGCCCGTATTCAGAAATTCTCTGATGGCTATGTGAAACATAGCGGCGAACCTGTGAACACTATTGTACTCAAAGGGTTTGCGGTTGCAATAAAGAAACTCGGGGTCATAGGTGTCCAGGTCAAGATTATCCCACCCGGATCAAAACTCCCTGACCACTTTGAGATCCGTGAACGAAAAGAACCCAGACCGACAGTGGTTCCCCTGACTGTAACAACAATCGGCGATGAAATTGAAGATGAAATCCTTGAAGAAGAGATAATCGAAGAGGATATCAATGGAGAAGAGATGGAGGATCAGTGAATGGCAATTTACCGGACTCGTGAGATTCACCAGATGAGTGACATTGAACTTACAGAACAGGTAGACAAACTAAGGCTGGAACTCTTGCAGTATTATGGGAAAGTGAGTGCTGGAGGTGCCACGGAAAATCCGGGGCATATCCGCGAACTTCGCAGGACCATCGCCCGTATGATGACTGAAAAAAACCAGAGGCTGCAGTAGATGATACTCCCCTCAAATATCCTCCGGCACGAGTTCATCGGCCTTTTCACCGATGTTCTTTCGGCCCCAAACCCAACGCACAAAGGGATATCGGGTACAATTATTGATGAGACCAGGCAGATGTTCCTGATAAATTCAGAAGACAAACGTCGCATGGTTCCAAAGCGATATGCAATATTCCAGGTAAAATTACCTGATGGGAGGAAAGTTGAGGTATCGGGGTCGGCTCTTGTTATGTCACCCGAAAAGCGGGTAAACCTGCGTCTGAAGAATGTGAGGAATAAATAATGGCAAGAAATATAGGATTGGATGTTCCATTCCCGGAAAAGGAGTGTAACGACATTAACTGTCCGTTTCATGGCAGTTTACCGGTGCGCGGCCAGGTGATCACCGGTAAAGTCGTGAGCGACCGTATGATGGATACAGTGGTAGTCCAGCGGGACTATCTCCATTACGTGAGAAAATACAAGCGGTATGAGAAGAGGAGTAAAAAACTTCATGCACATAACCCACCCTGCCTGAACGTTAAACCCGGGGATTTGGTCTCAATTGCTGAGTGCAGACCTCTTTCAAAGACTGCAACTTTTGTTGTTGTGGAGGTGAAGGGAGAATGAAGGCGAAACAGTCAAAAATCCCAAGAGCCCTTCACACTGGTACCAGGATGATATGTGCTGACAATACTGGTGCACGTGTCGTTCAAATAGTCTCTGTCTTTGGTTATCATGGTGTAAGGAGAAGACAACCAAAGATGGGTCTCGGGGACCTCGCAACCGTATCAGTTAAGAAAGGAACTCCTGATATGAGGAAAAAGCTTGTAAGAGCTGTAGTTATCCGTCAGAAGAAAGAATTTCGAAGGCCGAACGGTATCAGGGTCTCATTTGAGGATAATGCAGTTGTTGTTGTTGATGAGAAGAATGAACCACGAGGGACTGAGATTAAGGGGCCTATAGCACGTGAAGTTGCAGAAAGGTTTCCAAAGCTTGGGTCAATGGCAACAATTATTGTGTGAGGTGCATCAATGACGAGGATTATAAGTAAACAACCAAGAAAACAGAGAAAATCCAGGTTTACTGCCCCAAATCATGTACGTGGGCGTTTTCTCCGTGCACCCCTGTCACTTGCATTACGCGAGGAATATAAAAAGAGAAATATGCGTGTAATAAAAGGCGATACAGTAAAATTATACCGTGGGAACCACAAGGGAACTGAAGGTCTGGTCGACGAAGTGGATATGAGAGCACTGAAAATCATAGTTCATGGTGTTTTTATAAAGAAGGCTGACGGTACTGAAGTTCCAAGACCAGTTGATCCCTCCAATGTTCAGATAACAAAACTGAACCTGAAGGATAAACGCCGGGAAGAGAAGATTGAGGTGAAATAATCATGGGAGATCATTTAAAAAGACTAAATGCTCCGGGATCGTGGCAGATACCAAAAAAGATCAGAAAATTCATTCTCAAGACCTCGCCCGGACCACACAACGCAAATGCAATACCGCTTGCTGTCTGGTTACGTGACAAGATGGGATTTGCAAGAAATCTAAAAGAAGTCAAACAGATTTTAAACGACCGGGTGGTTCTTGTAAATGGCCGGGTCGCAACAGACCCGAAACTGGGTATTGGGATCTTTGATATAATCGCAATTCCAAAAATCGGGAAATATTATAGAATCCTGCGTGATAAGCAGGGCCGGCATAAGACAATTGAGATAGATTCAGAATCAGCAAAGACAAGGCTTTGCAGAATCAATAACAAGACAACAATAAAAGGTGGTGGAGTCCAGCTCAATCTCCGTGATGGAACAAATGTAATTGCTGACAACTCCTACAAATCAAAAGACTCGATTGTTATCTCTCTTGAACCTGAAAGCCGTTTAAAAATTCTTGATCACTTCCCATACGCCGTTGGAAACATGGCAATGATCATCGGAGGAAAACACTCTGGAAAGATTGCACGAGTTGTCTCGATCGAGACTGTTCTCAGCAGTGTTTCAAACAGGGTAATTCTTGAAGATGAGCAGGGTGAAAGGTTTGACACAATTGAATCATACATCATCATGGTAGGCCGTGACACTCCTGCACTCTCACATTGGGGGATTGAAGAATGAACTCAATGCGTGAAATAACGGTTGAAAAAGTCGTTGTCCATATGGGTGTCGGAGAGAGCGGAGAGAAACTGGTCAAGGCAGAAGAGATCTTAAAGTCCATTACCGGCCAGAAACCTGTCCGAAGTGTTGCAAAGCACACAGTCCCAGCCTGGGGAGTCAGGAAAGGTGCACCGATAGGATGTAAAGTTACACTTCGTGGAGAAACCGCCGTAAAATTTCTTGAGACCTCGCTAGGGATATTGAACAAGAGAATTTCAGAGAATTTATTCGACAAACGCGGAAACTTTTCTTTTGGTATTGAAGAACATACAGATTACCCTGGGATGTCTTATGACCCCCAGATAGGCATCTATGGAATGGACATAAATGTGGTCCTTGCAAGGAAAGGGATTCGTATTGTGCGAAGATTCACTGAGAGACGTGCTATTCCCCAGAAACAGGTTGTTAATACGGCTGATGCGAAGCAATATCTCAAATCATCCTATGATGTGGAGGTGCAGTAAAATGGCTGGTGTGAGGACTAAAAAGTTCGGACGCGGTGCGAATGAGTGTAAAATGTGCGGAAGAAAGCAGGGACTCGTCAGACGCTACCAGATCATGTTCTGCAGGCAGTGCTTCCGTGAATGGGCCCGTAAACTTGGGTTCAAAAAGATGAGCTAAGGAGGGATTCGAAAAATGACACGTTTGAACCCAATTGCGGATGCAATGACTACTATTAAAAATACTGGCGATATCGGAAAGCCTGAGTGTATCGTAGAACCTGCGAGTACCCTTCTTGGTTCGATGCTTAAGGTGATGCAGGATTCAAAATACATCAGGAGTTATGACGTTATCGAGGATGGAAGAGGGTCCCAGTTCCGGGTCATCCTTAATGGCCGGATAAATAAATGTGGTGCCATTACTCCCAGGTACTCTGTGAAACTGGATGAAATGGAATACTGGGAGACCCGGTACCTGCCATCGAAAAAGTTCGGGATCCTGATAATCTCGACCTCTAAAGGCGTAATGTCACATGAGCAGGCACGTAAGGAAGGTATTGGCGGAGAACTGCTGGGGTACGTATTCTAAGGGTGCGTAAAAAATGGCAACAAGAAATGTTACACTTTCGCCTTCTGTGAAAGCTGAGATAACCGGAAATACGATAAAAATTTCAGGTCCCAAAGGAGAGCTGAAAAGAGATTTCAGGTATCCCTGGGTAGTTATGTCAGTTTCAGAAGGGGAAGTAATAATCTCCACCGAAAGCACGAAGAAATTGATTGTGGCAATGGTCGGAACCATTACCGCACATATTGCAAATATGTGTAAAGGTGTTGAGAATGGATTTGAGTACCATATGAAAGTGGTCTACAATCATTTTCCTATTCAGCTGAAACTTATTGGAAATGAACTTGAGATCCATAATTTCCTGGGTGAAAAGAAGTCAAGATTTGCAAAGATCGAGCCTGGTGTTTCTGCCAAGGTCGGAAATGAAGAAATTGTCCTGTTTGGGATAAATAAAGAGTTAGTGGGCCTCTCTGCTGCAAATATTGAGCATGCAACAAAGATCCGTAACCGTGACCCCCGTGTCTTTCAGGACGGCATCTATATTATAAAGAGGGAGTGAAGCACGAAATGGCAGATGAAAAGAAGAGACTTCTCACCGAGCGGACAAAGCGGCGTGCGAGGTTTAAGAGGGATGGATTTGGAAAAAAGTCCCAGTTATCCTCCTCCTGGAGACGTCCCCGCGGACTTCATAACAAACAACGGAAGCATAAGAAAGCAAAAGGGCCACTCCCCACACCAGGATATGGGAGTCCGCTTGCAATACGGTCGATGCACCCAAGCGGTTATTATGAGGTCCTTGTCTCAAACCTTGACGACCTGGAGGGAATAGACAAGTCACAGACTGCAATCAGAATTGCAGGCAGTGTCGGAGGACGAAAAAGGGCATCAATTTACGAAGTCTCACTTGAGAGAGGTTTAAAAGTCCTGAATCCCCCGGCAAACAAGGAGGTGAAGGAATGAGCGACCTTTACAACCAGAGAAGAATGGCTGCATCCATAATTGGTTGTGGTTTAAATCGTCTTTGGCTTGATCCTGAGCAGGCTACTGAGATTAAAGGAGCAATAACACGGGCAGCTGTTAAGGAGCTTATCTCCGACGGCGTGATAAAAGCTCACCAGAAAAAAGGCGTAAGCAGAGGCAGAGCCCGTGAGAAGATTGCAAAGCGTTCATATGGGCACTGTAAAGGTCCTGGCCGCCGCAGAGGGGCAAAAGGAGCCAGAAACCCAAGAAAGACGGTATGGGTACATAAAATCCGTGCAATAAGGAGAACCCTGCGGGAACTGCGTGAAGCAGAGACTATTGACCGCCATACCTACCGGCTTTTGTATCGCAGGTCTGCAGGTGGACAGTTCAGGAGCATATCTCACCTCAAGGCGCATGTTGAAGGCGCAGCATCAGGGAGGGCTTAACCATGGCATCAGGTCCAAGGTATTTTGTTCCATTCCGGAGACGGAGAGAGGGAAAGACGAATTATTATAAGAGATCCAAGCTTGTCGTTGCAGAACAGCCGCGTATGGTTGTTAGAAAGACCAACCGTTACATTATCATCCAGCTTGTGAGGGCTGAAGCAGAAGGCGACAAGACCCTTGTCTCTGCAAATTCAATTGAATTGAAAAAATTTGGATTTGAAGGTTCCTGCTCCAGCACACCGGCAGCATACCTGACAGGTATTCTCTTTGGAGTTAGAGCATTGAATAACGAATATAGTGGTGCAGTTCTTGACATAGGGCTTAACAGGGCTACATATGGAGCAAAGGTATTTGCAGCACTAAAAGGAGCAGTCGTTTCAGGTCTTGATGTACCGCATAATGAGTCGATCCTCCCTGACGAGAGCAGGCTCCGGGGAGAGCATATTGCGTCATATGCACCAGATCGTGCAGCAGGACTCGTCAGTAACGTTGAAGCGACAGTTGATTCCATAATGAAGGAGTTGAAGTGAGATGCCAGTCGAAAAAATAGAGTGGATCCCTCTGACCGGTCTTGGAAGAAAGGTCGCAACAGGCGAGATCACGAATATCGATCAGGTTCTTGAAAGCGGCCGGCCAATAAAAGAGCCACAAATTGTCGATTTCTTCCTTCCTGACCTGCAGGATGAAGTGCTGGACATCAAGATGGTGCAGCGGATGACCGACTCTGGAAGGCGTGTTAAATTTCGTGCTGTAGTAGTGGTAGGAAATAAGAATGGATATATCGGGTTTGGTCAGGGCAAGGACGTTCAGGTAGGAGACGCAATTAAAAAGGCAATCTTCCATGCAAAGACCAATCTCATCAAGGTACAACGTGGCTGTGGAAGTTGGGAATGTGACTGCGAATCTGTCCATTCAATCCCAATCAAGGTACAAGGTTCAGCCGGAAGTGTGAGGGTAACCCTTAATCCTGCTCCACAGGGTGTAGGGCTTGTTACAGGTGACATCGCAAAGAAGGTACTTGAACTTGCAGGGATTAAGGATATCTGGGCCTCATCCAGGGGACAGACAAGAACCACAATCAACTTTGCAAAAGCCACCTTCAATGCGCTTAAAGCAACAAATATGATCCGTATTGGAGGGAATGAGTGATGTATGCAGTCGTTCAGATACGTGGTGTTGTAAATACAAACAAGGAGATTAAGGACACACTTAAAATGCTCCGTCTTCATCACATAAACCACTGCGTACTACTTCCGGAAAACCCGGCAATACTTGGAATGATCCGGAAAGTAAAGGACTATGTGGCGTATGGAGAAGTTGAAATTAATACTCTTGAAACACTTCTCCGTACACGTGGCAGAATAATAGGAAACGATCCCCTGACTGATGAGTATGTGAAAGAGAACTCGACTTTTGGGAGTATCAGTGAACTTGCAGATGCCATTACGAAAGGAGCGGTCCGGATGAATGATCTTCCTGGTTTAAAACCGGTTCTCAGACTTCATCCCCCTCGGAAAGGCCATAAGACCACAAAGAGAACGTATCAGCAGGGCGGCTCACTTGGTTATCACGGGAGTGCAATCAACAGTCTGCTATACAGGATGAGGTGAGTTCAATGCCAGTAAGCAAACGGGCAAAGTACCGTGGTTCAAGGACATGCGGTGGAGGAACACATAAAAACCGTCGCGGAGCAGGAAATCGTGGCGGTAGAGGCCACTCTGGTGGTTGTAAACATCATTTTGTCAAGTACTATCTGCTTGAAGGAAGAGTTTTTGGCAAGAATGGGTTTAAAACTGCGAGAGAGACTCTGAATGTAATAGATATCGGGAATCTTGACCTTATGATCCCTTCACTTATCAGTTCTGGAAAAGCGAAAGAAGAAGGGGGCGTCGTGCATATCGATGTATCTTTATTAGGTTATGACAAGGTGCTTGGAGGAGGAAGGGTAACCCGGAAAATAAATCTCTCTGCACCATCACTATCAGAAAGGGCTAAAGAGAAGATTGAGGCTGTTGGTGGTCAGGCGGTCAATATCTGACCCCCTAAAAATCAGGTGAGAAAATGGGACAAATTCTTGATAGAATGGAACCAATCCTTGCCGCAATGCCCGCGGTAAAGACTCCTGAAGGGCATGTCCACTTCAAAAACAAGTTATTGTGGACGCTTGCGGTCCTGATTCTTTACTTTGCCCTGACAAATGTACCACTTTTTGGTCTTTCGACTGAATCAATGGACATGTTCTCAGTCTGGAGAGCATTGCTTGCAGGTGCGTATGGCTCGCTCATGCACCTTGGTATAGGACCTATTGTTACAGCATCCATTGTGCTTCAGCTTCTCAAGGGTGCAGATATTATTAAGCTTGATACTTCTGACATGCGTGGACAGGTCATGTACATGGGTCTTCAGAAGATCCTTATCATTGTAATGATAATAATTGAAGCACTCCCAAACCTTATTGGAGGTTTTCTACGTCCTGACCCCGTGATTGCCCAGACTTTCTTTGGTGGCAATCTCTTTGCAGTGTCGTTTCTTATATTTATTCAGATCTGCGCAGGAGGTTTTCTCGTCTTTCTTATGGACGAGGTGGTCACAAAATGGGGTATCGGTTCAGGAGTAGGACTATTTATCATTGCAGGGATATCTCAGGCGATTGTTAACGGTCTTATCAACTGGCACCCGGCTACAGATCTATATCCTGTGGGATTTTTCCCGCGTCTAATAGCTATAGGAATGGATGGCGCAAGCTATGTGCAGTACTTTGGAGCGGATCTGCTGGCTTTTATAACTACCATTGTCATATTCCTTGTAATCGTGTATGTCGAGTCTATGCGGATTGAAATCCCTCTCGCACATGCACAGGTAAGAGGAGCAAGGTCTAAATTTCCTGTAAAACTTATTTACGCCAGTGTTCTCCCTATGATCCTCGTTCGTGTGCTTCAGGCTAATATCCAGATGGTAGGGCTGTTCCTCTATAACATTGGAGTCACGATTCTTGGAACATACCAGGGCACAGCAGCTCAAAGTGGGTTAATGTATTATCTTGCTCCAATCAACGGGCCTTCACAATGGATGTGGTGGGTTACTGATCTTGGACACCCGCCATGGCAGGTACTCATAAGGCTTGGTGTTGATATGATTTTCATGATAGTTGGAGGAGCTATCTTCGCTTTGTTCTGGATCAAAACTGCAGGTCTTGACTCGAAAGATGTTGCAAGACAGATTCAGATGTCAGGGCTCTCAATTCCCGGGTACCGGAGAAACCCCCAGGTCCTTGAGAAATATCTTTCACGATATATTCCCAGAGTGACTGTAATTGGTGGGGTTTTTATTGGCATCCTGTCTGTTGTCGCAAATCTCTTCGGGGTTATAGGTCAGGTCAGTGGTACCGGACTCCTCCTTACTGTGAGCATAACTTATCGTCTCTATGAGGAGATTGCCAGTCAGCAGATTATGGAGATGTATCCATTCATGCGTACATTCTTTGGAAAGGAATAGGAAATGAAGGGCAAAAAAGTGGTGATAACCGGGATTCCGGGAGTCGGCAAGACTACCGTAATTACGGGCGCTATCGAAAACCTCATGAATGAAGGGATTCCCTTTCAAAGTATCAATTTTGGTACTTTCATGTTTGAGATGGCTGAAAAGGAGGAGCTCGTAAAAGACCGTGACCAGATGAGGACCCTGGATAGATCAATACAAAAAGAACTACAGGCAAGAGCTGCCGAGAATATCCGTAATATTGATGGGAATGTTATTGTTGACACTCATGCATCTGTTAAGACGTCCCAGGGTTTTCTGGCAGGTCTGCCTCAATGGGTTCTTCAGGCTTTATCACCTGACAGCATTGTCCTTGTTGAAGCTGATTGTGATCAGATCCTACTCCGCAGGTTATCTGATGAATCACGTACACGTGACATGGAGGGTTCTCGTTCCATTGAGGATCACCAGCAGTTCAACAGGTCAATTGCAGCCGCATATTCTGCAATGAGTGGATGTACTGTAATTATTGTTAAAAATCATAACGGGCTTCTAAATCAGGCTGTTGAAGATCTTGTAAAAGCTATAAGGTGAGAAACTTATGAATCTGAAGAAGTATGGGGGTTATATAGCCCTCCTTATTGCCCTCATTCTTGTGATGATCTCGGGAAATCAGTCGATACGTGGCAATGTCGGAAATGGAATGGACATATTCCTTGGTCCTTTTGTCAACGAGTGGCATGTTCCATTTTATATTCTTATAGTGGTCCTCTCTGCCATTACCGCATTGTATTCTTCCATAGTTCAGAAATACACTATTGATTATAGGAAGATGCAGGACATTCAGTCGCGAATGAAAGAATTTCAAAAAGAATTCCGCGAAGCCCAGCTCTCTCAGGATGAAAAGAGGATAAAAAAACTGGAAGCAAAAAAAGAACGGGTAATGCAGGAGCAGATGGAGATGTCAAAGCAACAGTTTACCCCCATGGCTTTTATTATGCTCCTGACGATTCCAATTTTTTTCTGGCTCCTTTTCAGACTTGCACATGATCATAGCCAGATAGTAATGCCAATTATTGGCCAGAGTCTGCTTGCAAGCGCGGTTCTTGGGCCTGTGCCTGCATGGATGCTCTGGTACATGATGTGTTCCCTTACGATAAGTCAGGTGGTAAGGAAATCACTTGATATCGGGGGTATTTGATGCGCATAACCGTGAGTGGACTTCCCGGTAGCGGGACAACATCCTTCTCACGTCATATTGCTAATCAATACGGTTTTAAACTTGTATCAGCTGGAGAAGTTTTCAGGGCGATGGCAGCTGAACGTGGGCTTGACCTTGCAGAATTTGGCAGGCTTGCAAAACAAGATCGCTCTATTGATATTTCAATAGATGAAAGGCAAAAAGAGATTGCCGAAATAAGCGATGAAATCATTCTTGAAGGGCGTTTATCCGGTTATTTTATTCCGGATGCAGACCTGCGAATCTGGCTTTCTGCCTCCCTTTCTTGCCGTGTAGAAAGAATCAGGTCAAGGGATTTGCTGGATGATAAAACAATTTCGCAGAGACTTACCCTTGAGAGGGAGAATTGTGAAGCGTCGAGATATATGGAATACTATTCAATTGACATTCATGATCTTTCAATATATGATATTGTCCTTTCCTCTGAAAAGTTCGGAGTCGAAGACCTGGGAGAAATAGTGGGTGTTGCAATCAAGCGAATCAGAGAGAATTAAAAGACAGAGTAAGAATCTCCACAGATTGAAATAGAGGATAATTCATAATAGATGTGATGTGGTACAATAATGGTACAATTACGTCATTATTATGAGATTCATTTTAACAGTGTTTTAATTGCTATAATCTTTTTTTTTATGATCTTTTGTTGCATCAATGCATCAGCACTTATCTTAAAGGGTACTGATGTTTATTTCTCAAAATCGGGAGACCAGATGCCTGTGGATATTATAGCAGAGAATGCAGTAAACGGAATCTCGCATTATAATATCAGTATCAAGGTAGACTCACCTGATATTGCTACTGTTTCACGCCTTTTTTTCCCACTCTGGGCTGAAAATCGTCTCCGAACTGAATTGCCTTCTCCCGAAGTCTGGATGTCTGCAGATGATACTGGTAATATAATTGAAAAAGGTACAGCACATACGAGACTTGGGATGGTAATGTTGTCTTCTCTTGGAGCTGGGGAAACAGGTATTACACTTAATGTGAATTCGCTGGTAGACGATGATAACACGGAACTTTCAGGTTCAGGCGCTAACGACCTTTTACTCTCACTCGTTCCTAACAAAACCATAACTTTGGCGGCACCATCCTTGACTCAGACTTCAATGGTATCAGTTACTCCGCTTCTCACACCGGAAGTTTCAGCAACTACCGGGACAAGAATAAACAGTTTCAAATCACAAAATGTTTCGGCTTTAAACTACTCTTTTACAAGTACTATAACTCCTGCTTCATCAAGTGGTTATGCAATAACGTTTACGGCATCAGAATTTCCGCAGTATGTTAGCCCAACAACTCCTTATTATTCGTTTAGCACACCGGAGGTTACTAAAACGCTCTCTTACCATGTTCAGATTACCGAAGTAACTCAAAAATCTGAAGGGACTGACATATTTGGATTAAACTCTTTACCTTTCATTATTTCAGGTATTTTACTTATAATTGCATTTGCCCTGTTGATAAGGTGGTGAATACTGTTTTAACTCCATTTTTTTGTAAGGTGAATATTAATAAGAAGTTGCGGGACACTATAAGTTAAGCATATTTGTTTTGCATTTAAGATGAAATTAGCGTGATTTAATGATATCAGGCCTTGAGATCTTATTAATACAAGAAATACGAAAAAATTTAAAGACATATGGCAAAATGATTCCAAATATCCCTTTTTTTTTTTTGGTTATCCTGAAAATAGAGAAAACTTATTAAAAGACGGGAGCTAAAAAGAATGGTTGATGCTGAGAGTATCAGCATGAAATGTAGGAGGAAAAAAATGAAAACAACCGTATTCTCAGGTATTGTCATTCTCGCAATGGCAATGCTCCTTGCTATCTGTGGCATTGCATCGGCAGACGTTCTGCCTTTCCAGGTCCCAGAGACCCAGGGCATATCAGTAACTACTGCAGTAGTTGCAAATGGAAACGTCGTCCACACTGATGACCTTGCATGGCAGATGACCACAGGACCAGCAATCAACGACCCACCACTTGGTGCAATATGGCCGTCTGTAGATGGCGCTTTTGCCCCATATACAAGCTATATGACTCCAGGCACAAATGGTGAGATCGCAATGGTCAATGCCTACAAGGACTCAATCAATGCTCAGCAGGGTGTAACTACTCTCCAGAAGACTGTAGCCATCAACACTGCAAACCAGGTAGCAATTGAGGACAATGTCAAGGTAAGCAAGAACATGGAGTTCATCCCAATCGAAGGCGGAGCAAGCCGCATCGTTGAAGATGAAGAAGCCATGATCGACAACATGGGCCAGGGACAGTTGACTTCAAGCGTTATGCTCTGTCCATTTGGTGCAGGTGCATCCGCATATGTTCCGCTCTTCTGTAACCGTGTCACCATGGGAAGCGATATTGACATGACTCAGGTTTCAATTGCAACAGAGATGTACTCACGCTCAGTAGCAGCAACCGCAGATGTCCCAGCAGAACTCAAGTACACAATCAATGTTAAGGGACCACAGAGCAATGCAGTAGCAGGTGTTCCATCAGTAGCAATTGGAACTGTTACCGCACGTATGAGCGCTCACATTACTGAAGGACGCTACTTCGGTCTTGTTGCTCCAGGTTTACCAGTTCTCCCAGACACTCCGTCAGAGGATGTTGCGTATTCAACTGAAACCACTGCAGCAGGCCAAATCACTCAGTTCATCAAAGCGATGAGCTACGTATCTGGAATGCGCAGGTAAGCAGGATTGTTGAAGAGAAGAATTAACTTCTCCTCTTCCCCTCCAAAATAACAATTTTTTTTTATTTTCTACGAATTTTCTATAACCTGTTTTCTGGTAAACCAGGAAAAAATAAAATTCTGATCTGCTTTTATCAGTTCTAGTCTTATTGTATCAGAAGCAGAGACTATTTTGTATCTTATCTCTGGCTGTCAGGCATTAATTACCGTATGAAAAGAACTTTTTTTAGTATTCTGAAAAGAAGAGTTTTTGATAAGAATTAACGCCCAGGTCGGAATTCGAATCCGAGTCGTCTGCGTGACAGGCAGACATGATAGGCCGCTACACTACCTGGGCTTATTGTCACGCCTGATTTATAAGATATCCCGCCTCCCGGAGTCGAACCGGGGACATCGCGGTAGCCGCGCAGTTACCAAAACGGTAATCCATACTACAGCCGCGCACTCTACCAGTCTGAGTTAAGGCGGGGGCGTGCCTATAAATGTTGTCCTGATTCTATATTAATCATATTGTTTACCTATTCTAAATCCGGACAGAAGGTTATTTATAAACCGGAGTAGACTTTTATTCATGTCGCAATTGACAGTTTTTGCGGCGGATCGTCTTCTCCGTCGATAACAAGAAACGTAAAGTGACTATTTTTGACACTACCCTCAGGGATGGCGAACAGACACCTGGGGTATCATTTACGAAGGTACAGAAATGTGCGATAGCTGGTGAGTTATCATCCCTCGGTGTGCATTTTATTGAAGCCGGGTTTCCTGCATCATCTGAATCAGAACGTGACACAGTACGTGAGATTGCTCATATTGGTCTCAATTCAAAGATATGTGGGTTGTCCAGATCAGTACAGGCTGATGTAGATGCCTGTCTGGACTGTGATGTGGATATGGTCCATGTCTTCATACCAACATCTGAAGTACAAAGGATGCATACCATCAGGAAAAGCCCTGAAGAAGTGATTGAGATAACCGGGAACATTATCAGATATGTACGAGACCATATTGGCCTATGTATGTTCTCAGCGATGGATGCAACAAGGACAGACCCACAGTTTCTGATAGATGTATGTAAAGCTGCAGACGATGCAGGGGCAACCATCATAAATGTCCCTGATACAGTGGGAATATACACACCCAACAGAATGCATAAACTTATCACGGGTCTTCTTTCTCACGTTCAATGTCCGCTAGATGTCCATTGTCACAATGATTTCGGACTCGCGGTAGCGAACACTGTTGCAGCAGTAAATGCAGGTGCATCCCAGATGCAGGTAACAGTTAATGGGATGGGTGAACGTGCCGGAAATGCCGACCTCGCACAGTCTGTAATGATACTCGAATCCATTGAAGGTATCTCAACTGGTATAAAAACTGAACACCTGGTGCCGGTTTCAAAACTTGTCTCCAGATATTCAGGTCTCTCAATCCCTCCAATCCAGCCAGTTGTGGGTGATAATGCCTTTTCACATGAGAGTGGCATACATTCTCATGGAGTGATTGCATGCTCTGCTACATTTGAACCCGGGATAATGACCCCCGAAATGGTAGGCCATAAAAGACGCCTGACCCTGGGTAAACATGTAGGGAGACATGCAGTCCGCCAGATGCTTGAAGAAGTTCATATTCATCCGGGTGACGTGGAACTTGACCAGATTGTTGATAAGATCAAATTTATTTCAGGGAAAGGTAAAAGGATCACTGACGCTGACCTGTACGAAATTGCGGATAGCGTTACTGGAACCGCTAATGGGTCACGCACAATTATTCTGGAAGATTTTGCAGTAATGACCGGAAATCATGTACTTCCAACTGCAAGTGTCCGTGCACTTGTGAATGGTAAAAAAGAAACTTACAGCAGTACAGGTACTGGCCCTGTCGATGCAGCCCTAAATGCAATTCTCGGAATGTCACCATTCCGCGTTCAGTTAAAGGAGTTCAGGGTGGAAGCCATTTCTGGTGGTTCTGATGCAATTGGGCATGTTACCATTGCAGTTGAGGATGAAGGAGGGTCTACTTTTGATGCGAGTGCATCAGGAGACGATATTGTGCTCGCGTCGGCTGAAGCAATGATAAATGCATTGAATCTTCTTTACCGAATCCGTGAACAGAAAAAAAATCCCTGATTTTTTTTAATTCCCAGGGGAAATAAGTTATTTATTACTCTGCGGGGGGTTTCCCTTCAAGAGCAAGTTTAATCTGGCCTTGTAATTGCTCAAAACGTGACTGTAGCGCTTTTTCCTGTTTTTCAAGTGATTTTATCCTCAGGTCAAGTGTTTCAGCCTTATCAGAAAGGTCTTTAATCACATCATCGCGCTTTTTCTGGACCATAATAGTCCCGACACTCATAAATATAACCGTATCCTCATTTACAGGTTCTATCTCCTCAGTTGCCCGTCGTGTCTCTTTTGCTGCAATTTCATACTGGTTTTTCTGATGGAGGATGTTCTGAAGCTGTTGTTGTATCTGCTGAAGCATATTTATCTGGTTCTGAATTTTTGGAGGGATTGAGTTCATAAAATGTTAGCTCCTGATTTCTGGTTTGTGTATTCAAATATTTCGTCTGCTACGCCTACAAGTCTCAACCACGTATTCAGTGAAGCCCGCAGTGCGTGTAGATCCTCTGCTGAAATTGTAAGTATAAGCGAATCTTTGTCATTCGAATTTATTTCTACAGATGAACGTGAATAGTCCTCCTGAGAAATGTCAGGAATGAGTGCCTGCATCAGGAGTGATGGGTTTGTGAGCCCAAACCTGAAGATGGCATAATTTCGCATAATTTTTTTCTTAAATAGTAAATTGTTATTTTTCCAGGGTGAATCTGATCAACGTGCTTTGATCTCTTTTATTGCGGCTCCGCGTTCCTTGAAAAGAATCCGGTGTCCACAGAAAGGACAACGTACATTCACATCAATCTCAACTTTCTGTTTACAGCGGGCACATTTATATGAAGACCCTGCCATAATCGTTACTCCCTTGTCTTTTCAATACTGCGCTCGATTGTACGCAGGGCTACCTTTAGAGCAGGTGTCTGGGGCTGGTAAGCTCCGCCGGCAAATTTAAATCCACACTTCCTACAGGCCCATATACCGGTACCTTCACGTTTTACAGCTTTTACTTCACAGCGGGGGCAGGTGTGATAAGCCCTGCTTATTCTCTCTGTTTCGGCTACTCTCTTTCTGATAAAACGGCCATATCTGCAACCAAATCGTCCAGATGAGCCCACAACTTTTCCTTTTGCCTTTTGGTATGATCGTGCCATAGTTACGCTCGATAAATGCCTTATAAAATCTGTAGTCAAGGCTAATATATTTGATCGAGAATCTTCACATCTGCCTCACCTTTTGTGATGCGGTTGAGAAGCTCGTAAAATTCACTTTGAGCGCCTGCAGGGATACGTACGACGCATATCCACGATCCATCATTCTGCCACTCATCGCGCTCCATCGTAGCCGCGCCTGATATATCACTAAAAGCTTTTGCTGCGAGAAGTGGAGGGATCTTAACTGCAAGCCTGACTTCCTGAAACCTTATGGGTATTAATGGACGAAGCGCTTTCATCGTCTCTTTGACGAGAACATCAACATTTTTAAATGGGTCAATATTCACCCTTGCCTCTTCCATTGCCATTTCAATTCGCTGTGGAGGATGAGGTAGTCCGGTTTGCGGATTTACAGCGTTTCTTGCTATATAACTGATAACTTTTCTTCTCTTCTCCTCTACTATTTGTCTCCGCTGTTCGGAAGTTAGGTGAATCTCTCCATCTTTTATAATTACTTTTGCTATTTCATCAAAATTTGTTGTCTTAAAGACCTTCAGCAGGTCTTCATCAGAAGACCTGCTTGCATGTGAGGCACTTTCGAATACATGCAATGCTGCTACAGCGTCTTCTATCGTTATCTCTTCACCATGACGTATCAGGGCTGCTTTATCCGGGTCAACCAGAACTTCGAACCGAAGTCCATGACGTTCAAGGCGTGCCACTACTGCATTATCAAGAGGGATCATCTTATTTCGGATGTAATTTATGAACTCTCTATGTTCTCAACAAACTGTGCAACTTCTGATTTACTCATTTTTTTAAAGCTGGCGCTTGCTGTTTCAATAGATCCGATTTCAACTGTGTTAACATCAAATTTTCCTTCAGTAGCCTCATGCAGAGCTTTTAAACCGAGTGAAACTGACGAATCGAGGTCTGCTTCTTCATCGTACTTTTCTTCAAAGACTTTCATTACTGCAGGACGCCCGATACCTATCCCTGTGGCTTTATATTCAAGCAATGTTCCACTTGGGTCTGTTTCAAAAAGGCGTGCATAGCCATCACTCACCCCTGCAATGAGGAGAGCAGTGCCATAAGGACGTGCACCTCCAAACTGGGTGTATGTCTGCATGTGGTCACAAAGTTTCTTTGAGAGTACTTCAACATCGATCTTTTCATCGTATGTTATTTTGTTTATCTGGCACTCAATTCTCGCTCTGTCAACTAAAGACCTTGCGTCTCCAACAAGACCTGATGACGCGACACCTATATGGTCATCAATTTTAAAAATTTTCTCAATTGATGTCGCTTCAAGAAGTCTCGAGCTGACTCGTTTATCAACAATAAGGATAACTCCGTCCCTGTATTTTATTCCAAGGGCTGTTGTCCCTCTCTTTACCGCTTCGCGTGCATATTCGACCTGATAGAGTCTTCCATCCGGACTGAATACAGTAATGGCGCGATCATATCCCATCTGGTATTGTGGTTGCATTTTATCACACACCTTTTTTTTCTTATCTCTCGCACAATAGTTTAGTTTCAGTCAAAAAAATCCTTCTCATTGGTTCCTTCCATTTCGCTTCATGAAACGATCTTTAAGGCTTTTCATAGTTCCTGACGTTGCCAGAGGGCGTAATGCAATTCCTTGTCCGAAACCAGAGGTTACGGTGGCAGTAATCGCAAGAAGCATCTTCTCTTCTCCACGCCGGCACCTTATGATACAGTATTTGTCCTGCTTTATTATGAGTGAGGGGTTAACAAGCGAAAAACCATTATCTCCGATAAGCGAACGCCCGCGTTCAGCAATGGTCTGATAAATGTATTTTTTCTCCAAAGATGTGTCAGGGGGGTCTATTTCATACAGAATATAGCGGTAGTTCTCTCTTAAGGTAGGAGGCAGGGGTTTCATATTATTAACCTTACTGGTTCAGGCCTCTCCATTCTCCTTTTTATTGCAGAAAATGTCTCTTCCAGTTCATTTTCAGCGAGTCCGAAGAGTGAAGCAAGAGCACTAAATTCACGTGGAGAACGCATATCAATCGATATCTCAGCACTTGTAGATATTGATATTGGAAACCTGAAAATCCTTTGAAATTTTAATATTTCTCTATATCTTTTTAATGCATTTTGCCTCGCATGTTCTTCACCATGTATTATAGGGAAAAGGCTCAGGTCCAATATTATACCTTTTTTTGCAATGAGACGTGCGATAACTTCATCAAATGAATTTTTTGGAGCCCGGTGAATTCCATAAAGGATGTCTATACCAGGAAATGACGAAATACTTCTGTTGAATGAGTTTTCACCGGCATGTACAAGAATTAATTTGTCCTGTCTTTTAGATCTCTCAATCATTGACTCTGCTTTTGCAATTGATTCACTTTTAACCAGTATTCCTTTAATAATGGTGAGTCCAAATGAGGTTTCAAAAGGGTTTTCAGTTACAAGGACAAGTGTCCTGAATTTTAATCTTTGTGCAGTTTTTATAATTTTTGTAATTGCTTCTGTATCAATGGTCATATCCGGAATGCATATGTCTGTTGCATTCATGAAGGAAGAAAAATAGAAGAGATTAGATTATTTCCCTTGATTTGCATGAGAACGGATGCTTGGCCTGGTTTTTTCTGTACCTCGTCCCTTATGACGCATCCCGCGGCCCTTCATACCTGCGCTTGTTTTACCACGTTCCGCTCTTCCTCTATGAGTTGGATTTGAAACCCATGCAAGGTGAGGATCATTTTTAACGGACGGGTGATGCGGGTCAATTAGGATGACTTCGTACCACTTCTGTTTTCCGTCTTCTCCTACCCAGTAAGAGTTTAAGACTTCCATGTTCGGGAACCTCCTGGATGCTCTCTCTTCGGCAATTCGCTGAATACTTTTTCCCATGGTAAGCCGATTAACACCCATTCGCTTGGAACGACGGGCCCGGACATAACGTGATGTCCTTCTCCCGCCACGCCTTACTTTTACTCTTGCAACCGCAATCCCCTGCTTTGCCTTGTATCCTAGTGTTCTTGCCCTGTCAATTCTGGTTGGTCTGCGAATTCGCAGAACGGCAGGTTCTTTTCTCCACACCTGGAGTCTGTCCCACAGGAGCGCTTTTACTGGAGATTTTGCGGGGTTTTGCCATGCCTCCCGCACATATGAGTACATTGATCGTACCATTGTATTACCTCAGGTTCGGCCGAATCTGGCCACATTCCTCAACGGGACGGATCCCGCATTCCTATATACATGCACTTTAAATTATAAAAAGTCCTCTTTTAACTTCTGTATCACCTGAATATCGCTTATTTTGGTAAAAGGATATTGTCCCTCCTTATCTTTCTCTGCTGATTTTACCATATCCCATATTGTCAGAAGTGCGGTCGAAACGCCGGTAAGAGATTCCATCTCGACTCCTGTCTTTCCAACTGACCTGACCGTGACTGAAACAGAAATTGATTCTTTCTCTTCTGTAAATTCAACAGTGATATTTGTTATCGGAATCTGATGACACATCGGGATCAAAGAAGGTGTCGCTTTGACTGCAAGAGTTGCAGCGACTCTCGCAGTTGCAAGTACATTTCCTTTTGTAACATTCCCTCCTTTTATTGCAGCAAGAGTTTCAGGTTTCAGAAATATCCTGCCTGTGGCAGTGGCAGTTCTTAAAAGGGGCGTTTTTTCTGATATATCTACCATCTCTGCCCTCCCCTCTTTAATATGTGTGAATTCTGTCATCTTTTTTCGTCTCCATAAAGAAGTCCTGGGATAAATTTAATAAGATCTGAACCTATCAATCCGTCTCCTTTCTCTTTTGCTGCAATCTCACCGGTTTTTCCATTCAGATATGCTGCAGCACATGCAGCTTCAAATGCAGAAATTCTGCATAGTAAACCCCCGGTAATTCCTGCAAGTACATCACCGGTTCCTCCTGTAGTCATTTCAGAGCACCCGGTACTGTTAAAACGTATTCGGGTCCCGTCTGATATGATATCAATTTCGCCTTTTAGGAGAACTGTTCCTTTTCCTGCCTTTTTTCTGACAATATTTGCTCTTTCAACTGGATGGGAGGGAGGTCGCACCCCGTAAATACGCTCAAATTCATGGGAATGTGGTGTATACACAACTTCTTCGGGTAAAGGTAGAGGTAAACGTAGAGCATCAGCATCAATTACTGCTTTTTTTGCACAGGAAACAATACCCAGGACAGCTTCGTGACTATCCGGGCCAAGTCCGTTGCCGCATATAAGGACATCCGCCCTTTCTACATACGGGAGCAATGTTTCTATATGATCTTTCGTCAAAAACTGACCATCGAGCCTCGTATAGATCAGGTCAGGTTCAGTGTAACTGTCAGGTGATGCAATTCTTACAATATCAGCGCCTGACCTCAGGGCTGCCATACCTGCAAGGTACGGTGCACCCTGATAAGGTCCTCCTCCCACAACAAGAACTGATCCTCCTTCACCTTTGTGCGCCGAATCTTTTTTCCGCTTTATCCCGGCAAGATCTCCAGGGCCTGTAAAAATTTCGGCCTCAATTGGAATTCCTATTGGAACTGTAAACGAACCCTCAACTTTAGCCCTATGAAACGCGCATATAGTCGTTGCCCTAATTCCAGGGGTAGGGATATCAACTGAAAGGACCGGAACATTTGCATCGTTGACACAAATGACGCATGTTTTCAAGGGTTCGTTAAGTTTACCTGATACACCGGTGCCTACAAGGGCATCAATGACGAGGTCTGTGCTGGAAAGCGAATTAATTAGATTCTGAAGATCAAATTTACTTATAAACGGGAAAAGGCGTAATGATGTTGATAACAACAACCTGAATTGGAGTTCAAATTCAGGAGATTTGTTCTCTGAGTCATAATACCATACTTCTATGTCAGCAGAACCGTCAAGATAGCGTGCTGCCACCAATCCGTCAGCACCATTATTACCTTTTCCACATAATATCAGGATTTTTGCAGGGGACATTTTTTTTGCATATTCAGCTATGGATCTCCCAGCGCACTCCATCATCTGGAGTGAAGAAAGTCCAAGAGCCATTGCATTTATTTCAATAGCACGCATTCTGGATGGTGTTACGAGTCCGGTTTCCAGAAATTCTCTGTATGAATAGTCCATCCCATTACCTGAAATATCAATTACGGTTCTATAATGAATAAAACCGCATGCCTGATGTACGAGTGCAATCTCTTTTCCCCTTACAAGCGAAATTATCTAATTAATGAGCCTTGCATCTGCGATAAAAGAGGCACGCGATCTGGTCCTCGAAAAAAAAGAGATCACAATAATTTCTCATATCGATGCTGACGGAATCGCGAGTGAGGCAATTCTTTCCCAGGCATTTTCCCGAGCAGGTATTGAGATCAAATCAGTCTTCGTGAGACAACTTGAACCATTAACCATGTCAAGAGTCCCTAAAGACTCATCATTTAAAGTATTTTCAGATCTGGGTGCTGGCCATCAGCAGTTATTAGAGGAGAAGGGTCTTGCTCTGGACGAAGTCCTGATACTTGATCACCATATCAGTCAGCCGGGTAAAATTAATTATCACCAGGTAAACACCCTTCAGTACAACTATTCAAAGATGAGTGCAAGTGGTCTCTGTTACCTGCTTGCGCGTGAAATTGATTCTGCAAATACCGACCTTGCGAAGATCTCAACAATCGGAAATGTTGGTGACATGATGGCCCGTGAGGACGGCGGGCTTGTGGGCCCGGCACGTGATATAGTTGAGGATGGTATCCTTTATGGCAATATTGAAGCGAGAAAGGATATAGGGTTTTACGGCCTTTCGACACGGCCCGTATATCTTTGCCTCACATTCCATGATGATCCTTTTATACCAGGAATATCGAACAACCAGTCTGCAGCAATAAAATTCATAGAGAAAACCGGAGTCCGTCTGAAGGAAAATGGTCGGTTTTTAGTCTGGGAGGATATGACTTTTGATGAACAGAAGAAATTTACAAGTAGCTTCATCCAGTACCTCCTTGCCAATAATGTCCAGGTTGATAAGTTTTTCATTGAACATTACATGTTCCCAGATGAACCTCCGAGGACATCTCTTAGAAATGCCCAGGAGTTTGCAACATTACTTAATGCCTGTGGTCGCTGGTCAAAGCCAAGAGTAGGAGCAGATGTCTGTCGAGGAGACCGTGGAGCTGCCTACAGGGATGCGCAGTATATGCTTACGAACCACAGGGCCGTTATACGTGAACTTCTTGAATATATCATCGATACAGGGGTAACTGAACTATCACATCTGCAGTATATCGACACCGGTGACAAATATCCTGATACGATTGTTGGCATTGGGGCTGGAATGGCATTATCAAAATTGAACAGAAGGAAACCGATCCTCGTAATATGCTCACTCCCAGAGGAGCCTGAGGTATGTAAAGTCTCAATGAGAACAAACTCGCAGATGGTGGAAGAGGGGCTTGATCTTCAGGATGCACTTTGCAGGGCCTCCCAGGAAGTAGGAGGGGGAGGAGGGGGCCACAAAATTGCAGCCGGAGCTTATATATCAAAGGGATCAGAAGAGCGGTTTATCGGGCGTGTAAATGAAATTCTCAGAGGACAACTGCATCCGAAGAGTTCAGCGAATCGCTGAATATCAATTTGGACGTGGAATCGGGACCAGGCTTATTACTGATGAATGTTCTGTCATTCATAGCAGAAGCGGTGATGTGAGACAGATCCTCCTCAACGGGAAGCATCTTGTAACATTAAGGGCACATGACGGGCGTCTTACATTGGGACTTGAAGGTGCAACCCGTCTTCATTCATTGCTTCCAGCGCCACTTTATCGTGTTACAGTTGCCGAACCGTTTCAGGAATTTATAAAAAAAGGAAAAAATGTATTTGCAAAGCATGTGACAGATGCAGACTCTCAAATAAGCCCTTATGATGAGGTGCTTGTTGTATTGTCGGATGATACATTTGTTGCAACAGGTTCGGCCGTTCTTTCAGGGGACGAAATGCTTTCATTTAAGTATGGAGTCGCCGTAAAAGTAAGGAAAGGGAGAGAAGAGTTATGATTCCCGGTAATATTAATCCAAAACGCATGAAACAGATGATGAAGCAGCTAGGCATGGATGTACAGCCGATTGAAAACGTTGAAAGAATAGTAATCAGCACTTCAGAAGGGCAATATATCTTTGACTCGGCAGAGGTTACGATAATGAAAATGCAGGGGAATGTGTCCTATCAGATAACCGGTGATCCGGTTTTTGAGGAGAAAAGGGCAGAAATTCCCGAATCTGATATCGCACTTGTTATCGAACAGACTGGTTCCGCTCCTGAAGAGGTAAGGGCTGCACTTACTGAAACGAAAGGAGACATTGCTGAAGCAATTATCAGGCTCGCGAAAGAATGATAGAAACTGGAGACAGGATTCTTCTCTGCGGCAGTGGAAGGGAATATTACCAGAAAGCCGGGGCCGGGAGACTTGAGACCGATCTTGGTTACATCGATCTTGAGTCAATTATAGGTCTCTCTGAAGGTGATACCGTCCTTTCACACAAAGGAGTCGCTTTTTTATTACGTATACCCAGACCTCCTGATCATTTTGCACATCTTCGTCGGAGCGGGGCACCAATGCTCCCTAAAGACATAGGTTATGTAATTGGGGCAACAGGCATGAACCGTAATGACATAGTGCTTGATGCCGGTACAGGAAGTGGAATCGCTGCAGTTTACTTTGGAGGAATAGCAAAAGAAGTCGTCACCTATGAAAAGAGGCCTGAATTTGCAAGTATTGCAGCTGAAAATATGAAAGAAGCCGGGCTTTCAAATGTAGAAGTGATAGCCCGCGACATCCTTGATGCAACAGGGAAATTTGACATTGTCCACCTCGATATGATGCTTGAACCGGTTCACATACAGCATGCCTATGGTCTTCTTAAAGAAGGGGGTTTCTTTGCATCATACACGCCTTTTCTCGAACAGACATTTACCGTTATTGAAACTGCACGAAGTCTCTTCTCTCACGTAAATACGTACGAGTGCATTGAAAGAGAACTTTCGAGAAGTTCACGTGGAACAAGGCCTTCTACAAGGGTCGGGCATAGTGGTTATATTACAATTGCACGAAAATGAAAATTTCATTTTTGAAAAACTGACTGATACTCATTGTAATTTATTACGAACAGATGTATTAATCAGGACTAAAGATAATTATTTTAATAAGATTGGATTAGTGGGAGACATTGATGGATAGACAAATTCTGAAAGTTGGGTTCATGGCTCTCATTCTGCTTGGGATAATTATATTTTCGGATGTAGCATTTGCGGACCCAGGGTCTTCTTCATTTTCAGGAAAAGAGTTTACGAAAAATCTTGAGGCATGTCCCTGCAACTGCCCTTTTACTGGAACCTCCGCAAATGCTTCCTGTATACCATTATGTCCTTTTGGTCAGGGTGGAGGTATTAACAAGTATTACACGTACCGTACTACAACTCCGAATTTTTCCGCGAGTGAAACAATCGGCCCTGCCCCGCTTACAGTAAAATTCCGCGACCTCTCAAGAAGTACAATGAGTAGTTGGCTCTGGGATTTTGGCGATGGAACCACGTCATCCGAACAGAACCCAATCCATACCTATGAACATGAAGGTACCTACAGTGTGACCCTTGTCCTTGGTGGAGGCAACACTGATACGATATCCGGGACTCAACAGATAACAGAGGGAGCATGGGCAGGTTCAACGAGTACAGGGACTTTTTCATATTCATCCGGTACTCAGGTATCATGGACAAAAAAAGATTTTATAACGGTAACCGGGAGTGAACAGCCAAAGCCCGAGTCAATAAACCTCGTTCCTGAAAATAAAACTGTTTCAACTAATAATTCAATTAAAAATTCAACACCCGTCTTAAAAAATAAAACAAAGATTAAGAAGTAAATATCACTCTAAATTTTTTTTTTGAAATCCTTTCTTCAGGGATCTTTTAATAGAAAATTGTCGAACTGATATGGTTAATGGTAATAAATGCGAACGCCGATTTAAATGAAAATATATCTAAACTCTCTGATAAGGACAAAAAAGAGCGGGCAGATGCAGTTAACGCTTTAGTCCAGATAGGAAAACCTGCTGTATCACGATTAGTCCTCCTGCTTTCGGATACTGACTGGAAAGTCAGGTACAGGGCCCTTGAAGCCCTTGGACGGATTGGTGACACGTCAATTATCCCTGATATAATAATGCTTCTTACGGATGAGAAAGATCATGTCAGATATATGGCAGTAAAATCACTTGGTCTCCTGAATGTCAGTGAGGTATCGGCTGCCCTAATTCCGCTTGTTAATGATGAAAATCCATATGTGAGGAGGGCAGCAGAAGAATCAATAAAAAAATTAGCAGGTAAATAATCAAAAAAATTTAACGGATTTTTGTCCCGTTTTCTACATCCCGTAAAGGAATGAGAAGGGATGCTTCGTCTCCGGCTGCAAGGATCATACCTCTGCTTTCGATACCAAAAATCTTTGCAGGTGCAAGGTTTACAAGTACTACCACATGCTTCCCTACAAGATCATCGGTTGAATAAAACTGTGATATCCCACTCACTATCTGCCTGACCTCTTCACCGATATCTACCATAAGTTTGAGAAGTTTAGTGGACTTGGGGACAGCTTCGGCTGATAAAATCTTACCAATTTTAATATCAAGGCGATGGAAGTCATCAATATTGACAAGTTCTTCTTTTAAACTTTTTTTATCTGCGATTTTAACACGCTCCGAGAGAGTATCTGATAATTTTTGAACCATTTCATCATCTATCTTATGGAAGAGAATTGTAGGATTTTTCAGCCCGCCAGCCTTCAGTTGTATTCCGGTCTCTGGAATGTGGCTGTCTGACACGGTGTCCTCACATCCCATTTGTTCCCACAAACCCTGGGCGAGGTCTGGAATAAGAGGTTCAATTAATATTGTGAGTGCTTTAACGAGCTGGAGACAATTCAGAATGACTAGCGACGCCTCATTTTTATCTTTTTTTATGAGTTTCCAGGGTTCGTTTGTCTGGATATAATTATTTCCAAACGCGGCAAGGCCCATTATTGAATCTACCGTAAATTTGAAATCATATTCATTCATTGCGGAATCTACAATGGATATTGTCTCGCGGATTTTTGCTAATATCTCTTCTGAGACCTCACCTTCCGGAATACCTCCAAATTTCGAATTTGCAATGGAGAGGGTCCGGTAAGTAAAATTTCCAAGGATATTTACAAGTTCATTATTTATACGCTCCTGAAATGCACTCCACGAAAAATTCAGTTCCTTTGTATGACTTGTATATGCGAGCAGGTAATACCTTAAATAATCAGAAGAAAGCCCGGAGTCCAGGTAGTCTTCATTAGTCCAGACCACATATCCCCTTGATTTTGAAAATTTATGGTCATCTACTTTGAGCATACCACTTGCGACAACAGCATCAGGTAGATTGTATCCAGCCCCTTTGAGAAGTGCAGGCCAGAATATGCAGTGGTGATAAACGATGTCTCCACCAATAAAATGGATGACCTCACCATTTTCACGGCACCAGAGGTCCTGCCAGTCTTTTCCATTCTCTTTTGCCCATTCTTCTGTGAACGCAATATAACCAATCGGGGCATCAACCCATACATATACTACAAGATCACTCCGGCCAGGGAACTTCACACCCCAATCAAGTGTCCTAGTGATACACCAATCGTGAAGTGAGTCATTCACCCATCCAAGTGAGTAGTTTCGTGCATTCTGGGTACCTTTAAGTTTCGGAAGATAGTCTTTTAGAAAATCCTTAAACTCACTTAATTTAAAGAAAAAGTGTTCCTGGTCCCGGAATTCTGATTTAGTCCCGCAGACTGTGCAGGTAGGGTTTTTTATTTCTCCAGGTTCAAGGTGCTTTCCACAACCCTGGTCGCACTCGTCTCCGCGTGCAATGGCCCCGCAATGAGGGCAGGTCCCCTCAACGTATCTGTCTGGTAAAAATCTCTGACACTTTGTGCAGTAGCACTGCTTTACAATTTCAGGGTATACATAGCCTTTATCAATCAGTGTCTGCACGAGAGACCGGGTCCTGTGATGGTTAACCGGGTTGTCAGTCATACCAAAGTGGTCGAAGACAACATTCATCCGCCTGAAAGTCTCGTAAAAATGGGTGTGGAACCGTTCACAAAGTTCTCTAGGGGTTACCCCCTCTTTTTCAGCACTTACTACTACCGGGGTCCCATGGTTATCTGACCCGCATATGAAGGTCACATTGTTACCTTTACGACGCATATATCTGACAAAAAAATCAGCAGGTACATACGTTCTCAGGTGACCTAGGTGGCAGGGCCCGTTTGTGTACGGGAGTCCGCAAGTGACGAGGAGTGACCTTCCATTCATCCCTATGTTTTTAGATTTAGTGACTTAAATATCATTGAGACAAATGCCTAAAACCCTCACATTTAATAGACGGGGATTTGGTGGAGAATCGGATATTCTTACCAATGATGATCTTTCCCGTTTTATCGGACTTAAACGTGAACATGAAACCGATATTACATCATTCCGGCTTTATCAGTCCATAGAACCCCAAATAGAGGCAGGGATTGAATATCCATGTGCGGGGGGGTTCTTTTATGATGGGAGGTTAAAAGAGGGAATTATCGGTTTAAATGAAAATATTGTAAAGGATGAGCTTGGTTATCATTCGAAACCATTTGAAGAAGACGCATCATTTATTCGTTCTATTAAAAACGAGGCCTGGTTTGCCCTTCCATCGCCAGGTTCTCTGGGTTTTGTGAATCAATATTACAGGGACTCTCCTGAATTTCTTGAAGAACTCTGTAAAATATATAATGGAATATTTCGTACAATGCGTGATAGTGGGATAAAGGGTCATATAATACATGCTGAACAGGTTGACGAGATAGAACTGGAACTCTTGTCATCGAGAAAAGTAATATTTCTCGCAAAAAACCAGGCACAGGAGGATCTTCGGTTAATGCTTGAGTATCAAAAGACTATCGGGTTATTTTGTGAGTCAATCGCAGATCTTTTACCTCTCTTTGAAGAGGTCAAAATCCATAAAATAATTCCCATTGGTCCGGACGAAGGGAATATCAAAGATCTTCTTCAGTGGTTTGACCCGGAAAATATTGAGGTTGGCGGTTACTGTTCATGTGACTGTTCCTTATACTGGAAGAATCTTATTTCAGGCATGATCATACCCTGATAGACTCTGCAAGGGCAGTAAATTGTTCAAAATGCCGTGACCTATGGAGAAGGGAGTAAGTGATTCGTTCCATAAAAGAAAATCTGAATGACCCTCCTGCCGCGACCGGATGCCCGCCTCCTTTGTATTCCCTGGCTATAATATGACTTATCGGCGGGACAGATCTTAATGAAAAGCGCCCGTCATGAGATATTATAACTTCCATATCCGTCATAAGCGAGTCACGTATAAAATGGGCAGTCTCGCTCGGATATCCATACATGGGGGCAAATGCAATTTTAAGGCGGTTACCCTGTACGATGGTGTGATCCAGGCTTTTCTGCATTTTTCTTTCCATATCAAGTTTAATGTCACGGTATTCACTCTCAACTTTTGAATCCGTGAGTTTACCGCTTAAAAACAAATCTCTGACGTAATCGCGGTTTTTTTCCCTTTGAAGGACCAGTCCGAGCACTCCGGACCTTGGGTCCTTGTGGAGCCAGAGGTCATAGTCACAGACTGTTTCTGCAATCATTGACGCATCTTTGTCACCAGGCATAATCTCTTTTGCACATATTCCACAGGCGCAGGTATGTGTATCTACTGTAATATGGTCGGCTATAATTTCAATGCGCCTTAATTCATCGTCCTGCCAGCGGTGATGATCACGCCATTCAACCTTCCATTTTTTAGCCTTAATTTTTTTCAAAAGATCTTCAATTCCGCGCGAATAACCGATGTCACTAATTGAGAGAATTTTGCCCTCTCCATTATTATCCGATATCATTCGCATATAATAAGGAAATTTGCCTACAGAGCTCCAGATTGTAAATACATTTTCATATTTCATCCGGTGGACCGTATCTGCCCCCACAGCATCAAGGTCGTTATGAGTAAGATGGACTATTGAATAATTGCGCGAGATTAAAGTCTCTCGTGTCTTGGTGTCATCAACCCCTTTTCTTCTACCTGGAAGGTGCATGGATATTAGTTCTCTTTACCGGGTTAATTAAAGCGTTGATAAGTCAACACAGGATCTTAATTTTCGAAAAAAGCATATCATCCATGATGAGTGAAATCAACATACTTTATAATATCCTGGAGCCAACATTTAAGCCTGAATTGCCTCAGTAGCTCAGACTGGGAGAGCACCAGACTGAAGATCTGGCTGTCCCCGGTTCAAATCCGGGCTGAGGCATCTGCTTTTTGTTTTCATATCTTTCTCTTCTTTTGGGTTTATTTCAGACTCCTTTTTTAGCGTCGAAAGCATCCTTTTACCGTATCTTAACTTAGTGAAGGTAAGAAGTTCTGAAACACGCCTGGGTGGCTTAAATTTCAATTATAAACACAAATTAACGCTAAATTTGATTATATTTATTCTTAACTGAAAGAAAGTCCCTAAAAATTATCACCTCCTTATGAATTCATTAAAAAAATTTTTCTTGCAACTTTTCATTGCATCAGTCAATAGGAAAATATTTTTAGATAATCAATGAGGTTAAATTAGTAGTAATGGAAATTATTGGACCCGGATTAACTTACCTTTCCGACGAAGATATAAAATTTTTACATAGTGGAGCAGAGTATTTCAATATATTATTGCCGGTTTCCAACGGGTATATGGCTGCTTTGCAAAATCATAATGAATTTCTTATGATTTTTTATTCAGAATCATGTATCTCAATTACCAATAAATTTCTCCCGATAATATCCGGTTATCAGGTATCCGATAAAGTTCGGTTACTTCAGAATGAACTTATACTTGAAATGGAATCACATCGTTCAGCACAGGATAATTATTTGCAATCGATACAATGTCAGGATCTAGAGCAAAAAGTAGTGTTCCTAAAAACTTCGTTTAACGAACTTACCAAAGCAACTAAACATTTTAATAAAATTAAGGTAATTGAAAATCAATTGAAAATTAATTTTATTTAATAGAAATTCTCTTAATTTAAAGGTTCATTCATGAATATAACCCGATAAAGTTTATGAGAACTGTAACATATATTGGGTAGATATTGATACTTTTTTTTAAAAATATTTGAAAAGTGAGGACTACAAACCCAAGCTCTGGTAAATCCTCAAACGAGAAGCCGGTTGTCTCAACTTTAAATAACACAGTGACGAATACAAATAATATTCCCATAAATAATTTGCATCCGGGTCTCGTTTCAACGTGAAAAACTGTGAAAATTGCAATTTTCCATGATTATTTTGGAACTGTCGGCGGTGGTGAAAAGGTAGCAATAGAGATGGCTAGGATTCTGGATGCTGATATTATTACAACCGATATTGATGCAATAAAAAAAATTGACCAACAAGTCCGGGTGATAAGCCTTGGGAAAACGATAAAATTCCCGCCATTAAAGCAAATATCTGCAACAATTCGGTATTATTTCTCAGATTTTTCAGATAAATATAATCTGTTCATATTCACAGGGAACTGGAGTACTGCGGCAGCTCACAGACATCATCCCAATGTTTGGTATTGTCATACACCGGTCCGGGCATTTTATGATCTTTATAAAACTTTTTTAGCAAGACAGAATTTTATAATACGGCAGTTGTTTCGTTTTTGGGTATATTTCAACCGGATTTTTGATCAACACTCGGTAATTAAGGTAGATCGTATATTTGCCAATTCACAAAATGTGCAGAAAAGAGTCTTAAAATTTCATAACCGCTGTTCGGATGTTATCTATCCACCAGTTGAAATATCACTATATCACTGTATTGAGTATGGTAACTTCTGGCTTTCTGTGAACCGTTTATATCCTGAGAAGAGAATAGACCTTCAGATAGAAGTCTTCAGGCAATTACCCAAAGATCAACTGATTATTGTCGGAGGATATTCCACCGGTGACCATGCATCTCAATATGTTGAAAAGATCCGCAAAGACCTACCCTCCAATGTAACACTCCTTGGTGAAGTATCCAGCGAAGAGATTATGGACTTATATGCCAGGTGTAAAGCATTCATTTGCACAGCTCTTGATGAGGATTACGGAATTACACCACTTGAAGCGATGGCAAGCGGGAAGCCGGTCGTTGCAGTTGATGAAGGAGGGTTTCGGGAGACGGTTACAGATAAAACTGGTTTGCTTGTCGAACCGTCGATAGACTCACTTGTTAAAGCCATAAGAATTATAGGTACTAACCCTGAAAGATATAGGGAAGCCTGCCTTATACGGGCAATGGAATTTGATCTGGCCCGATTTAATACTGAATTGAAAAATAAGTTATTAATAAAATCAAGTAATTGAGATTAAATTTAGATAATACAAATGTTAATGATGAAATTGACCTTGTCTAGTTTTAAGGTTTTTTCACAACTTGTATGCCCTTGGAATCAATAACTTTAATACTGGCACTCAATTTGAAACGATTTATTACTGGATGAACAGATATAATAATTATGAGAAAAGGCTCGATTCTTGTCTTCATCTCAGTTATAATTATTATAATCGGCCTTATAACCTTATTTTCTCTAACTCACGCTATAATTCCCAATAAAGTAAACGAGCCTGGTAATATCAATTCCCATATTAAATCAGAATTACCAGTTGGAATTCTTGTTATGCAAAGTGGATTTATATTAGATATTGGCGTAGAATACAGCCGTGCTTTTGAAATGGTCAGGCAAGACTATCCGGATTCCATAATAATGCCAATAACCATGGATGGAGGGAGTAATGCTTCTGTAGCATCGTATTCGTGGAAAAAAATGATATCTGATAATCCGAATCTCCCTTTGGTGGTAACAGTTGCTAGCTGGACAACTAACGTGGTCTATCCAGGTGCTGCCAAATCAGGCATTGTTCAGCTTGCACTAGGTAGTGCGGTTGTCAACCGGAGCCGCTCATCAGATCACCTCATCAGGTTTACTCCGGGAGTGGAGCAGGAATCGCCTTTACTTGCTGCTTATCTTAACCGGTTTAACAGAATAGCAATTATCGGAGGTGATAATGATTATTCCAGGGGATATATTTCTGCGCTTGAATCCCTAATCCCCGGGAAAATTATAGAAACACAGCTTTATAATCCGGATAACCTTGATTCGACCCTGAATATTTCAATAATTAAAAAAAATAACCCTGATGTAATTCTCCTCCTCAGTGTATCTGAGGGTGGAAAAGTGATAGAAATAATAAGAAATGCAGGAATTAACACCGCTCTCGTTGGAACAAGAGTAATTGAAAGAAATTCCCTTCTTGAGAGCAAAGAAACCGAAGGTTTAATCTTTACGACTCCTGCATTAAACCGGTCCCATCCGTTTTTTAAGCGATATTTCTATAAATATAGGGAAAATGCGACTTTTTACGGAGCTGAGGGCTTTGATGCCATGACGACTTTGTACGCAGCAGCTGCAGAGTGTGGCGTTTCTCAGTACTGTATATCAGGTTGGTACAAAAACCGGTCTTTTGATGGAGCACTTGGGTCAGTCCGGTTTGATGACAAGGGCGTAGCTTTCTACCCGATTACAATGAAGATAATCCGAAATGGGAGATTTGAAAATTATTCTTTATGAAAGCGCGGGACGATCCGGCGGGTATACTGAAGATCTGCATTAAAATGTTTTTTTTATATTTACATCTTCTTTTTTGGGATTTATAGCAAAGTTTTTACATGGTACTTTATGCCTGCAGAAAAGAAATATATAAAAAGGAGATGTTTGAATTCCGGAAGACCAGGTAATAAATAACAGCCATGATGTAGATGCCCAGAAAAAGCAGGGTGAAAGCGTTGAGACAATACGTGTACGTCTGCCAAAAAAGTGGAACGGAGAACAATTTGCATCAGCTGAACTGATGTTAGGCGGCAATCACATAAAAGTAAGGTGTTATGATGGTGTGACAAGATTAGGGCGGATTAAAGGAAAAATGAAAAAAAGATCCTGGATCCGTGAAGGTGATACCATTATTGTAACTCCGTGGTCGTTTCAGGATGAAAAGTGCGACATTATCTATCGATACCTGCAACCACAGGTTGACTGGTTGCGAAAGAATCACTATCTTTGATAGACTTACCTTTTTAATTTCATCGGATATATCAACTACATATTCTGATTAATTAACTCTTTATATATGATTGATAATGATCCGTCACCATTTTGAATTCAGAGAGACGATTGCAACAATTCTTGCAGAAGAAGACGAGCATGTCACTGTTGCCTGTGAAGCCCTTCTCGCTGCCAGACAGGAAGTTGAACGTGAATGCATGCGTTCTCCTGAATTCCGGACAAGTCTTGTTCCCTGTTGTGCTGAATTGCCTGGGGTAGTCACCGAAAAAATGGTTTCTGCTGCAGAACATGCAGGAGTTGGTCCAATGGCTGCAGTTGCCGGCGCTATAGCGGAAGCCGGAGTGAAAGCTATAATGGATGCGGGAGGAACATATGGGGTTATTGATAATGGAGGAGATATCGCCCTATTCTCTGACAGGAAGATTACAATAGGGATTCATGCAGGTGAATCTGCAATGAGTGACAGGTTTGCTTTCACTGTCCCACCCTCAAAGGAGATTATCGGAATATGTACATCATCAGCGACAGTTGGTCCCTCTATCTCATTTGGAGTTGCGGATGCAGTAATAGTGTACGCTGACAACCCGGCTCTTGCCGATGCATGGGCAACGGCTATCTGTAACGAAATACGTACCGATGATCAGTCCTTAATAAAGCGGTTAGATGAGAGCCATATTTTTGGAGTTATGGCAGTAATCGGGGACTGGGTCTATAGGTGGGGGAAACTGCCTCCAATAACAAATGCCAGGGTAGAAAGAAAAAAGATCACACGTGGCGGCCTTGATACCGTCATAGATTCTCATTTATAAATTCTACCGCGTTGTCGTATGCACTTTCTCCTTTAAAATCTTTTAATATCTCTGTACCATCGCTAACGCTGACTATAAGTTCATCTTTAAGATATCTGGCTATCAGGGTAAGAAGGTCAATTTCACCTATCCTGACACCTTTATCGAGTGCTGATGCAGGTTCCAGAATCAGGCGTTCCTGTTCAATCTCTCCGGGAATAACTCTGAAATAATAATAAAAAGCCTGGTAGGCATTCAGGAGGTCAGAATGAAGCAGTTCCTTACGGATTTCCGGGGGGGCAGTGTCAAGGAGGGAGGCCAGATGAATAACATCGTCACCATCTGCGCATTCTGTTAATAACCGTTCAGAAATTGCGAATAAGTCATCATCCCAAATAATAGGTGACAATTCCATGCTACCATTGTGTTCTCCCGAAGTATAAAACTTGAGACAAGTTAGGCTTAATACAGGTTTCGCAAAAAAAATTTATAAGCCATTTAAACTGCTATCTTTTTTACAATATTTGAATAAACTGAGCCGGAAGAAGTTTTATCCGCCAAGTCTCTTATAAATGCGGATTCACTTTTTACAGCCAGGTAATCTGATGATGCTTTCCCATAATAGATAAGTGACTTCTCATGGTCTTCAGATATCACAGCCCTGGATAATTCCTGGTTTTGATTCAAAAGTCGCTCCGTCAGATAATAACCTGTTAATACAATTTTGGGTCCCAGGGTTTCTGGGCAGGTTTCATTGTTTCATTTAAGAAAAAGTTTGTGCTGATAAGATAATCGTCCTCTCCATTTTCACCCGGAGTTCTCACTGCTTTTAATGCTGCAGTTGTTTCAATAACGTAAGCCTTCCCTTTTTTATCAGCAACAAGGTGGATACTCCCTCCCGAAAGTGGCATAGAGAGGATAATGTCCTTTGCAGTATCAGCATCTGATGCTGACATTACAACATAAGGACCCAGGAAAAAGTCAGTGACCTGGAATGCACTATCTTCCTTTCGCGAAGAAGGTCCTTTGGAAACAGTCCTTGCAACACCCGCATCATTCATCTGGAATGAGTTGGAAAGCCTCCCCGGGACTCCTGTAGATACGAAAGCATGTTTTCCATCCGGATATGCAACAATAAGGTTAGTATAGCCATTAATGAGACTCCTGTGGTAATCATAATTGGAAGATACGATTGGTTCGCCACTGTCAGTCCTATCACCCCAGACAGCTGAATTTGTACATCCTGTGGGTGGAGAACCTGGCGGGCTTTCTAGTGAAAACATGCTGTTAATCAGGTAAATATCAGTTGGAGTAACCGAATAACCCTGTGTTTGCGCTCCTTCTGTAATACCTCGTATAAATTCGTCATATGAAAAATCAGTAATATTATTTCGGACCGAATCTGCAATGAGAGCAAGTTTATCCAGAACAAATTTTCGATCATGCTTTAATAAGGCAATGGCCCATGTATTGTCCCTTGCTGCAGCAATTGATGGTGCTGCCTGAATACCATAAGAATATCCCATCTGGTACGGTGAGCCCTCAAGATATACCACGGGTAAATTTCCTGAAGGCAGAATAGATAAATCGTCAGATTTCAGGTCAGGAGAAAGATTTGTTTCGGTTGAATCTGCAAAAACCGGGCAGTTAAGGACAAATAGAAGAGAGAGTGCAATGATCAGTATCTTCAGAAGGTTATTAGGTTCCATAGGTATTTTTTCTCTTGTTGTCATCTTTACAGAAAATATATCCTCTCTCTTATCAATATATCTGATATGAAAAATGAGGAATATGACTGGATTCTCTATCACTACATTGCAGGTTGTGAAATGATAAGTAAGTCTGACCTCATATCAAAAACAGGCTGGAATGAAAGCCTTATTAACGAATCTCTTGAAAGGTTAAGTTCCTATCTCCTGATTGAACAAAAAGGTGAAAATATTCGTCCCCTCTCAATTCAGGAGATGTTTTTCAACTGCCAGTGCAAGTATGATTCATCATCGCCATTTATAGTTAAAGACGGTGTTATATCACTGAAAAAAGACGACGGGCAGGGATGAATGGTTTATTTTGCCGTTCTAAGGCTTGGACACCGTCCTGAAAGGGACCAGAGAGTCACAACCCATGTGGGTCTTACAGCCCGTGCTCTTGGTGCAGCAGGTATGTATCTTGCGAGTGCAGACAAGTATATTGTTGAAGGGATACAGGATGTTGTGGACCGCTGGGGCGGTGATTTTTTTATTAAAGATCAAATCAAATGGAGAACCTGTATCAACCGATGGAAGGAGTCCGGGGGTATTGTTCTCCACCTGACAATGTACGGAATTCCTCTTCAGGATATTGAAGAATTAATAAAAAAATCTGACAGGATCCTTATTGTAGTAGGGGCAGAAAAAGTCCCGGGTGAGTTATTCGGGCTCGCTGATTATAATGTCGCCGTAACAAATCAACCCCATTCCGAAGTAGCAGGGCTTGCGGTTGTTCTGGACCACCTGAATCCCACCGCGTTAGTGAGAGAATTTCCGGATGCAAAACTGAAAGTAATTCCACAGGAGCACGGAAAAAGGACTGATACCGGGTGAAACAGAACCTTCTTGTTGCGGGTTTTTCAACTCGTCATGTGGCCTGTTCTGCTTTTAAGGCTGGTTATAATGTCTATGCCCTGGATAATTTCTGCGACCAGGATCTTTACTGGTACACTAAAGAGTGTTTCAGGTTTGATAGCCTGGATGAAATAGAAGACAGGATACAGGATATATGTGCCAGATTTTCTATCGATGCGGTTTTAGTAACCTCTGGTGCAGAATCAGCAAAGACGCCGGTTCCACTTTATAGTACAGATATTAAAACTGTCTCCAGGTTCCTTGATAAAGTAAAAACAGATCAGTTTTTTGAGGAGATAGGTGTAAAAAAACCTGCTATAATTCAGGGTAATGAGTACCCGGCATTTTTAAAACCATGCTCCGGTTCAGGAGGCTGGAGAAACAGGGTTGTATCTTCGGCGAAGGAAGAGGAAGAATGGAGAATACTTTTTGATAATCAACCATATTTTAAGCAGCAGGTAATTGTTGGTACTCCTGCAAGTGTATCCTGTATTTCAGACGGGAAAAGAGCAGTTGCGTTATCAAGTAACGAACAGGTCCTGCGTGGAGAAGGTGAGTGTGAATATGGTTATTCCGGGTCAATAACTCCATTTTGTCACCCGGAAGAAGAAAGATTGAAAAGTCTCGCAGAATATATAGTTGCCAGGAGTGGGTGCATGGGCGCAGTCGGGGTTGATTTTTTAATTAATTATGATAATATATATGCAATTGAAATTAATCCGCGCTTCCAGGCAACACTTGATACTGTTGAAGCTGTAACCGGCGCAAACCTCGTGAATCTTCACATAAATGCCTTTCTTGGTGAGATTAGCAACCAGTCGTTTTTAAAGCGGTGTTATGCAGTTCGAAGGATTTTATTTGCAGAACGGGATGTCATTATAAAAGAAGATCTTAAAAATTTTGCGCCTCAAGTCGCAGATATACCCTGGCCTGGGACATATTTTGAAGAAGGGAATGCAATTATAAGTATTTTAGCACAAGGGAAAACAAGGGATGAGGCACTTGCCTCACTAGATACAACTATTAGTAAAATTCAACAATATATCGGATGATGGCTACAGTGGAAGAAGCGTTAGCTGACCCGGCAATAAGGGCATATCTCCTTCGGATAATTGGAGAAGAGGGGATGGGACTGATAACAAAATTCCCAAAGGAGGGAGAACACAGTGATGAAGAGCTCGCTTCTATGACTCAGATCAATTTAAATTCTGTCCGTCATACCCTCTATACTCTCTATGAAAAAAGGCTCGCTTTTTATAGACGGCTTAAAAATAACGAGACCGGCTGGCTTACATACCTATGGCAATTGAGACTGGATAGTATAACTGATGCAATAATTGAAGATTTAACGAGGATTATCGAAAAACTCGAGGCCAGACGTAAATACGAGGAAGAAAATGATTTCTATAAGTGTAGTGAATGCGGGTATTTCATCACTTTCAACCGGGCATTCGATCTAGATTTCACATGTCCTGGATGCAAAAATTCCTATCAGCATTTCGACAACGAGATACTAGTCAGTTCACTTAAGAAAAGAATTGAACTTATTAGGGAGTCATTGGGTGAAGAAGGAGCGAAGGTTGGAACCTGAAGAGATCCTTAATAGAGCAGCCCTGGATCTCCATGTCATGGAACATTCAAAAAAAGTCATGGAGGTAGCTCTTCGATTCACATCAGATCTTGACACCGAAGATAAAAGACTCGTCCATGATGGTGCCCTTCTTCATGATGTAGGACGAGGAATTACACATTCGCTCTCTCATGGGCTGGAAGGAGCGCAATATCTGCGCTCTCTCGGGGTTGAAGAGCCTCTTGCCCGTATTGTTGAGTGCCATGTAGGTGCAGGATTAACCGCTGACGATTATACCTTGCAGGGGCTCCCACCTATAGACTGTATCCCTTTTACTCTCCCTGAGAAGATTGTAGCACATGCAGACAACCTTGTAAAAGGAATAAGAGAAATCTCATTTTATGAGCGTTTCCAAAAAAATATTGCACTTCCAAAGCGAATTCAGCGGCGATATTTTAAGTTATATCTCGAGATGGAACTCTGGCTTTGAAAACGCTTTAATCTTTAATTTGTTATAGTATAATCGTCTTTACCTGTGGCAGTTTCTTCAGCTTTTCAACAAGACCAACTGGTAATTCGTAATCGACAATAATAACAAGTTTCGGGTCTTCAGAGAGGTTTGGGTCTGTGACAAATATCTGGCGTATATTGAGGTCAAAATCACCGATAATACGCATTGTCGAATTTATAATACCTTTCTCATTGGCATCATTTGGAATTATGGTTATTGTTTTTAGACCAAGAGTTTCCGCGATTCCTGAAAGATCTGGTGTTGCTCTCATCTTTAAAAATATTGCACTTATATTTGGAATTGAGAGTATTCTTTTGGCGGTTGTGTCAACGACTCTTCTATCAACAAAGAGGATTTTTGCAATCTGGGTAGCAGGAATCTCAACGTCATTACAGCAGATCTTCCCTGCTGTATTAACTGAAAAACCATTTTCCAGGAGGAATTTCACCACTATCTTCTGAGAGGGTGAGTCAGTGAAATGTTCAATAATATCTTGCCACATCGCTTGATACTGATTTATTGATAAAATTGATAAGCTTGTTGATTGAGCAGAATTATTAACACAACCAGATAGACGGATAGATATATTAGCGAATGCACCACAGAAATATAGGCACGTGCGAGGGTTGCCGAGCCAGGTCAAAGGCGCAAGGTTGAGGGCCTTGTCTCGTAGGAGTTCTTGGGTTCAAATCCCATCCCTCGCATCCAGTCAGAATTTTCTGTTTTTGAATTTTTTTAGGTGCATTACCATTAATTGATTACAATTCCCATAAGGGCTACTACGGCGATTTAAGCCTTGTGTTTTATGAACTCCCGAAGTTCAAAAAGACCGTAGATGATCTTATAACACTCGAGGAAAAAGGGTTGTATTTTATAAGCAAAGCAGCCTTGCTATTTCAAAACAATGTTCTATTGTTATTTATTTGGAAGATCTTTGTTTTCAGGTGTGATCATCCTAAATGATATAAAAAATAATTAATATTAAAACTAATCGAGAGGAAAATATCAATAATCTGGAGAATCTAATGGCAAGTAAATCAGTAAAAGAAAAGGTTGTATGTATTGTTGGTTTAGGGTATGTCGGACAGTCTCTTGCAAAGGCATTTTCCCGCCATCTCTCAACAATCGGCTTTGATATCGATGAATCAAAAGTAATAAGTCTTAATAATTTTCAAAAGAAATTCCAAAGTACAACAGATGAAAAAGAGATTTTTAAAGCGGATATTGTTATAATATGTGTTCCGACACCAATCACCAGTACAAATCAACCTGATCTGGAACCCATTGAGAAAGCTGCAATATCAATAGGGAGAAATTTGAAGACAGGTGCAATTGTTGTACTTGAATCCACGGTATATCCTGGATTGACTGAGGAAGTTCTTATTCCACTACTTGAACAAAATTCGAATCTAATTTGTGGTAAAGATTTTTTTGTGGGATATTCACCTGAACGCATCAATCCAGGTGATGATGAACACTCACTTGACACGATAACAAAAGTTATAGCTGCAAATGAAAATAACACATTAGAGACACTAATGGAGATTTATAGTCTGATTACAACAGTTTACAGGGCCCCAAGCATTAAGGTAGCTGAAGCTGCGAAAGTTATAGAGAATATTCAGCGGGATCTAAATATTGCTCTTGTTAATGAGTTTGCAATAATTTTTCATAAACTGGGCATTGATACAAAAGAAGTCCTGGAAGCTGCACAGACAAAATGGAACTTTTTACCGTTTGTACCGGGCCTTGTGGGAGGGCATTGTATCCCGGTTGATCCTTATTACCTCGTTGAACGGGTCCAGCGGATTGGTTATCACCCTCAGGTCATCCTTGCAGGGAGAGCAATAAATGATTCAATGCCTGCATATGTTGCTGATATGGTTTTAAAGGGACTTATAGAATCAGGAAAAGTTGTTAAAGAGGCTAAAGTCCTGATAATGGGGTTAACATATAAAGAGAACGTAACAGATATCCGGGAATCACCTGTTCCATATATTGTCAAAACCCTGAAAGAGTATAGTATAGCAAAAGTATATGGTCTTGACCCTTATTTGAATTCTGATATTATTATGAAAATGGACGTTATTCCTTATTTTGCTGAATCTGAAAAAGTCGATGCGGTCATCCTTGCAGTACCCCATAAACAATTTAAGAATTTAAAAATTAGTGATTTTATCAACATGATGAATGATCCAGGGGCCTTTGTTGATGTAAAGGGGATTTATAATTCATCTGATTTTAAGGCAAGAGGAATTTGGTATGACAGAGTCTGATTGCTGCTTTTTTTGGTTTCAACATATGAAACGGAAAGCAGGAGTAAAATTACCTGCAATTTGTATACTACACACCGGTGCCTTATTCGACGATTGAGAACACTGTCATAAAAGATTGAGTGAATTACACTCCCTTTTCCGACTCGATACGCATAAAACCCTTTGAATTGACCTTTTATCCCAAGTTTGCCACTAAAAGAATAAGAGATTTTTAGTCTAATTGATTTATGGGGGACGCAAAGACAGAACCTGAATCTTTTTTTTTTGATACTTTTTTTCTGGCAAAATTTTTTCATAATAAGTTGTTTTTTTACAATTAACTGCAAAGTTCGGAGTCTGCTCATCATGGGGTAAGTACGAAGTTTGACATTTAATCTAAAATTTGATGTTGATGCACTCTCTTCTCTAAAACAATTACCTCAAAAAAGCCAAACTTTTACCAATAATGCAGGTTTTTCTCAATAAC